>JBIRBF010000039.1:0-17201 GCA_044326505.1 Candidatus Nanopelagicales bacterium | reverse complement strand
GACCAGTCCGTGCGTGACCAGTCCGTGCGTGAGCTCTTTTCGTTCATGTTGTCCCCCTCGTGTCCGGCTCATCACCAGCGCACCACGACGGTCCGACACAATGGCCAGGTGACGGCACTCGACGACGTGGTACGTGCCCTGGCCGGTCCGGACGCGGTCCCGCGGGCTGAGCAGAGCCAGGCGGTGACGGCCCTGGTTGAGCAGCGCCGGCGGGTGCTCGTAGTCATGCCCACCGGTTGGGGCAAGTCCGCGGTGTACCTGGGGGCGACGGCGGCACTGCGAGCCATGGGCGCGGGGCCGACCATCGTCGTATCGCCCCTGCTCGCGCTCATGCGCGACCAGGTTGCCGCGGCCCGGCGCATCGGGCTGCGCGCCACCACGGTGAACTCGGCCAACGTCGAGGAGTGGGAGCAGGTCTTCGACGACCTCCGGGCCGACCGGGTCGATCTGCTGCTCGTATCACCTGAACGCCTGGCGAACCCCAGATTCGCCGACGTGGCCATGCCGCTGCTCGCGCGGGCGGGCATGCTCGTGATCGACGAGGCCCACTGTATCTCCGACTGGGGTTTCGACTTCCGACCCGACTACCAGCGCATCGCCGCGCTACTGCTGCGGCTCAACCCCGGCACGCCTGTGCTTGCTACGACTGCGACCGCCAATGCCCGGGTCACCGCAGACGTCGCCGAGCAACTGGGCCGCGACGTCCTTGTGCTTCGCGGCCCGCTGGCACGCACGAGCCTGCAACTCGCGGTGGTGCCGGGATTGTCTGCGGCCGAGCGCGCGGCGTGGGTCGCCGAGGCGCTGGAGCACCTGCCGGGTTCGGGCATCGTGTACTGCCTCACGGTCGCGGCCGCCGACTCGCTCGCGGCGTTCCTGCAGCGACGCGGCCTCGCCGTGCGGGCCTACACGGGTGCCCTGCCCGCGGACGAACGCGCCAGCATCGAGCAGCAGTTGCGCGACAACGAACTCAAGGCCGTGGTGGCGACGTCGGCGCTTGGGATGGGCTACGACAAGCCGGACCTCGGCTTCTGCATCCACAACGGAGCACCTGACTCGCCTGTGTCCTACTACCAGCAGGTGGGTCGGGCCGGGCGCGCGATCGACAGCGCAGTAGGAGTTCTCCTCGCCGCCCCTGAGTTAGAACAGGGCATCTGGGCCTACTTCGCGACTGCTGCCATCCCGTCGCAGGAGCAGGCCGACCGCGTTCTGGCGGCCCTGGAGGCCGCCGGCGCGCCCATGAGTCTGCCGGCACTTGAAACGGCGACGGGCATCCGCCGCGGTCGGCTGGAACTGCTGCTCAAGACGCTGCGCGTGGCCGATGCGGTGGACCGGGTGGACAACGGCTGGATCGGTACGGGCCGCGGCTGGGTGATGGACGAGCGCCGCTACGCCGACATCGCGGCCGCGCGCACGGCCGAGCAGCAGCTGATGCAGGCCTACTGCCGTGCGGAGAAGTGCCTCATGCGGATCATCACCGAGGCGCTCGACGATCCTGGGGCGCAGGACTGTGGCCGGTGCTCCGTGTGCACCGGTCACCTGCCCGATCCGGGCGCGACGCCGCGAGCGGACCTCGTCGCGGCGGCTCGGGATTTCGCCCGAAGTCAGGTGGTCCTCGTGCCGCAGCGCAAGCAGTGGCCGTCAGGGCTGGCCGGGGTGCGCGGCCGGATCGTCGGTGCCCAGGAGGGGCGGGCGATCTTCTATGGCGACTCCGAGGAGTTCGCGGCGTTGGCCGCCGAACTAGGCGGCGCCGACGGCCCCGCATCACCGGACCTGATCGGGGCCGCGGTGGCGACTCTCGGTCGATGGTCTCGTGAGTGGTCGACGCGGCCCACCCTGGTGGTGCCGTGTCCTGGCGCCTGCCCCACGCGCACCGCGACGCTTGCGGCCGCCCTCGCCGAGGCCGGCCGGCTTCCCCTAGCCACCCCTGTCGCCGGCACGCCGCCACCGGAGCGCCGTGACGCCGCACCGGTGGAGCGTGTGCGCGCGCTGCTCGAGTGCCTCGACTGCGAGCCGGGCCAGCCGTCGACGACAGTCCTGCTGGTCGCCGACCGGGCCCGCTCGCGGTGGACCCTCACCGTGGCTGCGCGGCTGCTGCGAGAGGCGGGAGTCACAGCGGTACTTCCCCTGGTGGGCCAACTATTGCCCTAGGTTGACTGCCGGCCCGCTTGGGGCGTTGGCTGGTGGCCACCACGACTTTGGACTTTGGAGGACGCATGGCCTACACCGAGGGGCTCATCGGCTGGATCGACTTGACTTCGACTGATACCGGCCGGGCGCGGGAGTTCTACGAGCAGCTCTTCGGCTGGGAGTCCGAGGACCTGCCCACACCTGTCGGTATCCCGTACACCCAGTTCCGGCTGGACGGTGCCCTAGTCGCTGGCCTCGCCCCGCAGCCGCCGGACGTGCGGGCGGCCGGGGCGCCGAGCACGTGGACGTCGTATGCCCTGATGGGCGACATCGATGCGGTGGCGGCGAAGGTCCCGAGCGCCGGGGGCGCCATGGTGATGCACCCGGCCGACGTGATGGACGCCGGTCGGCTGGCACTCATGCAGGATCCCTCAGGGGCGGTGCTCGGACTGTGGCAGCCAGGCCAGCACACCGGTTCGGAAGTCTTCAACCGGCCCGGCACGCTCACGTGGAACGAGTTGCAGAGTCGGGACATCTCCGCGGCGCGGCAGTTCTACGCCGAGGTCCTCGGCTGGGAATGGCTGGACGGGCCCGATGAGGGCTACTGGATCGGCACGTTGCCCGAGAAGCCGGGGGAGGACAAGTCCAACTGCGGCGCGATGGCCATGCCGCCAGGCGTGCCCGACGACGTGCCGAGCTTCTGGCTGGTCTACTTCGCCGTCGAAGCCTGCGACGCGACGATGGCCAAGGCAGTGGAACTCGGCGCGAGTGTGATGTTCCCGGCCATGAAGATGGGCCCGGGAACCTTCGGCGGGCTGATAGATCCCACTGGGGCCGCATTCGCCGTCGGCGCGTTCGGCTGACCGAAGGGCGGTGCACCACGCGTGTGGCGACGGGCGAGGAGTGCGGCGACGACCAGGTGGCGCGACGCGTGCAACCGGTCGGCGCAGTTCGATCGCATCGACCGAGCGGTGCGGTGCTACCGCCACCAGGACGTCGCGCTGCCGGTCTTGACGGTCGTCTATCGGGCGCTCTTCCTGACCATCTGCGTACTGCTGGTGCTGCTCTACGTCCTGAGTCGCATCACGTCACTGTTACCCGGCGTCAACGAGATCGTCATCCCGACGATGACGCTGCCCACCGATGTGGACCTGGGTCTCGCCGTTAATGATGCCTTCTGGCGGTCCAGCGGCGCGATCTTCGACGTGCTGGGCGTGCTCACGCTGGTCATCTCGGCGACGCTCACGGCGCGGGCGCTGCGCAAGGGCAGCGACTCGGTGCTGCGCGATGGGCCCGGACCCACACGTCGGTGGTCCTACCCGCGTGACTTCGTCACCGGTATCGGCGTGGGTCTCGTGGTCCTCCTGGCCTGGCTGCTCGTGCTGGTCACGGCCGTGCGGACCTCAGCGCTGCGGGCGCTGGCCGGATGGGAGATACCCCGCGTACTCGTGCAGGTGGGCAAGGCGGGCTTGATCATCGCCGCCCTCGTCGTGGTGGCAGCAGCCGTTTACGTGTTCCTGGGCCCGCGCAGTTCCGCGAAACGGCGGGATCTGATGCTGGCGGCACTCACGGTGGCTGGCTTCGTCATCGTCGCCGACTTCGTGCTGCTGTACACCTACCTGGCAGCGCTGGTGGATCCGGACACCTCGGCCGGCGTGGTGCTCGTCATGGCCATCCTGGCCTGGGTGAACATGGTCGTGCGGGCGCTGTTCTACGCCGAGTGCTGGCTCGCGGTGGGGCCGGGCCGAGAAGTCCCGGCGGGGGCCGTCGCGGATGGGGTTGAATGAAGTCGTGCTGAACCGGATCCGGCTGTGGTTCACCATCAACGACGCCGATTCACCCGGGTCGGCGCCGGACTACCGCTTCTCATTGGCAAACGAGCGCACCTTCCTGGCCTGGATCCGCACGGCGCTGGCGCTCATCGGCGGCGGTCTGGTGGTGGCAGCCTTCGTGCCGGCGAGCTGGCCGACCCTGTTGCGCCAGATCGTGGCACTGCTGCTCATCGCGCTGGGCTCGGCCATCGCCATCCGCGCGGTGGACCACTGGGCGCGAACCGAAATGGTGATGCGCCAGAGCCAGGCCATGCCGCCATCGAAGTTCCCGGCGCTGTTGGCGATCGGGACGGCGGTCGGCGCCATCGTGCTGGCAGTCGTGGTGCTGCTCTTCACATGAGCGACGACGGACGCTTCGCGACGACCCCTGCCGCAGCTGCACAAACGCAGGTGGAGCGCACGCGGCTCGCGTGGCGCCGCACCGGCCTGACGATGACGATCGTGGCCGCCCTCGGCGCTCGCGGCCTGGTCCAGCCCGGGCCGGCGTGGGTGCGGATCGGTGTGCTGATCTGCATCGCGCTGGTGCTGCTGGGTCTGACCTTGATCGCGCAGCAGCGCATCCGTACCCTCACATCGATGCAGGAGGACCCGACTGGGCACTACCTGCGCCCCGGCCGTCGTCAACCTGTCGTCGTGGCGGGCTTGGCGCTGGCACTCGCCCTGGCCGCTGCGTTGGAGGTCCTGCTGCTGTCCTAGAGATCGCTCAGGTAGCCGCGGATGAGCGCCAGGCCCGCCTCGTCGAGCTCGCCCAAGTCGTCGCTGATCGAGCGAAGGCCGGCAACAGAAGTCACCCACGCCGCCCACGCTTCGCGCTCCGGCATCTCTGAACGGGCGATCAAGCAGTCCGGATCGGCCCACCACAACGTCCGGTTCTGCCACGCGCGTCCCTTGCCCGAGAACAGGGCGCTGCGCAGTGCCGGTGCGCTCAGATCGCCACCTGCCGGATCGACGTGGGTGGCGATGTCGGGCGAGATGCGCATCGCGTCCACCAGCCCCACCGACGCCACTGTCGGAGCACCACAACCGACGATGAACGCGTCCGGACCGGCCGCCTCGCGCACGAGTCGCAGGCCTTCCCGATAGGACTCCAGCGCCGCGGAGTCCGAGCGGCCGGCGCCGGGCAGGGCGCCAGCGTAGAGGAAGTCCAATTTGAAGTAGTCGATGCCGAGGCCGCTCAACTCGCCGACGACGCGACTCAGGTAGTCGGCGGCGGCTGGTTGGGCGACGTCGAGGACCCGCAGGTTCTGGTTCCAGTTGGAGCCGGCGGAGACGTCGTGCCGGAGCCACTCGGGATGCTCTTCGGCCAGGCGGGACTCGTCGCCGACCAGGAAGGGGGCCAGCCAGATACCGGCCCGTCTGCCAGCGCCGCGGATGTCGGCCACCAGCCGCGGCAGGTCTCCGAAGCCGGGATCGAAGTCGAGCCAGTCGCCGAGTCCCCGTTGGTACCCATCATCGATCTGGACGACGTCGATCGGCAGTGCGAGCTCGGACATATGGTCCAGGTTGGCCCGGACATGGTCCGCAGTGACCTGCAGGTAGTAGCGGTACCAGGTGCACCACACTGTGGGCGCCGGTGGGATGTCGGCGGGGGCCGCGAACCGCTGTCGGAAGCCAGTGCCCCAGCGCCGCAGCGCCCCTTCGATGCCGTCCGGGCTCTCGGCCGCATCAACGACCACCGGCCCGTCGGCGAGCACCCGTAGGGTATTGCCGTCTGGCACGGCGCGGACCGAGGGCACCTCGACGGGGGACTCCGCCGAGATCACGACTACCGCGGCACCAACAGCGGGTTGGACGGCGAGCAATCCCTCGGCCTGCCAGCCCGACGTGGGCGGCGGCCGGCCGACTCGATAGCCCAGTGCCTCCTGCCGAGCGTCCACCGGCCTCGGCTGTGGATCGCGCCAGCGGTAGAGCGAGGTCGGCGACCACGACTGCCAGCCCTCCGCGTACACGAGGACCGCGTCTGGATCGACCTGCAGGTGTGCGACCTCGACGAACCCGTCGATGTCCAAGGCGCGCGCTTCAGGAGGTTGCGGCAGCGGCGGCGAGGGCCTCGGCCCTGAACAGCTTGAGTCCGTGGACCGGGTCGTAGCCGTGAATCTCGGTGACGTCGAGGGCCCGCATGAACGCGATGATCTCCGGCGTGACGACCTGGCCGGGCACGATCACCGGGAAGCCGGGCGGATAGGGGATGACGAAGTTCGCCCCGACGACGTCCTCACCCGCCGCGAGCCGACGGTCCAGCTCGGGGTCGTCCAGCCGCAGGTGCTCGCAGTTGTCCGCGTCGTAGGCCAGGTAGTAGGCCTCCCGAATGTGGCCGTGGCGCGTGGGGCTGGTGGGGTCGTCGCGGAAGGCGTCGTGGAATGAGCTGAAGTTGGGCAGCTCGGGGGTGTTCTCGACCAAGTCCACCACCTTGGCCTGGAAGTCCTCGCGTTCCACGTCGCTGCCTGCCCGCAGGCGTTCGTCGATGTCGCGCGAGATGTCGGCCAGCACCTGAATGACGTTGGCCAGGTCCCCCCGGGTGTTGTTGATGTTGAGCTGGAACAGCACGGAATTGCGCGAGGTCTTGTTGATCTGGATTTCGTACTTATCGGCCAGGAGTTGTTTGAACTCCGCTCCGTTGAGCCCGGCCAGGCCGCACGTCACCGTCACCCGGGTGCGGTCGAGGGTGAACTCGTCGTGCACAACCGCCGCGATGGTCCCGCTCCAGGTGAACCTGTCGGCGTCGGCGACGGTGCGGTACTGCGCGGGAATGAGCTCGATCGGCGTCAGCGCACGGAAGTAGCGTGAGATCAGCGGGTTCGTGTTGATCAGGCGCCGCATGTCCATGGCCAGGTCCAGCGCGCCCGAGATGAGCTCATAGCCCTCGAGCACCATCTGCCGGCGCGCCACGTCCAGCGAGGCGATGATCTGCTGGTTTGGCGATGTGGAGGTGTGGGTGTAGAAGGCCTCCTTGAAGTTCTCCTCTATGTCGCCGAACTCTTGATCGGCGACCAGAATCATCGAGGCCTGGCGCAGCGCGGACATGGATTTGTGCACCGAGGTGGTCTGGTAGACGCGCACCTCCATGGCGTCCGGATCCGGCAGCAACTCGGAGACCAGCGCCTGCGGGTCCGAGCCGTCCACGGCGATGGCCAATTCGCGCCACTCGGCATAACGCTCGCGGTAGGCCTCCGATGAGCGCAGCGAGCGCAGGTGGGGCACTGCACCCATGGCGGTGCGTGGGCGCAGGTAGGGCGAGAACCTGGCCGCCGCGGACCAGGCCTCGTCCCAGAGGAACACTAAGTCTGACTTGATCGCCAGGCACTCCATCATGGTGCGGACCGTGTGGGACATGTGCCCGTCGAAGGTGGCGTTGGTCAGGATCACCATCCGCACCCGGTCGAGTTGGCCGGCGGCGGCGAGTTCCAGCAGCGCAGCTTTGAGGTTCGCGATGGGCACCCCGCCGTACATCGAGTACTCCGGCAGCGCGAAGGCGTCGACGTAGTAGGGCTGTGCACCGGACAGGACGCACGCGTAGTGGTGCGACTTGTGGCAGTCCCGGTCGATGAGCACGATGTCGCCGGGCTTGCACACGGCCTGGCCGACGATCTTGTTGGCGGTCGAGGTGCCGTTGGTGACGAAGTAGGCATGGTCGGCGCCGAAGGCCTTGGCCGCGAGTTGCTGCGCCTTCTTGATGTTGCCGGTGGGCTCCAAGAGGCTGTCCAGGCCGCCTGTGGTGGCCGAGGACTCGGCCATGAACAGGTTCTCGCCGTAGAACTCGCCCATGTCCCTGATCCAGTTGGACTTGAAGATCGACTTGCCACGGGCGATCGGCAGCGCGTGGTAGGTCCCCATCGGTCGGCGGGCGTAGGCCTTCAAGTTGTCGAAGAAGGGCGTCTGGAAGCGTTCACGCACCCCGTCGAGCACGCTGAGGTGCACTTCCTTGACTTCCTCGACGCCGAAGAAGATCCGTCGGATGTCGGATGCGGCATCGCTTCCTGCCACCCGGTCCCAGTCGCGGTCGGACAGCAGATAACGGTCCACCTCGGGTCGGATCTCCTTGCAGATGGCGAGTAGCTGCAGGGCCAGGTCGCCGGTCATCTGAGTGCCGCGCGCGGTCAGGAACTCCTCCAGGTGCGGCAGGTTGTGGCGGCTGTGGAAAGGGAAGCCGTCGTGGGCCACCACGGCCTGGATCTCCGGGTTGACCACGAGGGCGAGCAGGGCGTCCTGCACCGAGTCCACGATGACGCTCTCGTACACGAAGTCGTCGGTCGGGGATCGGAGCAGCCGGATGACCGCGGACATCTCGGCGCGGTCTTCGGGCGTCGCAGTGGTGACCGTGAGGACTTCGAAGTAGGGCCTATCGGTGCTTCCCGTCATCGGCATGGCCTCGTCCAGCGGGCCGTGGTGGACAAAGAGATCGAGGTCCGGGGTGCGGCGGTATGACTTGGTGTGCAGGGCCGCGCTGATGTTGCCGAGGGCGGTGTCGAGCAGCGCCATGTCGCCATGGCTGAGGGCGTCGAACAGCCGGGCGATGACTGCCGGGCCCGGGAACGCCCAGTACTCCTCCAAGTCACGCAGCGCCGACAACTCCCGTCGCAGCCCATCAGTGGCCTTCGCGGAGGGGTGGCGCAGCGCAGTGCGCGCGTCCCGCTGGAGGGTGCGCCAACGATCCTCGCGCTCACGCGCGTAGCGCATCAGAACGGTGAGGTAGTCGGGGTGCTTCTGGGTCATGCGGGCTCCTGCAGTTGTGTGCGCGCTGGTACTGCGAGGCTATGACGTTCCACGCCCCCGCGCGCTCCAAGTGGCAACTCGGGCGAGCGGGCAACATGTCGTCATGCCGACTAACGTCGGGTTCTCGCGGTACCGGTCCCGGTGCACGCGCGCCATCATCCGAGAGGAATCCGATGTCCGACGACGCCACCTACGTCGCCTACGCGGCCGCCTACGACACCAAGGATGCCGCCAAGGCGGACTTCGACACCCTGTCCGAGGCCGGGCTGCGCCACATCACCGCCGCGCTGGTCAGCAAGGATGACAAGGGCCGGATCCACGTGCACGAGAAGACCCGCGCGGGCAAGGTCGGCGGCGCTGTGGGCGCGATCGGTGGCGCGGCGATCGGCGTGATCTTCCCGCCGGCAGGGGTTGCCATCCTGGCCGATGCCGTCGTCGGCGGCGTTGGCCTCGGACTGGTGTCGCACTTCGCTGGCGGGCTGTCGCGGCACGATCTTAAGGAGCTCGGCGCGCTGCTCGAGGACGGTCAGGCCGCCGTGATCTGCGTCGCCGAGGACGCCGTTGCCACCGACGTCAACAAGGCCCTCGACCACGCGGCCAAGAAGGCCGAGGCGAAGCTCGACGATGGGGACGTCGCCGCCGCTCTGGCAGAGATCGAGAAGGGCGTGGACTCCGCGGCCGACAAGGCCGCGGACGACGTGTCCTGAACCCGATCCGTGCCCAAGATCGTCGATCACGACGCCCGCCGGGCTGCCTACCTCGATGCCTTGTGGCGGGTGGTGGAGCGAGACGGCGCGCAGGCAGTCACCGTCCGTTCCGTCGCCGCGGAGGCAGGCCTGTCGAAGTCGAACCTCGGTTACTACTTCGCCTCACAGGACGCGCTCATCGCCGCAGCGGTGCGGCAGGTGGTGGAGTCGACTGCGGCCGAGCTAGAGGATTTGAACCTGGCGGACTGTACGCCGGCGAAAGCAGTGGTGGCGTCGCTCTTGGTCATCCCCATGACCGACGAGCGGCGCCGCCAGGCCCAGGTGTGGTTGATGCTCGCCGCAGGGCATGCCACTGATGAGGCCTTCGCAGGGATCCTGGCCGAGCTCAACGCGGTGGTCCGCTCGGGTTCTCGAATGATCGTCGAGCGACTCGCGGCCTGCGGCTATGTCGGTCCGGGCCGCAACCTCGAACTCGAAGCCGCCCGGCTGCATGCGCTGCTCGACGGACTGTCGCTGCAGAGCGTGACCGATGCGCGGCTGATGCCCGAGTCGCTCGTCGAGGGCACCATCGCAACCCACATAGAAGACCTGCAGCTCAGACCAGGTTGATCACACCCATCATGCCGGCATCCTCGTGCGGCAGGATGTGGCAGTGCTGCACGATCTTGCCGCGGAAGTCTTTGGGGGCGGTGCGGATGGTGATGCTGCCGGGTGCGTCGGCGGCTGTGGCGGGCGGAATCGGATAGGTGTCCCAGAACCACGGGTCGGCCTCGGGCACGCCGTTGACCGCAACAACCATGAATGGGTTGGTGTGGAAGTGGAACGCGTGCTTCTCGGGCGAGAGGTTCTGCACCTGCCACTCCGTTACGGACCCAACGTCGAGGTCGACCTGATCCGGGCCGTCCTGGAAGCTCACCCCATTGACCACCATCTGGTTGGACCACGAACCGAAGGTCACTGTGCGGCGGTGCTGGACGGCGCTGGCCGGAATCGACTGGAGTGGTGTCGGCAGCGTCGTAGGTAGGGACATGTTCACTGGTTCGCCGGCGATCGTGACCTGGACCAGCGGCACGTCGCCGTGGGCGAAGCCCTGGACCGCGCGTCCCATCAAGGCGAATGCCCCCGCCGCCGCGGGCGCCTGGACCAACAGCTCGACCCGGTTGCCGGGAACCACCAGCTGGCTGTCCACAGATCGCACGGCGGGCAGCGGGATGCCGTCGCGCGCGATCAGGTGAAGCCCACCGGAGATCACTTGGCCGGCGGCGTCCACAAGGGCGAGGTCGAAGTAGTCGATCGCGTCGGCGTTCACCAGGCGCCAGCGCTGCACCTCGCCCGGGCGCAACGTTGTGCTCGGACCAACCATGCCGTTCACCGTGAAGCTCGGATTGCCCATGCCGGACATGAACTCGTTGCCGTGCATCGTTGATGCCATGACGAGTTGGGAGCGCTGCTCCTGGACCCGCTGGAGGACCAGCACTTGATCTGCGGCCGCGGCGATCTGCGGCACTTGGTCGAGTGCCCCGGTGATGATGATCGCTCCAGCCATGCCACCGAGCACCTGGTCGGTCACGGTGCCGTGGCGGTGCGGGTGGTACCAGTTGAGACCTCCCCAGTGGTCGGCCGGGATCCGGACCTCGTAGTCCTGGACGGCGCCGGGGGCGACGTCCAGGAACACGTTGTCGCTGTTGCCGTTCGGATCGACGTGCAGACCGTGAAAGTGCAGGTTCGTGTGCCCGGGCTCAGCGGACATGCCGTTCATCTGGCCCATGCCGTTGCCCATGCCTTGGCCCTGACCACTGGAGGGCAAGTTGTTGGTGAGTTTGAGCTTGAGGACGTCGCCGGGGGACAACTTGAGCGTCGGACCCGGCAGGGCCTGCTCGTATGTCAGGCCCGAAATGGAAGCGCCGCTGACCGGAAGGGCGGCGACCGCCGCGGTGAAGGCTGTGACCAGTTCGCCTTTGGCCGACGTCCGTACGCTCGGCTGGCCGAGGCCGCCGGCCGGTGCCGGTTCTGGTGCCGCACTCGAACTCGAACTCGAACGCGAGCTCGTCGCCGTTGAAACGTCCCGGGAGCCCATCCCGCACGCGGTGAGGGCGCTCGCCGCGGTGATCCCCAGGGCGCCTGCCAGCAAGCTTCGGCGGGTGAGGCCCGGCGCCTTGGCGGGCGGAGTTTCTGGTAGAGGGCTCATACCCCCTACGGTACCGCTCGGCCTGAAATGCGCCGGGCGCCCTGCGTTCGGCATGGCGCTGCCGATTCTTGGGTTTGGCCTGGTGCGTGACGCGGGGGTGCCCGTCGGGCATCTGGATGGTCCACTGGCCAAGGTGAAGTTCGTGGTGGTGGCGCGAGCACAGGAGCACCAGATTCTCCAACGACGTGTTTCCACCATCGATCCAATGGGTGACGTGGTGCGCCTCGCACCAGCCCGGGGGCCGGTCGCAACCGGGGATGACGCAGCCGGCGTCACGGACGTCGAGTGCGCGGCGCAGCCAAGGCGGGACGGTGCGGGCGGTGCGTCCCAGGTCCAGAGGCCGTGAGGCGGGGTCGACCAGCAGCCGAGTGAGTTCGGAGTCGCAGGTGAGCCAGGCCGCCTCCCGGCGGCTGAGCGTCCCCTGTCCGGGTCCGTTGCCGGTGGCCCAGGTGGCTGTGGTCCACATTGGCACCGCATCGCTGCAGTGTGTGCAGTCCGTGAGGTGCTGCAGGGGGACGACGACGGTGGTTCCGGTGCGGGCGCGGGCGGCGCTCGTGAGCCCTGCTCCAGCGGCGGCGCGGGCCAGATCGAGCAGGGCATCGGCGCGTCGCGCGGGGGCGGGTACGTCAGTGGTGGACGTGTCGGCGCGGCGCGCGGACTCCCCGAACTCGGCGAGGATGCCGGCGAGTTCGGCGCCGAGGGGGCCGGGCAGGTGGCCGCTGATAGCCCACGCGCCGCCGACTTCGGTGAGGTGGAAACGGCGTCGGCGGTAAGTGTCGGCCGCGTCATCGTCGGCAGGGCCGGGGTCGATCTGGTCGGCCCAGTCGCGAAGGGTTCGGCGCAGTGTCCGTGGGTCGGCGTTCGCCGCGACGGAGAGGAGGGCGTCCTCGAAGTGGGGATAGGCAGCTCGGTGGGCGGCGGTGGCGCTGGTAGCCGCGCGCAGCGCGTCGACGCGGGCTAGGGTCAGCCGGCCCTGGGCGAGGGCTGCGGCTGCCTTGGGGTGATCGCGCAGCCATGCAGCCGCGCGGTGGATCCTGGACGCGTCGGCGCCGTCGAGCAGCTGGGCGTCCTTGAGCCAGGCCACGGTGGTGGCCGGACCCGGCGGCTGGGCGCATGCAGCGTCGACCGCGCCGACGGCGGCGAGGTATGCCGCCGACACCCGGGCGGCCAGCAGGTGCAGACGATCCGCCACGTCGGGCAGGTCTGCGGGCAGTAGTCTCCCGGTGCCACCGGACCCGTCGGCCCCAGCGACGTCGGCGAGGATCGACGAGATCGCCCCGTCCGCATCGGCAAGGGCGTCGAACACGGGGCCGACCGCAGCCCCCTGCGCCGCGCGTTCGCCGCCGAGCGACGGCGAGTCTGAGTCGAGCGCGTGCGGGTAACGCATGGCCATCACCCCCCTTGGTGCACCCGCGGTCACCACCTGCAGCGGTGCTGCACGCGGGTGCTGGCCCTGCACTTCAGAATAGTACACGCGTCTGAATAACGCAACAGCCACGGCCGACTTCTTCGACCAAGGCCCCCCGGCCTCCAGCGTCCGACGAGCGCCTGAGGGTAATCGCGGGTTCACACCCGGTGTGGTGCATTTGCCCGCCATAAGTGATCATTCCCCATGAGCACAGTGAGAAACGCCGGTGTCGCCGCGCTTGTCATCGCTGCACTGGCCGGTTGTGGTGGGACCTCCGGCGGCGCGTCCGAAAGCAGTTCGGGCGGTAGTGCGAGTGCACCCGGCGGGTTGCCGTATGCATCGCCGGCTGCCAGCGGAAACCCGGGTGCCGCCTCCGATGTGCAGATCACGGACGCCAACGTCGACAAGGCTCTCAGCTCGTTGGACGCGATCGTCGAGCAGGCGATGGCCCACACGAACGTCCCGGGCGTCTCGGTCGCCGTCGTGCGCAACGGCGAGGTCGCGTACCTCAAGGGTTTCGGGGTCCGCAACCTGCAGAGCGGTGAGAAGGTGGACGAGGACACAGTTTTCCAGCTGGCGTCGGTATCCAAGCCGATCGGCGCGTCCGTCATCGCGTCGGTCATCGGCGACGGCAAGGTCAAGTGGACCGACAAGATTTCGACCTACCTGCCCGATTTCGCGCTCAGCGACCCTTACGCCACGGCGAACGTCACCATCGCCGATATGTACTCCCATCGCAGCGGGCTCCCAGACCACGCGGGCGACCTGCTGGAAGACATCGGCTACAACCAGGCCGAGGTGTTGTATCGCCTGCGGTACCTGCCGCTCGAGCCGTTCCGGGCCAACTACGCCTACACGAACTTCGGGATCACGGCCGGGGCCGAGGCCGTGGCCAAGGCGACCGGTACTGACTGGCCGACGCTCTCCAAGCAGCGTGTCTACGAACCGCTGGGAATGACCTCCACCAGCTCCAACTACGCCGACTACGTCAATGCGGCCAACAAGGCCACGACCTACGACCTCGTTGAGGGCAAGTACGTGGTGGGGGAGCGCGACCCCCAGGCGCAGTCGCCAGCCGGCGGCGTGAGCTCGACGGCGGCCGACATGGCCAAGTGGTTGCAGATGCAACTCGCCGACGGAGAGTTCGAGGGCAAGAAGGTGGTGGATGCGCAGGCTCTGCAGACCTCTCGGGTGCCTCACATGACCAGTTCCCCCGCCAAGCAGTCCGACGCCAAGTCAGGCCTCTACGGCCTCGGCACCGGCGTCGGCACGGACGCCGCCGGCAGGGTGCGCTACAGCCACAGCGGTGGTTTCCAGTTGGGTGCGGCAACGGTCGTCAACCTGCTGCCGTCGGCCGGACTTGGGATCGCCGTGCTGAGCAACAGCACGCCGCAGGGCACGCCGGAGGCCATCGCGGAGGCGTTCTACAACATCGCCGAGACCGGTGAGATCAGCCGCGACTGGAACGTGGCCTACGGCCAGGTGATGACGCAGGAGTTCCTGACCAACACCAGTTCGCTCGCGGACAAGCAGGCGCCGACCAGCCCGGTGCCCAGCCCTCCGTTGGCCGACTTGGTCGGGACCTATAGCAATGACTTCTTCGGCCCGCAGCAGGTGGTGGAGCGCAACGGCGCGCTCGTGCTGGTCCTGGGTCCGAAGAAGCTGGAGATCCCCATGACCCACTGGGATGGCAATACCTACTCGATCACGCCAGTGGGCGAGAACTTGAACTTCATCTCGGCGGTTGAGTTCACCGTTCCAGCCGGTGGCGGGGCGGCCACGCAAGTGAAGGTGGAGGCCTTGAACGGCTACGGCCAGGGGACCCTCACCAGGGCCTCAGGATGACCGGCGGCCCGCTCAAGCTCAGCCTCGCGGTGCTGACCGCGGGAGCGTGCCTGACCGTGGCGGCGTGCGGTGGTGCGTCATCGACGGGTGCGTCGACGGTTACCCCGTCGGGCGCATCCGCGGGGTCCTCAGCCGGTGTGCCGGCCGTACCGGGGCTGAGCCAGCAGGCCATTGACATCATGAATTCACCGGCCTACCGGAACTCCACTTGGGCGGTCTCGGTCGTGGACACGGCGACCGGCGAGAAGCTGATTGACTACAACTCGCAGACCTTCCTGGAGCCCGCATCGGTCACAAAGACCTACAGCGTTGGCGCCGGATGGCTGCAGTTCGGTCCCGATGCCAAGATCATCACGCCAGTGGTGCACACGGGATCGGTGGCTGGTGGAACCCTGACCGGCGACCTCGTCCTGGTCGCGAAGGGCGACATCCTGATGGGCGGTCAGACCGGCGCTGATGGCAAAGTGGTGTTCACCAACCTCGATCACAACGACGCCAACGCCCTGCCCGGGGCCACGATCGCCACCAACAACCCGCTTGCCGGGCTGGACCAACTGGCCGCACAGGTGAAGGCGGCCGGGATCACGACCGTTTCCGGGCGGGTGGAGATAGACGACCGCCTGTTCGCCACCGCCGACCTGGGCAACGACGGCCCGGTCTCGCCGATCGTCATCAACAACAACCTGATCGACATCGTGACGTCGCCCACCGCGCCGGGTCAGCCGGCCAAGATCGACCAGGTGCGACCGCAGGTCGCGCCCTGGCAGGTGGACAACCGTGTGCAGACCGTCGATCCGGGCGGCCGCGCCAAGATCGAGGTCACCTCCCCGAGCGCAGGGGTGGTCCAGTTGACCGGCACCATCCCGTCGGACTCCGCGCCGGTGCTCAACGTCTACACGATGCCCGATCCCGCTACCTTCGCGCGCACCGCGTTCATCGAGGCGCTCGGCCGGGCGGGCGTGGCCGTCGCTGCGCCAGCGGTTCAGGCGAACTCCACTGCGGGACTGCCCAGCGACACTGACGTCGCCGGTCTGCCGCAGGTCGCCACGCTGCAGGGCTTGGACTACCAGCAGAACGCCACGTACATCCTCAAGATCAGCTACAACCGTGGTGCTCAGACTCAGGTGTGCCTGATTGCGGTTGCCGCCGGGAGCAAGGACTGCGACGACGGCTTCCCCAAGATGGCCGACCTATTCAAATCCGCGGGGATCGACCCGCGCAACGCGTCGCTGCTGGACGGCTCCGGGCTGACCGGCAACTACATCACGGCTAGTTCGCAGACTCAGCTCGAGAGCGTCTTCGCCGCCAGGCCGGACGGGAGCCGCTGGCGCTCTGCCCTGCCGATCATGGGGGTCGACGGCTCGATCGCGACAGTGCAGAAAGACAGCCCGGCGGCGGGCCAGGTGTCTGCCAAGACCGGCACCCTCGCCGATGGTGACCTGCTCAACAACCGGTTGCGGGTCGCGGTCAAGTCGCTGGGCGGCTACATGACCGCCAAGTCGGGCCGCGAGATTTCGGTGGCCATCATCATGAACCAGGCGATGTTCGATGACATCCAGGGCGTGTTCAAGGCCAACGAAGACCTGGGCGCAGTGGCCACGCAGATCTGGCAGAGCTACTAGGTTGAGCCGCGGAGCCACCCAGGCAGGGCTGCGGCGCTAACGTCGTCCCTATGCGGCTGCTCGTGTACCTGGCGGTGCTGGTGGTGGTCGTCGCTGGGCTGGTGTGGGCGGTCGAGAGAGTGCGCGACCGGCGAAGGCTGCCAACGCACCGACGCCCGGATGAACTCCCCAGCGGTTCGCTGGCCGCTGCGGCCGAGGCCATGGCAGATGCGCCCCCGGCCTACCTCGTAGAGGAGCGCGCCACGCTCGCCTACGGGCTTGATCGCGGGCCCGGCCTACTGCGCCTGACGCCGAGTCAGCTCATCTTCCTGGCCGACAGTGGCAGGGTCGTGCTGCTCGATCGGCTGGACGTCCTCGGCGTCGGCTCCACGCGCGATCTGCCTGATCGGACATTGACCCGCGAGGTGCTGGTGGTCACCACCGAGGCCCAAGTGGCCTACTTCGCGGTTGCGGAACCGGAGGAATGGGTGCAGCGGCTCGGGTGATTCCGCTCATCGTCTGTCCGAAGGGACTCAAAGCGACGGAGGATCACCGTTGTGCCGCGGCTGACGTGCGACCACCTCGCCGGCTACCAATCGCAGTAATTCCAGGTCTTCGGGTACATGGGTCGGCACTCTTGGCTGAACTCGCCCCCACCGGCGAAGGTTTCGAGTTCGGCATCCGACACTTCCTCACCTGCAGTGATGAGGGTGAGGTCCTCGAGTGTGATCACGTATCCAGCCTCGCTGGCTATTCGAATGAATGCATCGTTCGTGGGTG
>JBIRBF010000172.1:0-5849 GCA_044326505.1 Candidatus Nanopelagicales bacterium | reverse complement strand
GGTCGACCGGCTGGCCCAGCCGCCGTCCGGCTTCGGGATCTTCCTAGAGGCCGTCGAGGACGGCAGCGCTGACGTGTTCACCGGCGGCAGGAAGATGCGGGTGAGCGTCAGCCCCGGAGTCGAGCTGAGCGAGCTCAACCTCGGCGGCGGACTTGGTATCAAGTACACCAACGCCGACCGGCCGCTGGACGTGCGTGAGATCGCGCCCGACATCGTCGGCATCGTGGCGCGGGAGTGCCAGGCGGCCGAGTTGCCGGTGCCGCGGCTCGCGTTCGAGCCCGGCCGGGCCATCGCCGGGCCTTCGACGGTCACCCTCTACCGCGTGGGCACCATCAAGAGCCGCACGTTGGAGGCCGGGGCAACTCGCACCTACGTGAGCGTGGACGGCGGTATGAGCGACAACATCCGCACCGCGCTGTACGACGCGGAATACACGGTGGTGCTCGCCAACCGGGTATCGGACGCGGTGCCGATGCTCGTGCGAGTGGTGGGCAAGCACTGCGAGAGCGGCGACATCGTCATCCGCGATGCCTGGTTGCCGTCGGATCTGGCCCATGGCGACCTGTTGGCGGTGGCGGCCACTGGTGCCTACAACCGATCCATGGCGAGCAACTACAACCTGGTGCCGCGCCCCCCGGTGATCGCCGCCTCGGGTGGGCAGACGTCGGTGGTGCTCAGACGCGAGACGCTCGCCGACCTGTTCGCCACCGATCCTTACCTCGCGTGAGAACCTTGGAGCCATGACCGAATCCCTGAAAGTCGCCCTGCTCGGCGGTGGCACCGTCGGGTCTCAGGTGGCCCGCATCATGGCCGCGAACGCCGACGACCTGGCTGCGCGCGCGGGAGCGCCGCTCGAGCTGGTCGGCGTGGCCGTGCGCGACACGTCGAAGCATCGCGACGGCATCGCCGACGAGCTGCTCACCGACGACCCACTGGAACTGGTCACGAGGCCCGACGTCGATATCGTCGTCGAGGTCATGGGCGGCCACGAGCCCACCAAGCAGCTCATGCTGGCCGCGATGGCCAACGGCGCGAGCGTCGTGTCGGCCAACAAGGCCCTGATCGCCACGGATGGTCCGGAGCTGCACTCGGCGGCCTCCGACGCGGGGGTGGACCTTTACTACGAGGCGGCTGTGGCCGGCGCCATTCCGCTGCTGCGCCCGCTGCGCGAGTCCCTCGCCGGCGACAGTGTGCGCCGCGTGCTCGGCATCGTCAACGGCACCACCAACTACATCCTCACCAAGATGGACGAGGACGGCGCCCGCTACTCCGACGTGCTGGCGGAGGCGCAGCGGCTGGGCTACGCCGAGGCCGATCCGACGGCCGACGTCGAGGGGCACGACGCTGCGGCCAAGGCCGCGATCCTGGCCGGCCTGGCGTTCCACTCGCCGGTGTCGCTGTCACAGGTGTCCTGTGAGGGCATCTCGCAGCTGGGCGTAGACGACATCGATGCGGCCCGCAGTGCCGGTTTCGTGGTCAAGCTGCTGGCGGTGGCCGAGCTCGACGAGGCCGGCACCGGCATCGTCGTCCGCGTGCACCCGGCGATGGTGCCGCGGTCGCACCCGCTGGCCAGTGTGCGCGATGCCTACAACGCGGTGTTCATCGAGGCCGAGGCAGCCGGCCAGGTGATGTTCTACGGTCGGGGCGCCGGCGGCGAACCGACGGCCAGCGCAGTGCTCGGGGACCTGGTGGCGGTGGCGCGCAACCGGCTGACCGGACGGCCGGGGCCAGGACTGTCGACCTATGCGGGTCTCGAGGTTCTGCCGCTGCAGAGCGCGCGCACCCGCTACTCCGTCAGCCTCGTGGTGCACGACCGGCCCGGCGCTCTGGCCGCGGTGGCTCAAGTGTTCGCCGATGGCGGGGTGTCGCTGCAGAGCGTCCGGCAGGAGGGCGGTCTGGAAGACGGGGTGCCCGACGCTGCGCTGCTGGTGCGCACCCACCTGGCCAGCGAGGCGAATCTGCAGGCGGTGGTCGGCCGGCTGGCCGAACTCGACGAGGTCAAGGAGGTCGCGGGCGTGATGCGAGTCGAGGGCGGGCCGGAGGCATGACCGGGGCACACGTCTGGCGCGGGATCATCGAGGAGTACCGCGATCGGCTCCCGGTGGGACCGGACACGCCAGTGATCACTCTGCGCGAGGGCGGCACGCCGCTCGTGCGGGCGCAGCGGGTGTCCGAGCGCACCGGTTGCGAGGTGTGGCTCAAGGTCGAGGGGGCTAACCCGACGGGTTCGTTCAAGGACCGTGGCATGACGATGGCGATCTCCAAGGCGGCCGAGGACGGCGCCAAGGCGGTGATCTGCGCCTCCACCGGCAACACCTCGGCCAGCGCCGCCGCGTATGCGGTGCGGGCCGGCATGGTGTGCGCGGTGCTCGTGCCCGCGGGCAAGATCGCCATGGGCAAGCTGGCTCAGGCGCTCGTGCACGGTGCGGTGCTGCTGCAGGTGGACGGCAACTTCGACGACTGCCTGGTGCTTGCTCGCGAGCTGTCGGAGAACTACCCCGTGGCATTGGTCAACTCCGTCAACCCGGCCCGGATCGAGGGCCAGAAGACGGGTAGCTTCGAGATCGTCGACCAGCTCGGCGATGCCCCGGACATCCATTGCCTACCGGTCGGCAATGCGGGCAACATCACCGCATACTGGAAGGGCTACGTCGAGTACTCCGCCGATGGTGAAGCCACCGCCCGCCCCCGCATGTGGGGTTTCCAGGCGGCGGGGGCGGCGCCCATCGTGATCGGTCACCCGGTGCCCAAGCCGCAGACCATCGCCACCGCGATCCGCATCGGGAACCCCGCGTCCTGGGCGTTCGCCGAGGCGGCGCGAGACGAGTCCGGCGGCCTCATCGACATGGTGACGGACCGCGACATCCTGTCGGCCTACCATTTGCTGGCCGCTGAAGAAGGCGTCTTCGTGGAGCCCGCCTCCGCGGCCTCAGTAGCCGGCCTGCTCAAGACCCACGCCGCGGGCAAGCTCGACCCTGGCCAGCGCATCGTCTGCACCGTCACGGGTAACGGCTTGAAGGACCCTGAGTGGGCGCTGTCGGGTGCACCGGCACCGGTGGGCATTCCGGCCAGCGTCGAGGTGGCGGCCCGAGCGCTGGACCTCGCGTGACGCTCCGGGCCGGGCCTGTCACAGTCGAGGTCCCGGCCACAAGTGCCAACCTGGGTCCGGGCTTCGATTCGCTGGGCCTGGCGCTGGAGTTGCGCGATCGCTACACCGCCGAGGCGGTCCCCGCTGGTGGGCCCGGAGTCGCCGACGCCGTGCCCGAGGTGCGTGTGGAGGTCGCCGGAGAGGGTGCCGGTGGCGGCGTCGGGCAGGGAGCCGACAACCTGGTGGCCCGCGCCTTCGCGGCGGCCCTGGTGCACCTGGGAGAGCAGGAACCCGCCGAGTTGCGCCTGCGCTGCCAGAACACCATCCCGCACGGTCGGGGGCTGGGGTCCTCGTCGGCGGCCGTGGTCGGCGGGATCGCGCTCGCGCGGGCCCTGAGCGACCGCGGCGGACGTCTCGACGACGCAGCCGTTATCGCGCTGGCCAGCGAGTTTGAAGGGCACCCGGACAATGCCGCCCCCGCCGTGTTGGGCGGCGCCACGATCGCCTGGACCGCCGATGGGGTCGGTCGGGCGGTTCGCTTCGGTGTCGACCCCGCGGTCGTGGCCCTGCTGGCCGTCCCGGCGACAGCCCTGGCCACCTCCACAGCGCGCGGCTTGTTGCCCGATGCCGTACCTATGGGCGACGCCGTGTTCAACGTGGCCCGCGCCGCGCTGCTGGTGCACGCGTTAGGGCGTGCGCCGGAGCTGCTTGTGCCGGGAACGGCTGATCGGCTGCATCAGGACCGTCGGGAGCAGGCCTATCCGCACAGCCATGCCCTGGTGGCGGGTCTGCGGGCGGCCGGGTGCGCCGCAGCCATCTCGGGCGCGGGGCCCTCGGTGATCGTCCTCGGGCCGGCGGATGCTGCTGAGCGCGCCGCCGACACTGCGGCCGCCCTCGTCAGCGACGGGTGGTCGATCCGTCGCATCGAGGTGGCCGCCCAAGGCGTTCGGACCCTGGCGCCCTGACGACGGCGACGTCGTTCTGACGCCACGTGCGGGGGCAGTGTGGTGCGGGTGTCTTACGGTGTTATCGTGGACGCGGTCGAACGGTCAGTTTCCGACCCACGTTCCACCTCGGTCTGCCGGCCTCGCGTATGACGGTTTCGGCGCAGTGCATCCAGGCGCAATCACTCTTCGTGACACCGACGCCCTCGCAACATCTGCGCCGTCCGTCGGATTCCTTGATGCGGAGCTCGCGACCATCCTCAAATGAAGTCCTGAAAGGACATAGGCAACAACAGTGACTGACACCACAACCGCCGAGAACGCTTCCGGGCCGTTGAGCGGCATGAAGCTCCCCGATCTGAAGAAGCTCGCGGGACAACTCGGCATCACCGGAACCTCCGCGATGCGCAAAGCAGACCTGGTGTCCGCGATCTCGGCACGACGCAGCGGCGGTCCCGGCAGGGCAGACGACAGCAACAGCGCTGGTCGTGCCGAGGACAACCGACCGCGCGAAGGCCGGTCCGACCAGAACGGGGCGGACAGCTCTCGGGGCGGCGAGAACGCTCCCGAGGCCCCCCGCTCGGACGAGCAGCAGTCCTCAGGAGACCGCCCGCAGCGCCAGCAGGGCGACCGGCAGCAGGGCGACCGGCAGCAGGGCGACCGGCAGCAGGGGGAGCGCCAACAGGGGGAGCGCCAACAGGGCGACCGGCAGCAGCGCGGCGACCGCAATCAGCGCAACAACCGCAACGACGGCGGTAACAACCGCAACGACGGCGGTAACAACCGCGACGACGACGAGCGCGGTGGCCGGAACAGCCGCCGCCGGCGGCGCGGACGGGACCGGGGGCGCGACGGCAACCGCAACGCCGGCCGCAACCGGGACTACGACGTTGACACCGAGGTCAGCGCCGACGATGTGCTGGTGCCGATTTCCGGTGTGCTCGATGTCCTGGACAACTACGCCTTCGTCCGCACCAGCGGGTACCTTCCCGGGCCGAACGACGTGTACGTCTCGCTGTCTATGGTCCGCAAGAGCGGCCTGCGCAAGGGAGACATCATCGTCGGCGCCATCAAGGCGCAGCGCGAGGGCGAGCAGCGACAGAAGTTCAACCCGCTGGTCCGCATCGACCAGGTCAACGGACTGCCTCCGGAGGAGGCCAAGAACCGGGTCGAGTTCAGCAAGCTCACTCCGCTGTACCCGCAGGAGCGGTTGCGGCTGGAGAACGACCCGACCAATCTGACGACGCGAGTCATCGACCTGGTCGCACCCATCGGCAAGGGCCAGCGCGGCCTGATCGTCTCCCCGCCCAAGGCCGGCAAGACGATGGTGCTGCAGAAGATCGCCAACGCCATCACCGAGAACAACCCCGAGGTCCACCTGATGGTGGTGCTGGTGGACGAGCGACCCGAAGAGGTCACCGACATGCAGCGCTCGGTCAAGGGCGAGGTCATCGCGTCCACCTTCGACCGTCCCGCCGAGGAGCACACGATGGTGGCCGAGCTGGCCATCGAGCGGGCCAAGCGGCTGGTCGAGATGGGAATGGACGTGGTGGTCCTGCTCGATTCCATGACCCGGCTTGGACGGGCCTACAACCTGGCCGCACCGGCGTCGGGACGCATCCTGTCCGGCGGCGTGGACTCCACCGCGCTCTACCCGCCCAAGAAGTTCTTCGGCGCGGCCCGCAACATCGAAGAGGGGGGCAGCCTCACGATCATCGCCACGGCGCTGATCGAAACCGGCAGCCGCATGGACGACGTGATCTTCGAAGAGTTCAAAGGCACCGGCAACATGGAGTTGCACCTGGACCGCCGCCTCG
>JBIRBF010000007.1:0-30877 GCA_044326505.1 Candidatus Nanopelagicales bacterium | reverse complement strand
GGCGGGCCGCGTCGTCCGCCGGCTGCTCCTCACCAGTCGTCACCGGCGGGTCCCCCGCAGCAGGCCCCCGAGCACGTCAGCGGCCCGGTCCACATCGGCATCGTCGATGCCCAGGTGCGTCACGAGGCGGGCGTAGGAAGGTCCCAGGACAGAGGTCGCCACACCCTGCTCCCGGGCTGCGGCGTCCACCGCAGCCGCGTCCAGGCCGCTGCCGCGATAGTCGAGCAGGACGATATTGGTGTCCACCTTGGTTGGATCCACCACGTGCGGGGCGGCCTCGGCCAACCGCTCGGCCAACTGCCGAGCCCGGCGGTGGTCGTCGGCCAGGCGGTCGATGTTGGTATCGACGGCGTAGCGGGCCGCGGCCGCCAGGACGCCCATCTGCCGCATCCCGGCCCCCATCCGCTTGCGCCAGACGCGGGCGGCGTCGATGCGAGCGCGGGTGGACAGCAGCATCGAGCCGATGGGCGCGCCCAAGCCCTTGGAGAAGCAGACACTCACGGTGTCGAACAGCGTGCCGTATTCGGCCAGCGGTACGCCCGTGGCGACGTGGGCGTTCCAGATCCGCGCGCCGTCGAGGTGCAGGGCCAGTCCGCTGGCATCCGCCAGAGCGCGCAAGTCGCGCAGGGCCTCGATGGACTGCACCCGCCCACCGCCGAAGTTGTGCGTGTTCTCGACCGCGATCGCAGTCGTGGCGACCAGATAGGGACTGCTGCGCGGTCGGATCAGGCCGGAGATCCGATCGACGTCGATCAGGCCGCTGTCGCTGTCGTAGCTGCGCGAGGTGATGCCGGCGAATGCCGCGGCCGACCCGAGCTCGGCGCGCAGGATGTGCGCGGAACTGTCGCTCACGACCTCCTCGCCGGGCGCCACCAGCGAGCGCAGCCCCAGGTGGTTGGACAGGCTGCCCGTGGGGGTGAACAACCCTGCCTCGCAGCCGAAGAGCGCCGCCACGTGCTCCTGCAGGGCGTTGACCGTGACGTCCTCGCCGTACACGTCGTCGCCGAGCACTGCGCTGGACATGGCCTCGAACATCGGCGGCGTGGGCAGCGTGAGCGTGTCGCTGCGCAGATCGACGATGACGCCCGAACTCATGGAGCTCCCGCCGCCCCCACTACGACGCCATGGACGACTCGGCAGCCTTCCAGCTGCAGCAACCGCTCCTTTACCGCGGGGCCGTAGCCGTACTGGCCGATGGCGCCGCCGACGCGCACCACCCGGTGACAGGGCACGAACGGGGCCGTGGTGTTGGTGGCGCAGGCGGTGCCGGCCGCACGGGCCGCGGACGGTCGGCCCGCTGCGGCAGCGAGCTCGGCGTAGGTGACGGCACTGCCGGCGGGGATGGCCCGCATGGCCCGCCACACCCCCAGAGTGAAGTCGCTGCCCACCTGTGCGACCGAAACTGCATCGAAGGCGGCACCATCCCCGGCGAACGACCGGACTGCTGCGGCGATGCCCGCCAACTCCCCTGGTTCCGCACCGCGGTCGGCAAACGCGGGCGGCACCGCCGCCAGCGTCTCGGACATCGGTCGAAAGCCGCTGGCCACCACCGGGCCGTCATCTCCGCACGGCAGATCGCCGCGCTCACCGGGAGCGGTGACCACGGACAGCGTCCCGACTTCAGTCTCGAACTCGGCGAACCGCAACGGCTCCCGAGGTGGCGTGTCGGTCATCGCTCGCTGAGCATCGCCGCAACGGCGAAGCTCAACTCGAGGGACTGCTCGCGGTTGAGCCGGGGGTCGCAGGCGGTCTCGTACCGATCGGGGAGCTGGTACTCCTGGATGCCCTCGGTGCCGCCGATGCACTCCGTGACGTCGTCGCCGGTGAGCTCGATGTGTATGCCCCCGGGGTGCGTGCCGAGCTCGCGGTGCACGGCGAAGAAGCCCGCCACCTCGGCGGCCACATCATCGAAAGACCGGGTCTTGTGGCCCGAGGCGACGGAGCGCGTGTTGCCGTGCATGGGGTCGCACAGCCAGACCGGCTGGCGCCCCGCTGCGCGCACCTTCTCGACGATCGGCGGCAGCACGTCGCGCACGCGGCCGGCACCCATCCGGGTGATGAAGGTGAGCCGCCCGGGCTCGCCGTCGGGGTCCAGCTTGTCGGCGAGGGCCAGCGCATCGTCAGGGGTGGTCGTGGGGCCGAGTTTGACGCCGACGGGGTTGCGGATGCGGGCGGCGAGGTCGACGTGGGCGCCTTTGGGGTCCCGCGTGCGCTCGCCTATCCACAGGAAGTGGCCCGACACCGAGTACGGCAGCCCCGTGCGGGAGTCGATCCGAACCAGCGGGCGCTCGTAGTCGAGCACCAGCGCCTCATGTCCGGCGTAGAAATCCACCCGGCGGAACTCCTCCGGGTCGGCTCCGCAAGCGGTCATGAACTGCAGCGCCCGATCGATGTCGCGCGCCACGCGCTCGTAGCGCTGGCCGGCCGGGCTGTCGCGGACGAAGTCCTGGTTCCACGCATGCACCTGGCGCAGGTCCGCGTAGCCGCCCTGGGTGAACGCGCGCACCAGGTTCAGCGCCGCACTCGAGGCGTTGTACGCGGCCAGCAGCCGCGTGGGGTCGGGCGTGCGGGAGTCGAGGTCGAAGGGCAGGGCGTTGACCCCGTCGCCGAAGTACGACACGAGCTCGACGCCGCCACGGCTCTCGATCGGCTGCGAGCGGGGCTTGAAGTACTGCCCCGCCATCCGGCCCACCTTGACCACCGGCAGACCGGCGCCGTAGGTCAGCACCACCGCCATCTGCAGCAGCGTCTTGAGCCGGGCTCGGATCGAGTCGGCCGTGTTGGCTTGGAACGTCTCGGCGCAGTCGCCGCCCATGAGCACGAAGGCCTCACCGACGGCCACCCTGGCCAGGTCGGCGCGAAGATGGTCAGCCTCGCCGGCGAAGACCAGCGGAGGCTGGACGCTCAACGCGGCCTGCACATCGGCCAGTGCGCGTGCGTCGGGCCACATGGGCTGCTGCACGGCTGGCAGGTCCGGCCAGTCCAGCACCGGGGACATACCGAGGCCGTCGGGGGTGGCGGTCATGGGCTAAGGGTAACGACGGGGCCCACAGCCGCCGCCGCTGCATCACGTCGCTGGGCTGGTGGCCTGCGCGGCTGCCTTGTACTCGTTCTCCTGTTCGATCTTCGCGAAGAAGTCGAACTCGGCCGGTTTGCGCGGGTACTTGACGAGCACGAGGACGACCGAGGCCAGGGTGAACAGCAGGGCGAGCGATACGGCGACCTCCTTGCCCTCCGAGAACGCGCTGGCCGCGGCGTCAACGATCTGACCGGAAATGGGCTCCTGGTAGCGCTCGGCCACGCTCGCGGCCCCCTCGTAGGAGGACACCATCTGTTGGGCGGCACTGTCCCCGAGCGCAGCAGATTGCTGCGGCGACAGTCCCTTGAGGTCCGAGGTGATGGCCGCGCCGTAGGCGACCGCCAGGGCCGTTCCCATGATGGCGTTCATGACCGACCCGCCGAAGTCCCGGGTGAGGTCGGTGAACGCCGACCCCATCCCCGCCCTCGAAGCGGGCAGCGACGCCATGAGCGCCTTGGATGCCGGCGTGATCGCGAGACCGACGCCGACGCCGACCAGTGCATAGGCGAACACGATGTGGAAGGTGACCGCGCCCGGTCGCCAGAAGGCGAGGATCCACACGAACGCCAGGGCCGCGACCAGCAGCCCCGCCGCCAGCGTGACGCGGCCGCCGAATCTGGCGACGAGCCGCGCCGCGGGCAGCGATGTGAGGATCATCATCACCGACACGGGCAGCTGGTACGTGGCGGCCTGCAACGCCGAGTAGCCCATCACGTTCTGGGTGAACTGCTGGCCGATGAACAGCATCCCCATCAGCGACCCGAACGTGACGGTGCCTGCGACGGCAGCGACCCAGAACGTCGTGGCCTTGGCGTCGTCCAGATCGATCAACGGCCGAGGGGCTCGCCGCTGTTGCCGCAGGAACAGCCAGAACGCCGCGACCGACACCACCGCCAGACCGATCACCAAGGCCCAGCGGTAGCCGGCAATCGACTGCAGGGCGAGCACCAGGCTGGCCACTGCGACGACGCTGAGGACCCCGCCCTTGTGGTCCACGCTTGTGGCGTCCTCGCCCGATCGCTTGGGGAGCACCCACCACCCGAGCACGAGGTCGATCGCGACGAGCGGAACCGTGATGAGGAAGACGGACCCCCACCAGAACGACGTGAGCAGGAAACCGCCGATGAGCGGCCCGAGCGCGGCGAAACCCCCGCCGATGCCGGACCAGAGGGCGATTGCCCGCGTCTGGGCGCGGCCGGAGTACAGGGCCGAGACCATCGAGAGCGTGGTGGGGAACAACAGCCCCGCGGCCAGTCCGGACAGGAACCGCCCGGCCATCAGCACCTCGACGCTGGGGGCGAAGGCGCTCACGAGGGCTGTCGGTACGGACAGGGCGGCGCCGAGCTTGAACAGGAGCTTGCGCCCGTAACGGTCGCCGATCGCCCCGAAGTACAGCACCGAGCAGGCCAGACCGAGCGTGAAGGCATTTGCCACTGCCGTCAGCTGGCCCTGCGTGGCACCGAGCTCCCTGCTGATGCTCGGCAGTGCGACGTTGGCGATACCGAGGTTCATGTTGGCGGCCACGGCGCCGAGGATGAGCGCCGAGAGCACCAACGTGCTGCGCGGCGGCCGCCGGTCCGGGATTGCGGAAGCGGCGGTCGCGGTCACTCACGCATCATGGCAGCGATGACCCTCCGGCGGGGCGGCCAATTCGGGACTCACCGGCGATTCGCGGCTACCGTGACCGCATGACCGTCCTCGCCATCGACGTCGGTACCACCGGCGTGACCGCCCTGCTCGTTTCGACCGACGCCAGCATCGTGGCCCGCGGCTACCGCGAGTTCCCGCAGCACTTCCCGCACGAAGGCTGGGTGGAACACGACCCAGCCGAGATCTGGGCAGCTGTGCAGGACGCCTGCAGCCAGGTGCTCGCAGACGACGAGGAGCCCACGGCGATCGGCATCACCAACCAACGCGAGACTCTGGTGCTGTGGGATCGCGAGACCCTCGGCTCACCGAGGAAGGCGATCGTCTGGCAAGACCGGCGCACCGCGGGCATCTGCTCGCAGCTGCGGGCCGACGGCCACGAAGACGAGGTCGCTCGCCTCACCGGCTTGCGCCTGGACCCCTACTTCACCGGAACGAAGCTGACCTGGGTCAAAGACAACGAGCCGCACGTATGGGCCGGCGTTACCTCGGGACGCACGGCCGTGGGCACCGTGGACTCCTACGTGATCGCCCGGTTGACCCGCGGCATGGCCCACATCACCGACGCGAGCAACGCGAGCCGCACGCTGCTCTACAACCTCGAGACCGGCGACTGGGACGACTCTCTGTGCGCCCTATTCGAGGTCCCGCGCGAAGCGTTGCCGGAGATCGTCGCGTCCTACGGCCAGGTGGCCACTACCGATCCGGACTGCTTCTTCGGCCTATCGATCCCGATCGCCGGTATCGCCGGCGACCAGCAGGCCGCGCTCTTCGGGCAGGCCTGTTTCGCGCCCGGTTCGAGCAAGTGCACCTACGGCACCGGCTCGTTCGTGCTGGTGAACACCGGTGGCGAGCTTGTGCGTTCGCAGTCCGGCCTACTCACCACCGTGGCTTGGCAGCACCCGGACGGCACCCGGGAATTCGCGCTGGAGGGAGCCGTGTTCGTCACCGGTTCAGCGGTCCAGTGGCTTCGCGATGGTCTGGGCATCATCTCCAACGCCTCTGAGACCGAGGAACTCGCGCTGAGCGTGCCGGACAGCGGCGGCGTGGTGTTCGTCCCGGCCCTCACCGGCCTCGGGGCGCCCGACTGGGACCCGCACGCCCGCGGCACCATCCTGGGAATCACCCGGGGCACCACCCGCGCCCACCTGGTCCGGGCCACCTTGGAGGCGATCGCCTACGAGGTGCGCGACGTCGTCGACGTCATGACCCACGAGGCTGGCGTGAAGCTGCCAAAGCTCGCGGTGGACGGCGGGGCCTCGGCCAACAACTTCCTCTGCCAGGTGCAGGCCAATCAGCTGCAGGTGCCGGTGGTCCGGCCGCAGATCCTGGAGACCACGGGCCTGGGGGCGGCCTTCCTGGCGGGACTGGGGACCGGCGTCTGGTCGTCGCAGGAGGAACTAGCCGCGACGTGGCGCGAGGACGCCAGGTTCACCCCCGGCGCGACCGACCACAAGGGACACCGGCGCTGGCGCATCGCCGTGGAGCGTTCGAAGGGCTGGGCGGCCGACTAAGGCCGGTCACCCAGAAGGCGCTCAGGCTGACGGGCATCCGGCGCCCGGGCAGTCGGTGCCCGCCGCCCGCAGCGAGTGGTCAGGCGGCCTCGGAGACCGGTTCCAGATCCTTGACCGCATGCTCCTCGACCGGGTGGTCGTGAGCGGCGGCCTTGGCCTGCGCCGCGTACATGTCCACGTACTCCTGGCCGGACAGATCCATGAGTTCGTACATGATCTCGTCGGCCATCGAGCGCAGCACGAAGCGGTCGTTCTGCATGCCTTCGTAGCGGGAGAAGTCCAGCGGGGCGCCAATCTTGATGCCGACCTTCATGACGCGCGGCACTTTCGTGCCGATCGGCTGGATCTTCTCAGTGTCGATCATCGCCACCGGGATCACCGGTACGCCGGCCTCCAGCGCCATCCGGGCGACCCCGGTCTTGCCCCGGTAGAGCCGGCCGTCGGGCGAACGGGTCCCCTCCGGATAGATGCCCAGCAGGTCACCCTGGCTCAGGATCCGCAGGCCGGTGTTGATTGCGTTGTCGCTGGCCGAACCGCCGGAGCGGTCGATCGGCACCTGGCCGACGCCTTTGAAGAACATCTTGGTGAAGAAGCCCTTGATGCCCGGTGCCGTGAAGTAGTCGGCCTTGGCCAGGAAGGTGATGCGGCGCTTGCACACCAGCGGCAGGAAGATCGAATCCGAGAACGACAGGTGATTGCTCGCCAGGATGGCGCCGCCGGTCTCGGGGATGTTGTCCAGGCCCGACACTCTGGGGCGGTAGAGCAGCCGCAGAATCGGGCCGAGAATGACGTACTTGAGTAGCCAGTAGAGCAAGGTCACTCTCCTCCGTCGATCCTCCGCGTCGATGCGCGCAGCGGGTTGGATACGAATCTTAGGGCAGTCATGCGAAGATGGGCGCGGCCCTTTCGAAACTCCCCCACCACGCGCGGTGAGTTCCGCAGTCCCCGATCGACGGAGGTATCTATGCCGCTCCTGCCGGACGCCGAGCCCTTCTACCACGAGGGCGGCGACGTCGGAGTGCTCGTGATCCACGGGTTCACCGGCACGCCCAAGTCGATGAAGCCCTGGGCCACGCACCTCGCAGAGGCCGGCTACACGGTGTCCCTGCCCCGCCTGCCGGGTCACGGCACGAGTTGGCAGGAGATGAACAAGACCCGCTGGGAGGACTGGTACGGCGAGGTCGAGCGGGAGCTCAACGACCTTCAGGGACGTTGCGCCTCGGTATTCGTCATGGGCCTCTCGATGGGCGGCACGCTGACGCTGAGGCTCGCCGAGCAGCGCGACGACGTCGCCGGCATCGTGCTGGTCAACCCTGCCGTGCACACCGAGCGTCCCGACCGTTTCGCTCTGCCCGTCCTGCGCCACGTCGTCCCGGCCTTCCCGGGTATCACTAACGACATCAAGAAGCCCGGCCAGGACGAGGGCGGATACAGCAAGATCCCGCTACAGGCCGCTTACTCCCTCAGCCAGCTCTGGGGCAAGGTCAAAGCCGATATCGCCCAGGTGACCACGCCGGTGCTGCTGCTCCACTCGGTGGATGACCACGTGGTGGAGCCGTCCAACTCCGAGTTCGTGCTGGCCAACGTGGGCAGCAACGATGTCGTGGACATCGAGCTGCTCAACTCGTACCACGTCGCCACCCTGGACTACGACGCACCGCTGATCTTCTCCGAGTCAGTCGCGTTCATGGAGCGCGTACTCGCCGACGCCACCTGACCGCGCCGGTGGGCACTCCGGACGAGGATCGCCCCGAGCTGATCCCGCTGATCGACCTGGAGCTCGACGAGGCTGACGACGTCATCGACGCGATGGCCAACGTAGGCCTGGAGGCGGTTCCCTACCGGCTCGATCCCGGGGCCGCCGAAGGCCAGATCACACGTGCGGTCATTCGCCTCTATGTCCCGCGCGCCCAGTTGCGCGACGCCCGGTCGGTGGTGCGCGGCGTGCTGCCGGAGTACTCAAGCTCCGGCGTGGAGACTCCGCCGGAGACACTGCCCCGCGCCGAGGAGCAGCAGTGGGCCGACATCGTGAGCGGCCTGCGATCCGATGGTTTCGAAGAGCCCGAGACCCCGCGGGTCCTTCCCCCCGAGCCGCCGGAGGAGCGCTTCCGCGCGCCCACACCGGACCCGCTGCCCCGACCGAGCAATGCGGCGCTGCTCTCGTGGCTGGGGATTGTTGCGGGAGCGGTGTTGGTGGTCGTCGGGATGATCACCAACGGAACGGGGTTGATCGTCCTGTTGGGCATCGGGGTGTTCATCGGTGGTTTCGTTGGACTCGTCAGCCGGGCGGGCCAGCACCGCCACGATGACGAAGAGGACGACGGCGCCGTCGTCTGACAGGGTTCACCGTCCCGCAACCGAAGGAGCCCCACCGATGATCACCGAGAAGATCGAGTTATCCGGCCACATCATCGACACCGGTCAACTCGGTCAGACGCTGGACGACATCCTGACCGCGGGCGGCGACTACGTGGTGGAGCGGTTCGTCCTGGGCAAGACCAAGGACGACTCCTCCTACCTGCGAGTGGAGATCAACGCGCCGGACAACGGCGCCATGCGCGAGATCATGGGCCGGATCACGCAGCACGGCGTGACCGCGGTCGACCCGAAGGACGCCCACCTGGAGCCGGCGCCCAGCGACGGCGTGTTCCCGGAGGGCTTCTACGCCAGCACCAACCTCGAGACGTTCGCCCGCCTGCACGGCGACTGGGTGGAGGTGACCAACCCGGAGATGGACTGCGCGCTGGTGGTCAGCGGCGACACAGTGCGCACGGTCCCGATGGTGGACGTCCGGGCCGGCGAGATGGTGATCGTGGGGACTGCGGGCGTGAAGGTCTCGGCACCGGTGGCCAACCCGTTGGCCGAGGAAAGCGTGTTCGAGTTCATGAACTCGGTCGTGTCGTCGGAGAAGCCGCAGGCCCTGCTGGTGCGGCAGATCGCCCAGGAGATGCGCGAGTGCAAGGCGGCCGGCAAGAAGGTCCTGTGGGTCGGCGGCCCGGCGATCGTGCACACGGGGGCCGCCGATGCCATGTGTGACCTGGTGCGAGCGGGGTACTGCGACATCCTGTTCGCAGGCAATGCGCTGGCCACCCACGACATCGAAGCCGCCATGTTCGGCACGTCGCTGGGCGTCGACCTGTCCAAGGGGTCCGGCGTCGAGCACGGCCACGAGCACCACCTGCGAGCGATCAACCGGGTGCGCGGCTACGGCTCGATTGCGAACGCTGTGGCGGCGGGGGCGCTGACCACCGGGATCATGCACGCACTGGTCGAGAGCGGCGGGACGTTCGTGCTCGTCGGCTCGGTGCGCGACGACGGCCCGCTGCCGGATGTGTTCACCGACGTCATCGCCGGCCAGCGGGCGATGCGCGCCGCCGTGAAGGATGTCGGCTTCGCCATCATGGTGGCGACGATGCTGCACGCGATCGGCACCGGCAATCTGCTGCCGGCGAGCATCCCGCTGGTGTGCGTGGATATCAACCCGGCGACGGTCACCAAGCTCGCCGACCGAGGCTCGTCGCACGCCACCGGCGTCGTGACGGACATTGGGCTCTTCCTCGAGCAGCTCGCGGACGAACTCGTACCCGACCGGAAGCGGGGCTGACGCAGTGGTGGCCGGCGATGCGCCCGGGCTCACGAGGCAGAGCACGGCCTGGCGGGCCGTATTCATCGCTTCGATCGTCGTCAGCGGGCTGGTCATTCTGCAGGCCGCCACCGGCGCGGCATGGCTGGCGTGGGCGCGGGCGCCGCTGCTCATGCCGTTCGTGCTCGGCTGGACGCTGCTGACCCGCCCGGTCCCCACGCGTCGGATCCTGGTTCCCCTGTTGATCGCGCAGGTGTTCTCGTTCTTCGGCGATCTGCTGCTCGCGGCCGAGGGGCAATTCGTTCCCGGCGTGGCGATGTTCCTGCTGGCCCAGGTCGCCTACATCGTCACCTTCCTGGGCTGGCGCGGGCCGCACCTGATCCGGCTGAAGCCCTGGACCGTCCTGCCGTACGCGGCGTACCTGGCGGCGATGCTCATCGTGGTGGTGCCCCGCGCCGGCGAGCTCGCACTGCCGATCGTGGTGTACGGGACGACGCTGTGCGCGATGGCCGCCGTGGCGATGGATGCGACAGCACGGATCGAGCCCCGAGCCGCACGGGCGTTGCTGATCGGCACGATCTTGTTCGTGATCTCCGACAGCATGATCGCTCTGACCAAGTTCGAGGTCGTGGCGCAGGGTGCGATCGCGGCGACGATCTTGATCGGCACCTACTGCGCCGCGCAGATCCTGATCGCCCTTGGCGTGCTCGGCGGCCGAGCCGGGCGCCCTTGATCATCAGGATTTCAGGTCGCTCTAGCGCACCCCAAGTCCTGATGACAATGTGCGGTGCGGCTAGCTATACAGACCCTCGACCTCGGCTGCGAACTCGGCCATCACAACGGAGCGCTTGAGCTTCAGCGAGGGCGTGAGCTGGCCGCCCTCCTCGGTCCAGTCCACCGGCAGGATCTCGAAGCGCTTGATCGCCTCGGCGTGGGACACCGCGCGGTTCGCCTCGTCGATCGCGGCCGAGATCTGGGTGCGCACCTGCGGATCCCCCGCCGCCTCCGCCAGCGACATGCCCTTGGGCAGACCTGCCAGCCCCGTCCAGGCCGCAAGTGACTCGACGTCCAGGGTCACCAGCGCGGCGATGTAGGGCTTCTCGTCGCCAACCACCATGCACTGGCTCACCAGGAAGTGCGATCGCACCCGGTCCTCCAACACCGCCGGGGCAACGTTCTTGCCCCCGGCGGTGACGATCAGCTCCTTCTTTCGACCGGTGATGCGCAGGAACCCGAACTCGTCGAGCTCGCCGATGTCACCGGAGTGGAACCAGCCATCTGGCTCGATCGCCTCCGCCGTGGCCTGCTCGTTGCGCCAGTAGCCCTGGAAGATCTGCCCGCCTGCGAGCATCACCTCGCCATCCTCGGCGATGCGCACGGAGGCTCCCGCGATGGGCCGTCCGACGGTGCCGATCCGCAACTGGTCGGGCAGGTTGAGCGTCGATGCCGCAGAGGTCTCGGTAAGGCCGTAGCCCTCGAGGATCGTCACCCCGATGCCGCGGAAGAAGTGCCCGAGGCGTTCGCCGAGCGGGGCTCCGCCGGAGACCGCCCATTCGACCCGGCCGCCGAGCGCCGAGCGCAGCCGGCCGAACACGAGCTTGTCGAAGGCCGCGTGCTTGGCGCGCAGCACCAGCCCTGGGCCACCTTCGTCGATCGCCTTGCTGTACTCAATCGCCGTCGCGGCAGCGGCCGAGAAGATCTGCCCCCGGCCGCTCGCGGCGGCCTTCTGCTCGGCCGAGTTGTAGACCTTCTCGAACACCCGGGGGACCGCCAGCAGGAACGTCGGCCGGTAGGTGTCCAGGTCCACCAGGATGTTCTTGATGTCGGCCGAGTGCCCGAGCACGGTGCCGGAGTTGATGCAGCCCAACTCGATGAGCCGGCCGAACACGTGCGCGAGCGGCAGGAAGAGCAACGTCGAGGACTTGCCGGACAGGAATAGCTCGGGCGTCGCGTTGATGACGTTCGACACCTCGAACATGCAGTTGCCGTGGGTGAGGACGCAGCCCTTGGGTCGACCTGTCGTGCCTGAGGTGTAGATGATGGTCGCGACGTCCGCGGGACCCGCTTGGGCCCGCCGCGCCAGCAGCTCGTCGTCGCCCACCTGGGCTCCGAGGGTCACGAGTTCCTCGATCCCGCCGTCGTCGATGACCCACGGCGCCGCCACACCGGCCAGCTCGCCGCGCACCTCGTCGAAGACCGCGAGGTGCTTGGCGCCCTCCAGGAAAACCCCGACCGCGCCCGAGTCGGACAGAATCCACTGCAACTGCTCGGCCGAGCTCGTCTCGTACACCGGCACCGGCACCGCACCCGCGTACCAGATCGCGTAGTCGACGAGCGTCCACTCGTAGCGCGTGGCCGACATGATGCCGATCCGGTCGCCCGGCGCGACGCCGCAGGCCAGCAGGCCCTTCGCGACAGCGATGACCTCGGCTCGGAAGTCCGCCGCGGTAACCGCCCGCCAGCCGTCGTCCGTCGCGCGCCGCAACATGATGCCCAAAGGCTCGTGGTCAGCCCTGCGCTCGACGTCGTCGGTCAGGTTGCCGAACGTGGGGAATGGGACGAGCGGTGGCTCAGCAATCTCCTGCATGGCGGCGATCCTACTGACGCAGGCGCTCCGGGGCCGCACGTTCGCCTCGGTCGTGTCCGACTGACCTGCGCGGCCTGCGCCGCGGGCCCGTCTGGCAGGCTCGTGGCCATGGCGGGCGTGGATCTGGTCGATGAGAGCTTCATCGCCGTCGGACCCGAGGTCTTGGCGCCGATCGTCGCCGATCCTGAACGATGGGCGCGCTGGTGGCCGGACCTGCAGCTGGCGGTCTTCATGGATCGCGGGCTAGAGGGCATGCGCTGGTCGACCACCGGTGCCCTGCACGGTTCGTGTGAGCTGTGGCTCGAGCGCTCACTGGACGGCACGATCGTGCACCACTACCTGCGCGGCGATCCGGGCGGCAGCGGCCCGTGGCCCGACACGCCGGCCGGGTGGCGCAAAGCCGCCGCTGAGCGGGCCCGCCGCGCACGCCGCTGGAAACAGCACGTGTGGGCCTTGAAAGATGAGGTCGAAGGCGATCGCCGACCCGGCGAGCCGCCGACACCCCCGCAGCGCTGAGGACCAGTCGTCACTTCCGGCGTGCGAAGGCACCCCTCGGGTCAGTAAGGTCGCGCTTGCCGCTCACGCACTTTCCCACCCAAGGAGCCATCATGGCCGACAGCACCACCGCAGACATCACCATCAACGCCACGCCGGCCGAGGTCATGGCCGTGATCGCCGATCTGCCTGCCTACCCCGAGTGGAGCGACGGCGTGAAGTCAGTCGAGGTGCTCACCACCTTCGCGGACGGCCGCCCCGAGACCGCGCGCCTCACCGTCGACGCAGGCGTCATCAAGGACACCTACGACCTGGCGTACGCCTGGGACGGCGACCACACCTGCGCCTGGAAGCTCACCCAGGGCTCGGTCATCAAGACCAACGACGGTACCTACACACTGGACGAGGTCGGCGGCAACACCAAGGTGACCTACAACCTGAAGGTGGACGTCTCCATCCCGATGTTGGGCATGATGAAGCGCAAGGCCGAGAAGACGATCGTCGACACGGCGCTCAAGGGCTTGAAGAAGCGCGTCGAGCAGGGCTGAGAGAGTCTGTGGCCGACCCTGACGCCCCATGGTGGAGCGCCGACGACGAGGAGTTCGCCGGCGCCACACCGATCTTCGGGGGCGAGTCCGAGGGAGCGGCAGCACCCGACGGTGCGTCCGCCGACGAGGACACCGCTGAGGACTCCCGGGCGCGCGCAGGCGACCAGCAGCCCGTGGGCACCGCGATCGGCGAGGCGCTGAAGTTCGCCGCGGCCCTGACTGCCTGGTCGGAGCAGAGCGGGCTCACCGACACGCTGAAGACCATTGCCGCCGAGGCGGCCGAGGCGCTGAACGACCCGGCTGCCGAGGCTGCTCCCACCGTGGCCCCAGTCTTCGACGCCCATTCGACCGTTGTCGTCTGTGACTACTGCCCGGTCTGTCGTGGTATGGATGTTCTGAGGCAGGTGCAGCCGCACCTCGCCCAGGGCCTGGCCGAGGCCATGTCGTCCCTGACCCAAGCCCTCAACTTGGCGGTGGACTCGTTCGCCGCCTCGCAGCACAGGAGCGCGCAATGAGTTTGGCCATCGGCGTGGATGTGGGCGGCACCAAGATCGCAGCGGGTGTGGTGGACGAGCACGGCCGAATCCTCAGCCGCACCCGTCGCTCAACCCCCAGCCGCGACCTCGACGCTGTGCTGGCGATGATCATCGAGATCGTGGAGGAGCTCGCCGCCCTGCATCCCGTCGAGTCCGTCGGGATCGGGACGGCCGGCTTCGTCGATTCCGGCCGCTCCAAGGTGCTGCTGGCCCCCAACCTGGGCTGGGTCAATGCGCCGCTGCGCCTGACCGTGGAGCGAGCGACCGACCTACCGGTGGTAGTGGAGAACGATGCAAACTCCGCGGCCTGGGGCGAGCGCCGCTTTGGCGCAGGCCGGGAGGCCCTCGACCTCATCGTGATCACGGTGGGCACGGGAATCGGCGGAGGCTTGATCTTCAACGGCCAGCTCTACCGCGGCCAGCACGGCCTCGCCGCTGAGGTCGGACACATGCTGGTGGAGCCGGACGGCCGCCTCTGCGGCTGTGGGCAGCGCGGGTGCTGGGAGCAGTACGGCAGCGGTAACGCGTTGGTGCGCGAGGCCCGCGCACTGGCCGGCGAACAGCGGGAGTCCGCCACACAGTTGTTCGAGTTGGGCGACGGCACACCCGAGGGCGTGCAGGGCGCACACGTCACAACAGCGGCAAGGGGCGGCGACCCCGTCTCGCTACAGGCGTTCGCGACCGTCGGAAGATGGCTGGGGGTGGGGCTGGCCAACCTCACCGCGCTGCTCGATCCGGAAGGGTTCGTGCTCGGCGGCGGGGTGAGTGAGGCCGGTGACCTGCTGCTCGGGCCGACTCGGGAGTCGTTCCTTGCACATCTGTCCGGTCGCGATATCCGTCCGGTCGTGCCCGACGTGCGACTGGCCGAGCTGGGTAACGACGCCGGCATCGTCGGGGCCGCCGACCTGTCACGGGTCTAGCCGATCAGCCACGGGTCGGGCCGATCGCACCGATCGGTTGATGCCCATCCCCCATTCGTGCGACTCTTCCCTTCGTGACCGACAGCCTTCGCCGCAGTTGGCAGGAGCGGCTGGCGAGCGACCGGTCGATGCGGCGCATCAGTCTGGCCATGCGGCTGTCGTCAGTGCTGCTGGGCGTGATCATCTCAGCCTTCCAGGGGACGCTCGGGCAAACCTGGGACCTCGCCCTGCTGCTCGTCGCGCTGTCGCTGATCGTCGAGGCCGGCGTGGCTCGCGGCCTGCGCAGTCCGCTCTGGACCATGGTGGACTTCGCCGGCGCCGGCGTTCTGCTCGGAGTCGAGAACCCATTCAACGCGTCGTACCTGCCATATCTGGTGGCCGCGGCGGCGATCGCCGGGGTCCGGCACGGGCTCACGATCGGACTCGCCGGTATCGCCACGAGCGCTCTCACCCTCTTCGGCGCTGCATTCCTGATCTCCGACGGGCTCAAAGGCACGGCGGTTGCCACCGTGGCGGAGTGGCTGCTGATGAGCGTCCTGGCTGTCGTGGCCGGCAGCTGGTCGCGCGCCTGGGAGGTGCGTTTCCTGCGGGACGAGGACCGTTATCAGGCCGCCTACAACTTGCTCATCCGGCTGCGCGAAGTCACCCGCAGGCTGCCGGCCGGGCTGGACGACATCACTGCTGCCACCACCGTGCTGGACCTGGTCCAGCGCTCCGTGCCGTTCGAGCGGGGGGCGATTCTGCGGATCGACGGTGACGGACCCCCACAGCCGTTGGTCGTGCACGGCGGCGAGACGATCCCCTGGTATCCCGATGATGAGTCCTGGGTGATGCGCCGGATGGAAGAGAAGGACGGCGCGGCCCAGGCGATGGCCTGGATCGGGGCGAGCGGCGGCCGGCGCGCCCACCGGGTGTTCCGCTCCGTCCTGCCGATCAAGATCGATCGCACCCGGATCGGACTGGTGATCCTGCAGCGCCCCACCCCCTGGAGCGACGACCAGCTGGTCGATGCCCAGCGCATCGTCGATCAGTCCGCCCTCATGCTCGATACCGCCTTCGTCTTCGGCGACATCAGGTCGCTGGCCACCACCGAGGAACGCCACCGACTCGCGCGCGAGATCCACGACGGCGTGGCACAGGAGCTCGCCGGCCTGGCCTATGTGGTCGATGACGCCTCAGCGCGCGCCGACGACCCCGAGCTGCGCAGCGATCTGCACCGCATCCGAGACGAGCTAACGCGGGTGGTCTCCGAGCTGCGGTTGAGCATCTTCGAACTTCGATCGGGGGTGGATCCCGGCACCGGCCTGGGGGCGTCGATCTCGACCTACGTACGCCAGATCGGCGGTCGGGCCGGGATGACCGTCCATCTTGTGCTGGAAGAGGACGCGACGCGGCTGCCCACGGATGTCGAGGTCGAGATCATGCGGATCGTGCAGGAGGCCGTCACGAACGCGCGGCGGCATTCGCACGCCAAGAACCTGTGGGTGACCGTGCGCACCACGCCGCCGAATGCGCTCGTGCGCATCGCCGACGACGGCGTCGGGATCAGCGACCGGCGCTCGGACAGCTACGGCCTGGACATCATGAAGGAGCGTGCCCAGCGCGTCGGTGGCCGCCTGGATGTGCGCCAGCGCGTAGGCGGGGGAACCGTAGTGGACCTCAATGTGGGCGACTCGTCGGTGCAGACCGCCGTCGGACGTGGTAACAAAGCATCTATCAAGGGCAAGTGAGGGAGAACCGTGACGAGTGTGCTGCTGGTCGATGACCATGAGCTGATCAGACAGGGACTGCGTCGAGCGTTCGAGCGCCAGGACGACTTCGAGGTCGTCGGCGAGGCCGAGACCCTCGACGAAGCCATGCGGCTCATCGCCCTGCTCACCCCGGACGTGGTGATCTTCGACGTCCGACTGCCGGACGGATCAGGCATCGACGCTGCGCGCAAGACGCGCCAGAGCTACCCGGAAACGGGCATCGTCATCCTCACCATGTACGCCGGCGACGACCAACTCTTCGCGGCGCTCGACGCCGGCGCCTCGGCTTTCGTGCCGAAGAACGCACCCTCCGGCGAGGTCGTGTCGGCTGCGCGGCACGCCGCGTCTCAGCCAGGGTCGTTCAGCGCCAAAGACCTCGCCGACGCGATGAAGCGTCGCCTCGATCCGCAGGGACCGCAGCTGAGCCCGCGCGAGAAAGAGGTGCTGCAGCGCCTCGCCGACGGCCTCTCGGTGGCACAGATCTCGCGCCAGCTCTACATCAGCGAGAGCACGACCAAGACTCACATCTCCAAGCTGTACGACAAGCTCGGCGCCGCCAACCGGGCCCAGGCGATCATGACCGCGCTCCGGCTCGGCCTGCTGAAGGAAGTTCCCGACGGTCGCGTCTGAGGAGCGCGGGGCACGCGCCGGATACCTCTGGCTGGTCATCGCCGGGGTCTTCGTCCTGACGCGCGCGTCCATGGTGCTCGCGTCGCTGGATCTGCTGGGCTACCCCCGCGCCGGTCTGGTGATGACCGACGTGACCCTGTACAGCTCCTGGGGCGAGATGCTGTCGGAGGGGCAGTTCCCCACCGACGACCCGACGTGGCAGTATCCGCCGCTTGCCGCGCTGCTCTTCGTGGCCGCCGCAGCCATGCCCGATGCCCAGCTCGGTTTCACGGCACTCGCCTTCGCGGCCGACGCCGCAGCTATGGCGGGCCTGCTGCTCGCGGCCCGTGGATCCCAGCGCTATCTCGGGGCCTGGCTCTGGGCGTTCGCCGCGCTCATCGTCGGACCGCTGTTCCTGGCGAGGTTCGACGTCTTCCCGACGGCCGCAGTCATCGGCGGACTGCTGCTGGTGGCCCGGCGTCCGGCGTGGGCCGGTGCAGTGCTCGGCATCGGCACCGCACTGAAGATCTGGCCCGCCTTGGCCCTCGCTGCAGTGCGCCGGGCCAAGCTACCGGCGGCTCTCGGCGGATTCGCGGCGGCGATGATCGGGGCGACTGCGGCGATGTGGATCTGGTTCGGATCGGCGGCGTGGTCCTTCCTGGCGGGCCAGTCCGAGCGCGGACTGCAGGTCGAGAGCGTCGCCGGTCTGCCATACGTGATCGCCCACGCGCTCGGCGCCCGGATGGCGATCGTCTACCGCTACGGCTCGATGGAGGTCGACGCCGTCGGCGCGGGGCTGGCCGCCACCCTGGCGACCGTCATCGGAGTAGTGCTGCTCGGCTGGCTCGCCCTGCGCCGGCTGCAAGGCCGGCTGGACTCGGTGCCCGGCCCCGACGTCGCCTTCGCAGCCGTCGCGGTGTCGGTCGTCACCAGTCGGGTGTTCTCCCCGCAGTACTCGATCTGGCTCCTCGGCGTCCTTGCGGTGTGCCTGGGTGTCAGGGGCACGCGGATGGGGCTGCCGGCAGCGCTCGTGGTGGCAGCCGCCGTCCTGGCCCAAGTGATCTTCCCGCCGCTCTACCCGCTGCTGATCGGTGGCGACCCGGGGGTGGCGTGGCTGCAGGTCACCCGCATCGTGCTGGTCGTGACTGCCACGGTCGTCGCGCTGGTGCGGGTGCTCCGCACTAGCACCGGTCGTCGGGCCTCGACTGCGCCTTCAGCTCCGGCTCAGGCCTCGGCGTCGGGATCCTGACCGGCCAACAGCCTCGACAGCCGGTCCGAGATGAGCGGCCAACGCCACTTGGCCTCAATCCATGTGCGTCCATTGGCGCCGAGCCGCGACCGTAGCTCAGGGTCGGCCAGCAGCTCGGCCAGCCGCCCGGCCACCGCCTTCGGGTCTCCGCCGGGCACGACGTAGCCGGTCTCGCCCTCGAGCACCGCGTCCGGCGCACCACCGCTGTCCCCGGCAACCACCGGGAGCCCCGTCGCACTGGCCTCCAGGTAGACGATTCCCAGGCCTTCGACATCCAGGCCGCGGTTGCGGGTGCGGCACGGCATTGCGAACACGTCACCGGCCGCGTAGTGCGCCGGGAGTTCCGCCCACGGCACGGTGCCGGTCAGCACCACGTCGCGCTCAAGCCCCAGCTCGACCGTCATGCGCTGCAGTTGCTCGCGGTGCGGGCCGCCGCCGACGACGAGCAGGGCAGCATCGGGGATACGTCGCTGGAGCAGCGGGAGCGCCTCAATCAACGTGTCCTGGCCCTTGCGGGGCATGAGCCGGGACACGCAGACGACCACGGGCCTGTCGGCCAACCCGTACCCCTCGCGGACCACCCGACCCGCGGCCAGATTGCGCGGGTGGAAGACCTCATCGTCCACCCCAGGGACCAACTGCCGCATCCGTCCGGCTGCCCGTTCGCCGAGCGCGCCAGCGATGCGGACCCGGGTGTACTCGCCCAGGAAGGTGATGGTGTCGGTGCGCTCACCGATGATCCGCAGCGCCTGTCGGCTGCCGGGCAGGGATGCCCAGGCGGCCTCGTGTCCGTGAGTCAGTCCCACGATGTGCTCCGCGCCGACCCCCCGTAGGGAATCGGAGATCAGCCCGAGCGGCGCAGCCGCCCCGAACAGCACGCGCGTCGCACCCTTGTCGCGCATGAGTTCGCGAGCGCGGCGGATGACGAACGGTTCGGGCAGCATGAGCGATGTCCGGTGCCGGACCACCTCGTAGGGCTGTTCCGCGTCATAGGCGGCGGCACCCTTCCACGCCGGTGCATAGACGGTCACCGAATCCGCGGGCTGACGACTGACGAGGCCCTGCACGAAGGACTGGATACCGCCGGCCCGGGGCGGGTAATCGTTGGTGACGACCAGCGTGTGCCCGGCAGCGGACATCTGGTCAGGCGCCCGGACGGGAGGCCGCGACCATGTTGGCCGTGTAGTAACCGGGCAGCGAGTCGATCCGGATGCCGTCCATCGAGTTCGCCGCGTGGACGAACTTGCCGTTGCCGAGGTACATGCCGACGTGGGTGTTGACGGAGTAGAAGAACAGCAGGTCGCCGGGCTGGATGGCTGACAGCGAGACCGCCTTCGTCGCGGCGTACTGCGAACCGGAGTAGTGCGGGATGGTGACCCCGGCCTGCCGCCAGGCGACCATGGTCAATCCGCTGCAGTCGAAGACGTCGGGACCCTCGCCGCCCCACACGTACGTGCCGCCGACCTTGCTGAGCGCGAAAGCAATGGCCTTGTCGACCGTGGCCGCACGACCCGCCGAAACCGCCCCGGTAGTGCTGGAGCCCGCACTGGGCTGGGCCGGCGCACTGGGCTGGGCCGGCGCGGTCACCTGGTCGCCGGTGCCCCCGCCCTCGACGGCGAGTCGGTCGACCTCCGCCTGCCGCGCCGCTGCGGCCCGGTCGGCCGCCACCTGTTGGGCGGCCACCTGGGCGGCCTGCGCTGCAGCTTCCCGGTCCGCGGCGGCCTGACGCTCGGCCGTCGCGCGTGCGAGCGCCGCCTGCTCGGCTGCCACGCGCGCCTGTTCGGCTGCCACGCGTGCCTGCTCTTCGGCGCGGCGCTGGGCCAAGATGGCCTCGGCCTCCAGCCGAGCCCGTTCCTGGGCTGCGCGCAGTTCGGCCGCGATTCGCTCCTGCTCGGTCTTCTCGGCCGCTGCGAGTTCGCCCCGGGCGGCCGCCAGTTTGGCCGACACCTCGGCCTCGGCGACACCGAGATCCACGGACACCTGCTGGAAGTGGTCGCGCTCACGGACCAGCGCCTGCTGGGTGGACTTCATGGCAAGCACGGTGGTGCGCGCCTTGTTGACCAGCGTGGACTGGCGCGAGCCCGTCTCGGTGAGCCGGTCAAGATCAGAGAGGAAGCTGTCCGGGTCGTCCAGCGAGAAGTTCAGCACCGCGCTCGGCTGACCACCGTTGACATACAGCTCGTGGGCGATCTGCTCGAGAGAGTCCTGCGCCTCGGCCAATTCCGCGCGCGAGCGGTCTACCTGCCCCTGGAACAGCGTGATGCGCTCCTGCGAGCGGACCAGATCCAGCTTGGCTCCGTTGACCCGCTCGGCAGCGCCGGCAGCGTCGCGCTGCAACTGCACGACGCGCTGTCGGGCGTGTGTCACTGCGATCGGGTCGGCGGCACTCACGCCCGAGGAGGCGCACAGGACCGCGCCCACGATGAGGGGCGCGGCCAGGGCGCGCAGCAGCGGTGCTCGCATAACCCTCCCATCGGCGCGGCGACGAGCCCAACATTAGCCCGTTGCTGCGTCTGGGTGCGCCTCTTGTCCACGACCGCCTCGGCGCCCTTGGCCGCCTCGCCCGGCACTAGGCGCGGATGCGCCCCCGGGTACCAATCGCAGGGGAGGCACCAGCCCGGAATCGGCCAGCACCGACAACGCCCGTCGCTCCTCTTCGTCCCATTGCGCCGGAGCGCCGATAAGGACGGACACCACGCAGTCGCCGCAGGCGATGTCGCGCACTTCGCAGGTGGCGCAGTCGATGGTCACCGGCGCGTCGTCGCCCATATCCCGAGTGCGTTGCCCAGATGTCATGCCGGACCTCCTCAATCCACCGCCAGCGGAGCAATGCCGGCGTTCGCCGACATCTCTGACGTTGGTCGGGACGCTAGGAAGAACCCCCGACACAACCCCGTTCCTGCAGGTCGGCCAACTCGTCCGCCGTGGTGCCGAGCAACTCGCGGAGCACCTGCGCGGCGTCACCCCCGAGTGGTGCCGGGGACTGGCCCGGAACCTCCGGGAGCCACGGCACCGCACGCACAACGCGCGCGGGCGAACCATCGGACCGGGCGGCGTCGACCACCACCTCGCGCGCGCTGACGTTGGCGTCGGCGAAGGCCTCGGCCAGGTCGTTCACCGGGGTCACGCAGGTGTCCTCGAGCAGCAGCACTTCGCTCCACTCATCCCGGGAGCGGGTGGCGAAGATCGCTGCCAGCCGCTCGCGCAACTCGTCCTGGCGGTCCAGGTCGTACTGCATCGCGGCCAGCTCGGGGGCGCCGACCAACTCGCAGGTGCGCTGGAAGAACTTCGGCTCCAGCGCCCCCACCGCCTGCCAACCGCCGTCGGCGCACCGGTAGTAGGCGTAGCACGCCAGGGCACCGGTGAGCATGTCCCTGGGCGCCGGCACAGTGCCAAGCCCAGCTGCCACATGGCCCGCCGCGAGTGCAGTGAGCGAAAGCGCGGAATCCAGCATGGCTACCTCGGCTCGATAGCCTGCCCCGTCGGCGGCAACCGCCCGCAGGCCAGCCACCACCGCGAGCGCCGCCTGCAGACCAGTGGCCATGTCGGCGATCGGCACGGCCGGGAGTGCCGGGCGGCCGGAATCGTCGACGCTCATGCCGACGATGCCTGCCAGTGCCTCGGTGTTGAGGTCGTGTGCGGGCACGGCCTGGTACGGACCGCCGGAACCGAAGGCCGTGAGGCTGACGTGGACCAGCCTCGGATTGGCGGCCGCGAGGGCGGCTGGACCTAGGCCGAGCCGATCGAGGACGCCGGGCCGGAACGAGTCCAGCAGCACGTCGGACACGGCGACCAGTCCGAGCATGAGTTGTTGCGCGTCGCGCTGTTTGAGGTCCAGCGAGATCGACGCCTTACCCCGGTTGAGTGCGATGTTGGCGCCCGACTCACCGGACTCGGCGTAGGGCGGCGCAGCGCGCGTGCCATCTCCGACGAGGTCCTCAATCTTGATGACGTCCGCGCCCAGGCCCACGAGCAGCAACGAGGCGTAGTTGCCGGGCAGCAGCCTCGCGAGGTCGAGGACTCGCACCCCGTCCAGCGCCGGCCGCGCGCCCTCGAGCTCGCTCACTCCCCCGGGCCGTCGACCGGCCCACCGGCATCCGGCCGCGCCACCAACTCGACCGCGTCGTCGGCCCCACACCACCGGCAGGACACCTGCTCGACGACTTCCCGGAGGGTGTCGCTGGTCTCGATTGCCGGGCTACCGGACAGATCGAAATGCCAGAACTCCTTGGTGCGCACGCTGCGGACCACGTCGAAGCGTGTGAGGTTGCCACAGCGCCCACAGCGCCAACGCTGGTCCTCATCGGGCAGGGTCAGACGCATCGGGACTCCTCACGCTCGCAGGTATGGGCCGCTGGATCGGACCCGGCTGGATCAACTGCTCGATGGCCACACTAGTGGGCGGCGGCTGTCGCAGGTCACCGCCCGGCGCGGCGGGCGGCGAAAGTGTCGGAGGCCCCACCTAGCGTGGGCGCATGCGCCGCCGATTCGTACCGCCCGCATCGTCTGGCGCCGCGCCGTCCGGCGCCCCAGAGGCGAAGGGTCCACCGCAGCAACTGACGTTGGACGACTGCGGCACTCCGCTGCACTCGGTCGAGTTCTGTGTGGTGGATCTGGAAACCACGGGTGGGTCCGCTGCCGACCTGGGCATCACCGAGATTGGCGCGGTACGAGTCCGCGGTGGCGAGGTAGTGGGAGAGTTCCAGACCCTGGTCAACCCCGGACGGCCCATTCCGGCCTACATCAGCGTGCTCACGGGCCTGACCGACACGATGGTGGCCGGTGCTCCACGGCTGTCGGCCGCCCTGCCTTCCTTCCTCGAGTTCAGCCAGGGGGCCGTGATGGTCGCCCACAACGCGCCCTACGACATGGGCTACTTGGCGGCGGCGGCCGCGGCCCTGGACTACCAGTGGGCGCCGCCAGCGGTGGTGGATACGGTCAAAGTCGCCAGGGCCGTGGTGCCGCGCGGCGAGGTGCCCAACCACAAGCTCGCGACGCTGGCCCAACACTTCCGGGCAGCAACCAGGCCCACCCACCGGGCACTGGACGACGCCCGGGCAACTGTCGACGTGCTGCACGCGCTCCTCGAACGTGTGGGCACGCTGGGTGTGTCGTCGCTGGAGGAGCTGATCGGTCTCAACGGCCGCGTGTCGGATGCCGTCCGCCGCAAGCGCCACCTCGCCGACGGCCTGCCCACCCAGCCCGGGGTCTACCTCTTCAGCGATGATCGCGGCGAGGCGCTGTACGTGGGCACGTCGAAGAACATCAGAAACCGGGTGCGCACCTACTTCACCGCCAGCGAGCAGCGCAGCCGGATGGGCGAGATGGTGGGCCTGGCCACCGGCGTCACGCCGATCGTCTGCGCGACGCCGCTCGAGGCTGCGGTGCGCGAATTGCGCCTGATCGCCGAGCGCAAACCGAGGTACAACCGGCGCTCGCGCTTCCCCGAGAAGGGCCGCTGGCTCAAGCTGACCGTGGAACCGGCACCTCGGCTGAGCCTCGTCGCGACCGCCAAGGACGACGTCTCAGCCGGGGCCGCGTACTTGGGACCGATCAGTCGGCGCGCCGCCGACGACATCAGCGAGGTGCTGCAACTCGCCGCCGGAATCCGCACGTGCACCGAGCGGATCAGCGCGACTCGCGGCCGGCAACCCTGCGGCCTGGCGGACCTCGGTCGGTGCTGCGCGCCGTGCGCCTCGCCGGAGGGACTGATCGGCTACCAAGAGGCCGCGGCCGCGGCGCGTACGACTATGGCTGTGGACAGTGCCGCCGCCACCGGAGCCGTCATGGCGCGCATCGCCGGGCTGAGCCGGGAAGAGCGGTTCGAGGAGGCTGCGGCCTGGCTTGCCCGGCTTCGCACCTTCCTGCGAGTCGCCGACCGGACCCAGCAGCGGCAGGCCCTCGCCGACGCCGGCGAAGTCGTCGCCGCCGAACCCGAGGCTGGCGGCTGGCTGATCCACGTCATCCGACACGGTCGGCTCGCCGGGGCCGCCCGCGTCGCGCCAGGCGCGGATCCGCGGCCCGCTGTCGACGCAGCCGTCGCAACCGCGGAGTTTGTGACCCCGCCTCTCGGGCCGGGCGCGGCGGCGCTGGTGGAGGAAACCGACTTGATCCTCACCTGGCTGGGGCGCCCAGGAATCCGCCTTGTCGCCGTCGAACAGGACTGGGCTCTTCCGATCGGCGCGGCCGCCAGGGACTCGGCAGGGCTCAGCCCCTCAGCCGCAGGCGGTCACCCAGCGCGTGAGGACGCCCGCCGCCCGGCCTGAGTCGATGGACTCCGCGGCCACCGGCACGGCGCGGCGCAGGCGATCGCCCGCAGCGTCCGTCGCGGGTCCGTAGTCCCACGCCTCGATGGCCGCATCCCAGACGACGAGGGCGAGTCCGGCGTTGAGCAGCACAGCAGTACGCACTGCGTCCAGCGCGCCCGCGGTCTCACCAGCCAACACTGCCCGGGCGATCGCAGCGTTCGCCGCGGCGTCGCCACCCACCAGGTCCGCCGCGGGCGCCGGAGCGAGGCCGGCCTGCTCCGGGGTCACCTGGCCGCCCAGGACGCGACCGCGGCCGCCCGGGGCCGTCGCGTCCCACACATCCGTGGGGCCGGACACCGTGACCTCGTCCAGGCCATCGGCGCCGCGCACCACCATCGCCAACCGGCCGCCGTCGGCGAAGACTTGCGCCATCACCGGCGCGAGTCGGGCATCGGCCGCGCCGACCAGGGACGCCGTCGGCCGGGCCGGGTTCGCCAGCGGGCCCAGGATGTTGAAGACCGTGGGGATGCCGAGTTCGCGCCTCGGCGGACCCGCATGCCGCAGCGCGGGGTGAAAGACCGGCGCGAAGCAGAATCCGATCCCCGCTTCGGCCACGCACCTGCTCACGCCGTCGGGGTCCAGGTCGATACGCACCCCGAGCTCAGCGAGCACGTCGGCCGACCCGCACTTCGACGAAGCCGCACGGTTGCCGTGCTTGATGACCGTCGCGCCGGCCCCCGCGGCCACAATCGAGGCGATCGTCGAGATGTTGACCGAGTGCATCTGGTCGCCGCCGGTCCCCACGACGTCCAGCGCCGGACCGGCGTAGGGCAGGGGTACGGCCACATCAAGCATGGCAGTCACGAGCCCCGCGACTTCAGCGGCGGTCTCGCCCTTAGCCCTCAGCGCGACGGCGAATCCCGCGATCTGTGCAGGTGTCGCCTCGCCGGCGACGATCTGTCCCATCGCAGCACGACAGGTGTCCGCAGCGAGGTCGCCCCGGTCGAGCAACTCCCCCAGGACGGCGGGCCAACTGAAGGCGGCAGTCATCCCTGCGCGGCCGCAAGCCGGCGGCGCAGCAGCGTGGCGCTGGCGCGGGCGAGGTCGAACGGGTCCAGCGGTCGCGGCACCACGGCATCAGCGCGCGACCACGTGGCCAGCCAGGCGTCATCCGGGCGGGCTGTGAGCACCAGCGTCGGCGGGCATTCGTAGATTTCGTCCTTGAGCTGCCGGGCGATCCCCATGCCGCCGGGTCGGGCCTCGCCGTCGAGGATGATCAGGTCGAACTCACCGGTGTCGGCCTGCGCGATCGTGGCGGGCTCTGTCGCGGTCTCGACGAAGGCCACCGGCGGGAGGTCCGCGGCCGGCCGCCGGCCGATGGCGGCCATGACGGCCGCCCGCACGCTGCGGTCGCTGCTGAACAGCAGCACCCGCGCTGCCTCGTGGGCCTCGGCAGTCCCCGCATCCGCATCCGCGTGCGTTGCGCTGCCTGCCTGTGCATCTGCGGCTGCCATGGCCACCTCGCGCTTTCCGTCGCGGCCGCCTGCTGACCAGGCGCCTGGCTCGACGCGCGTCGACCAACCCGCGCCCTGTGCAGTGTGAATCCTACTCTGGCCGCCAACATTTCCGGCGCTAGTCGGGGGGTCGAACTGTCTTCTCCGCCGATACCTGCCAGAATGCCGCGCGTGGCAACAACATCTGCGGTGGTAGACGCCAAGCCCCACCACGAGGCACCGGTCAATCGTCCGAACCTGGTGGCGGTGGGCACCATGGTCTGGCTGGCCAGCGAGTTGATGTTCTTCGCGGCGCTGTTCGCGATGTACTTCACGCTCCGCTCGGTGAACCCGGAAGTGTGGAAGACCGACGCGGGCATGCTCAACGTGCCGTTCGCCGCCGTCAACACCACGATCCTGGTGCTGAGTTCGGTCACCTGCCAGTTGGGCGTCTTCGCCGCCGAGCGCGGCGACGTGAAGAACCTGCGCAAGTGGTTCATCATCACGTTCATCATGGGCGCGATCTTCATCGGCGGCCAGGTCACCGAGTACGCCGCTTTGGTGCACGAGGGTCTGACGATCAACAGCTCCGCCTACGGCTCGGCCTTCTACCTGACCACCGGCTTCCACGGCCTGCACGTGACCGGCGGTCTGATCGCATTCCTGTTCGTCCTCGGCCGCACGTACGCCGCCAAGCGCTTTACCCATAACGAGGCCACTTCTGCGGTCGTGGTCTCGTACTACTGGCACTTCGTCGATGTGGTGTGGATCGCGCTCTTCACCGTGATCTACCTGATCAAATAGGTTCGTCGAGCTCTACCCACAAGCGCATTCAGGCAACAGTGTCCACACGATCAGAACGGGGCAGAAAGTGACCAGCGCAACGTCAATGCGACGGAGCCGATGGGCGGCTCTTCTCGCGGTTCTCATCGCCCTCGTAGCGGTGGGGGCCACCTATGCCGTTCTCAACGCATCCTCCAAGGCCTCTGCGGCCGACGAACAGGACACCTCGGCCCTGATCAAGGAAGGCCGCAGCCTCTTCGTCGAGGGGTGCTCGTCCTGCCACGGTCTGAACGCCGAGGGCATCGACGGAGCCACCGTGAACAACGGCGGCAACGGCGGGCCCAGCCTGATCGGAGTCGGCGGGGCGGCAGTCCACTTCCAGGTCTCGACCGGCCGCATGCCGCTTGCCGGCCCCGAGGCTCAGGCCCCCGTCAAGACCGTGCAGTACACGGACGAGGAGATCGCGGCCCTCGCCGCCTACATCTCGTCTTTGGCGCCCGGCCCGGCGATCCCCACCGAGGAGCAGATCAACACCTCCGGCGCCGACCTGGCAGAGGGCGGCGAACTGTTCCGCACCAACTGCAGCCAGTGCCACAACTTCGCCGGTCGCGGCGGCGCGCTGAGCGACGGCTCCTACGCGCCGAGCCTGCTCGACGCCAACAACCAACAGGTCTACGAGGCCATGCTCACCGGCCCGCAGCAGATGCCGGTGTTCAGCAACGACACCCTCACCACCGAGGACAAGCAAGCCATCCTCAAGTACATCGAGTCCCTGCGCACGGCCCCCAACCCGGGTGGCCAGGACCTGGGCAGCCTCGGTCCGGTCACCGAGGGCCTGTTCGCCTGGATCGTCGGACTCGGCCTCTTCATCGCAGTAGCGATCTGGATCGGAGCGAAGGTTCGATGAGCGATTCCCCCTCCGGGCACTCCCCCGAAACCGCCGCCAACCCCGGCAGCGAACTAGCGGCCCAGACCATTGAGGCACCGGGCCTGCCGCCTCACACGCCGCGGCAGACGGACATCGATCCACGCGCAGCCAAGCGGGTCGAGCGGCAAGTCGCGATCATGTTCATCCTGTCCGCGGTGTTCGCGATCCTGTTCGTGGTCTTCTACCTGACCCTGCCGGTGGACAAGAACGTCAACGTGCCGTTCTCGACGGCGACGATCAACGCCAGCAACGTCGCGCTCGGCCTCACCTTCGGCCTGTCGATCTTCCTCATCGGGGCCGGCGCCATCCACTGGGCCAAGAAGCTCATGCCCGACCAGGAGGTCGTCCAGCAGCGGCATGAGCTCGCCAGCACGCCGGAGGAGCGCGCCGAGGCCGGCGAGGTCTTCTGGCAGGGCGCGGACGAGTCCGGCTTCGGCCAGCGCAAGATCATCCGACGCAGCCTGCTGCTGGCGATGGGGCTCTTCCCCATCCCGATGATCGTCATGTTGCGCGACCTGGGTCCGAAGAACCTCGACGAGACCTTCCAGGCCATGCGCCACACCCTGTGGGAGAAGGGCATGCCAATCGTGCTCGACCCCACCGGCCGGAAGGTGCGTCCCGCAGACATCCCGCTGGGCGGCGTCGTGTCGGCCATGCCCGAGGACCTCGACGAGGTGCAGGAGCTGGAGGGCAACCTCAATGCCCGTGCGAAGGCCGCGATCCTCCTGGTGCGTATGACGCCGGAGGAGATTCAGAGCCAGCAGGGCGACGGCTGGGACTACGAGGGCATCCTGGCCTTCAGCAAGATCTGCACCCACGTCGGCTGCCCCATCGCGCTCTACCAGCAGCGCACACACCACCTGCTGTGCCCCTGCCACCAGTCAACCTTCGACCTCAGCGACTCCGGCAACGTTGTGTTCGGCCCTGCGGCCCGTGCGCTCCCCCAGTTGCCTATTGAGCTGGATGAGGAAGGATTCCTGGTGGCGAGTTCCGACTTCGCCCAACCGGTTGGACCGAGCTACTGGGAGCGTGATCGCTAAATGAGCGCCACCGTCAATGCGGGCGAGAAGGCCGCCGTCTACGTCGACGACCGCCTGGGCTCCGCCAACTTCTTCAAGCGCAGCCTCGGCAAGGTCTTTCCCGACCACTGGTCGTTCATGCTGGGTGAGGTCGCGCTGTATTCGTTCCTCATCGTGCTGATCAGCGGAGTCTTCCTGACGCTGTTCTTCAACCCGAGCATGACCGAGGTCGTGTACCAGGGCTCCTACGTGCCGCTGCGCGGCGTCGAGATGTCGGAGGCCTACCGCTCCACACTGGACATCTCGTTCGACGTCCGCGGCGGCCTGCTCATGCGGCAGATCCACCACTGGGCGGCTCTGTTCTTCATCGCCGCCATCTCGGTGCACCTGCTGCGCGTGTTCTTCACCGGCGCGTTCCGCAAGCCGCGCGAGTTTAACTGGATGATCGGCATCGGCCTGCTGACCATGGCGCTCGGCGCCGGCTTCGCCGGCTACTCGCTGCCCGACGACCTGCTGTCGGGTACCGGCCTTCGGATCGCCGAGGGCATCATGCTCTCGATCCCGCTGGTGGGCACCTACATCTCGATGTTCGTGTTCGGCGGCGAGTTCCCCGGGACCGAGTTCATCCCGCGCCTCTACGCCATCCACATCCTGCTCATCCCCGGCATCATCCTGGCGCTCGTCACGGCGCACCTGATGATGGTCTGGTACCAGAAGCACACCCAGTTCCCGGGTCCTGGCCGAACGAACGACAACGTCGTCGGCTACCGCCTGATGCCGATCTACATGGCCAAGGCCGGCGGCTTCTTCTTCGCGGTCTTCGGCATCACGACGCTGATCGCGGGCCTGGTGACCATCAACCCCATCTGGGCGTACGGTCCGTACACCCCCGACCAGGTCACTGCGGGTTCCCAGCCGGACTGGTACATCGGTTGGCTCGAGGGCGCCCTGCGCATGATGCCCAACTGGGAGACGGTGATCTGGGGCTGGACCATCAGCTGGAACATCCTGATCCCCTCGGTCGTGGTGCCGGGCATCATCTTCACTGCGATGGCGCTCTACCCCTACCTCGAGGCCTGGGTGACCGGTGACAAGCGCGAGCACCACCTGCTCGACCGCCCGCGCAACGCTCCCACCCGCACCGCCATCGGTGCGATGGGACTGGCCTTCTACGTCCTGCTGTGGATCGGCGGCGGCAACGACCTGATCGCCCGGTTCTTCGACATGTCGCTGAACACGATCACCTGGTTCCTGCGGTTCGCGATCTTCATCATCCCGCCGATCGTCTTCGTGATCACCAAGCGCTTCTGCCTGTCGCTGCAGCGCCGCGACCGCGACAAGCTGCTGCACGGTCGCGAGACCGGCAACATCCTGCGACTCCCGCACGGCGAGTTCATCGAGATCCACGGGACGCTGTCCATGGAGGAACGCGCCACGATCCTGGGCAAGGAGGACACCAAGCCTCTGCCCATGCCCTCCTCAGAGGACCGCAACGGAGTGCGCAACAAGAAGGCGAAGCGCGAGATCCGCCGAGCCAAGCTGTCGCGCTGGTTCTATGGCGACAACGTGCCGCTGCCGACGGCCGCAGAGTTGGCGGAGGCGGACGCCCATATCGCCCATGAGGTCGAGCAGACCAAGCCGATCCTGGCCGAGGGCGAGGCCCTGCACGTCGAGCGTGACGAGGCTGTGCTGCACGGCGACCCCGCCCTCACCGCGGCGGCCGTCGAGGCGGCTCAGGCCATCGAGGACGAGCGGCGCCAGTAGCCGCCAGCGCGTGCCTGGCAGGTAGAGCGGCGGGGCGCCCCCCCCACCGGGGGGGCCCCCCGGTTGGGTGGGGGCGCGGGGAAGCGGGGGACCCGGGTGTTAGAGTGGGGGGGCGGTGAGGGCC
>JBIRBF010000267.1:0-1620 GCA_044326505.1 Candidatus Nanopelagicales bacterium | reverse complement strand
TTAGATGGCCCGGATGGTGCTCACGGTCACGGTGAGGTGCGGCCGGTAGGCGCGCAGCCCCGCCGACGACGTGCCGCCGTACTCGTTTTGCAGGACCGCGTAGTACCGATACCCGGCCTGCACCGTGTGCGCCACGCTGGTCAGTGACAGTTCGTGGGCGGCGTTGTAGGCCGCGACGTTGACCGGCGCGTCGGTCGCCGTGGCGATGACCGTGGACGACGTGCTGGCGACCGCCTGCCGGCCGAGTTGCAGCACGGGCAGGTTGGTCGGGAGGCTGACCGCGGTGGGGTTCAGCAACAGCACCTCGACGGTGTTGATGACGATGCCGACCGGCAGCGAGAGCAGGAAGTAGATGAAGTTGGAGCCGGCTGCGTTGGCCTCCCAGTAGTGCCCTTTGGGTAGCCACACCGTGCCGTCGCTCGGCACCATGTCGCACGGCGGCACGTAGTCCGTGACCGCGCCCGCGGTCGAGTCCACCGTCGGGTACCCCTGGAACTCGGTGTAAGCCCCGTCCGGCTTGAACTTGCCTGCCCCGCTGCCGAGGATCAGGAAGTCGAAGGCGGCGAGGTCAAAGCCGGCGTCGTCCAGCAGCGGCACGTTTTCGTTGCGCGTCAGGCTGTTGTACTGCGCGGTGTCGAGCCCGTTGATCTTGGCCGCGGTCAGCCGCTCCCCGGTGGAGATGGCCGGGATGAATACTTTGGTGGAGGACATGGGTTACACCGCCGTCAGGCCGACCAGAGACACCCCGGCGTAAAAGCCGCCGACGGTCTGGTCTGGGGGGAACTGCGAAAGGGTGGCGCTCATCCACGCCGGAAGCATGTCGTCGAGCTGCGCGACCGCCTTGCCCACCTTGGCGTCGATCTCGTCTTGCGAGGTCGAGGCCGGCGGCTGGATCTGCACGCACACGATGCAGAGCGCCGACCGCCACGGGTAGGTGGCCGAGAACTCGCCCGGCTTGTCCGCGTCGTGGAAGGCGTCCGGGGTGGGCGGGTCTTGCACCGTCGGCCAGTAGGCGTGGACATCGCCCACGGTGGCCCGTCCCGGGTAGTCCACATCCACGGCGCGGTTCTCGGCCAGGCCCACCAGCCACGACCCGAAGATGGCGCGCATGGCGTCCTCGACGGCCACACGCCGCGCCGACGAGGTAGAGACCAGCGCCGCCTTGACCGCCGCGCGCCGGGTCCGGGCCGAGGCACCGGGGGCCGGCGTCAGGTAGAGCAGCGCCTCCCACCGGGCCAGGGCCGAGGTCGTGCGGGTGGTGCCGGTGTCCGGCAGGGTGACCGGCCTCACGTCCGCGGTGAGCTTGGCCGGGTCGCGCTGCGCCACGCGCCGCGCCGTCGCCCGCCAGCCCATCCACAGGAGCCGGGCCATCACCTTGTTTTCCAGGTCCACCTCGGTGCCTGCCCCGCCGGCCAGCGCGTCCGGGCGGGCGCCCTTGACGGTCTGGTAGAGCATGTCGGCCACCGCGTGAGGGCGGCCCCCGAAGCGCAGCGGGAACGGGGCCCGCCAGTCGCCAAAGGCCCCCATCACCACACCGTCACGGTGAAGGTGTCCACGTCGGCGGCGACGCCGGCCGCGTCGTACGCCTTGACCGTGGCGACGATGGCCGAGGACAGGTAG
>JBIRBF010000216.1:0-3971 GCA_044326505.1 Candidatus Nanopelagicales bacterium | reverse complement strand
CGCCAAGGCCTTCATGGAGTTCGACGAGGCCGGTCGCATGAAGCCGTCGGCCTATTACGAGCGGGTGGTCGACGTGATGGAGGAGCTGGTGAAGTTCACGCTGCTGACCCGCGACGTGGCGCCGTATCTGGTCGACCGCTACAGCGAGCGGCGGGAGAGCGCGGCGCCGAGCGCCAACCCGGCCCGACCGAGGTAGAGGGCCGACTTCACGGGACCCTGACTCGGACTGCCGCCCTGTCGGGGCCGCATGTCCACGGGCACCTGTCGGACGGTCAGCCCCGCGCGCGCGGCGATCACCAACGACTCGACTGTGTCGCCGAGGTACTCGGACGGGTAGTGCCTGGCGAAGAGGTCGATGGCGGCGGGGCCTGCCGCCCGAAAGCCCGAGGTGGTATCGGTCAGGCGCGTGCGGGCCACACGGGAGAGCGTCTTGGACAGCACGACCATCGCCCACTTGCGAGGACCGCGCACCTGGTACGAGCTGCCGCCGGCAAACCGCGCCCCGATGGCGACGTCGGCAGCGTCGAGCGCGGCCACCAGCTCGGGGATGGCCGAGGGATCGTGTTGGCCGTCGGCATCCACCTGCACCACCACGCCGTATCCGTGCACCTTGGCGAACAGGAATGCGGTGCGCATGGCCCCGCCGACTCCGACGTTGAAGGGCAGGATGGCAACCTCGGCACCCGCAGCGGCCGCGAGCGCCGCCGTGTCGTCTGCGGAGCCGTCGTCGACGACCAGCACCGTGGCCTCGGGCACCGCCCGCTGGACGCTGCGGATGACGTCGGCGACCGTCTCCTGCTCATTGAGAGCGGGGATGGCGACCAGCAGCCGACCTCGATTCACGTCGCTAGCCTAGGCCCTGGCTGCGCCGTCGCTGAGCGTCTGGGCCTCGTCCTCTTCGGGCGTCGTCTCGTTCTCCGGCTCCGCCTCGGGCCCCTCGGGAGACGGCTCAGCATCTCCGGGCGTCGGCTCGTCATCCTCGGGGACCGGCCCGGGCGCGCGGTCGGGCTCGATCGAATCTAGCGCCGCGGCGGAGCCCACCGGGCCGGTCGCGGCTCGCCCGCGGTAGAAGCTCATCAACACCACCAGAACAAGCACCGACCATGACACCGACCCGAGCACCCACATCTGGTCCGGCGAGATATCGGGATTGGCCCACCACTCGGCCTTGCGGGAGAGATCCCAACTCTGGACGTCGTTGCCGGTGGTGAAGCGGCGCATCCAGTTGTTCAACGCGACGAGCCCGCCGAGGCTCAGAAGCCCCCAGACGAGGGCGATCTGCCAGGCCGACCACATGATGCGCCGACCCGGACCTGCGAGCAGGCACACTCCGAGCACGACGACGAGCATCGGCAACAGGTAGCGCGGCTGGTAGTGATCCGGGGCGAATCTGTGCGACTGCCAGATCGCCCGCACGGGCACGGCGAACGTCGCGACCACGAGTGCTACCAGAGCCAAGGCCTTGCGCCGGTTCATGAACGCAAGGCCCGCAACATAGGCGCCGCCCACCGCCAGCATGATGCTGCTCGCCGCGGTGAGAGACACCTGGGCGTCGAGCCAGCCCAGTAGGCCGCCGTGCACCGAGGCGGCCAGCTTCGGCAGCTCCGTCACAAGTGACCAAATGAGCTCGTCGTCAGGTACTGACCCCCGTTTGTCGCCGAATCCCCGACCGGCTGCGGTGAGCTGTGCCGTGCCCGCGAGCATCCAGGCACTGACTCCCACCACGATCACCCCCATCGCGATGGCCGGCCACTGACTACGCCTGCGCGCCAACAAGGCCAAGCCGAGCACGCTGATCACGGCAGCGAAGATGGCGGTGTCGCCGCGCGACCCGGCCGCCATGAGCGTCGCGAGAAACCAGACGGCCAGAGCGAGCCATCGCTGCCGTGCGCTCTCGCTTAGGAATGCCGTGACCATGGGGCCCCACATCGCCGCCATCCCCGCGACTCCCCACGCACTCGGGTTGACAGACGCGAACAGGAACACCCCCAAGGGCATGCTCATCAGCACCCAGGACACGACCATGGCGCCGCGCAGCCACGGCAAAGACACCAGGTAGGCCAGCGACAAGATGAACAGCACCGAGCAGGCAACCGCCATCCTCATCGTCACGTTGGACTTCAGCAGCGAGTCCGCAGCGAAGATCGACACGTAGTTGTAGAACAACGGCGGATACGCGGTCGTGCTGAGTCGTTCCGTGCTCACCCACGGCGTTTGACAGGCCCCAGACTGCTTGTCTTTCCAGATGTAGCAGTTGGGGCTGGGGAAGCTGGGAATCTGCGCGAAGGCCAGGCCGGAACTATCGAGTCGGCTGAGAATCCGGCAGTTCTCCGGAGCCTCGTCGGACCGGCACCAGATGCTCGCCATGTGGAAATCGTCGTCCGGGCTGGATCCGGGCGGACTGGCCCAGGCCCAGGCGAACAGGGTGAGGAATGCGGCCGCAAGTGCCACCACCATCCCAGCTGCGGTGAGTCCCCGGGAGGCACCCTGCTCGGGCCGCACCCTGGACACCAACTTCGACCACCGGCCGCGCTCTTCGTCGCCGAGAGCGTCCGGACTCGCGTCTTCACCCGTGCTCATGAGTCAGTTAATCCAGTTCCCCGCGGGTCCTGCGACGCCCTCGTTCCGACATGGTTGCACCTCGCCCGTAGGAAAGGGTACGCGGCGCACGCCCACGATTTGGGGAGCACTCGCCTCAGGCCGCGGTAGTGGCTTCACGTAGTTCCGAACGTTGCCCCGGCTGAGCGTGCGCCGCCGATGCGCGGACGTGCCGGAGCGCGATGAAAGCGAACACTGCCCAAGCCAGGGTCCCGATCGCCCAGACGATGTTGGGTGACACCCACGTCCACGGCCACCATTCCGCATCCTTCGACAGGTCAATGGCCACCACATCGATCCCGGTCACGTAGCGGCGCAGATACTCGTGCAGGGCCACGGCTGCCACGTACACCATCGCGACCCAGGTGAGCCACCACTGCCAGGCGGTTAGTTCGATGCGCCGACCGGGCTTCGCGATCAGCAGCAGCCCGCAGGCCGCCACAGCCAGCGGTGCCCAATACCGCGGGGAGAACACTTCGCCGGCGAGCACGTGCAACTGGATCAACGATCGCAGCGGCACCACAAATGCGAACACCACCAAGATGCCCAGCGAGAGAGCCTTTCGCCACGGCATCCACGCCAGTCCGGCTGCGCCGAACATCCCCACTATGAGCAGATTGGGCATCCAGACCCCGGGCGGCATGGGGACGTCGAACCAACCCAGCAAGGAGTTGTAGTCGCGGAATCCCCATGGAGCGCCGACGAGGCCGGCCAAGAAGGTGGGGCCGGCTGCGAGCATGGACCACACCACCGCGCCCGCCGAATGCTGGTCCGCTCCTTGATCAAGCGAGGTGTTGGCCACGAAACTCGCCTGGCCGCTGCCGAGCATCAACCAGAGGTAGACCACGACAGCGACACCAGATAGGACAGGGTAAAGAGCGCCACCACGGAGACGATGACGCCCAGACGCATGCCGAAGATTCCCTGCGCGGGGTCTGGGCCGGCGAACAAGCTGACGTAGTTATCGAAGACCGGCGGGTACAGCCAGTCGCTGATCATGATGGAGGTGACCGGGGCGCTGGCGCACTGACCGCTGCGCTCCGGGTCGAATGCGAAGCAGGCGTGCGAGTACGGCGGTGGCACGACCCACCTGCCGCCAAGAGCTTCTTCGGCCGGGTGCTCGGCCCCGGGCGGGCACTTGCCAGCAGCCTGAGAGGACCGGCACCAGATGCTGACGAGGTGGACATCCTCATCGGCGCTCGCCGCCAGAGGGGAGCTGGCCGCCCAAGCCACCAGGAAGGTCGGATATCCGCGCTCGGCAAGCCGCAGCCAGCCGCGCCCGCCTAGCTCATTCTGGCCGAGGCGCGCCGGCCCGCGCAGACGCTGCCGTGGCGCTGCTCGATCGCCCGGTGCACGGCCGACAACGCCCGTTT
>JBIRBF010000195.1:0-4877 GCA_044326505.1 Candidatus Nanopelagicales bacterium | reverse complement strand
GCAGCCTGAGAGGACCGGCACCAGATGCTGACGAGGTGGACATCCTCATCGGCGCTCGCCGCCGGAGGGGAACTGGCCGCCCAAGCCACCAGGACGGTAAGCGCAGACGCAATCGCCAGGAGAGTGGCGACGCCGCGACGCCACCAGCCCCCGTGTCCAGACACTGCTTCAGACTAGCCAGGCGGACCAGGAAGGTCGGATACCCGCGCTCGGCAAGCCGCAGCCAGCCGCGCCCGCCTAGCTCATTCTGGCCGAGGCGCGCCGGCCCGCGCAGACGCTGCCGTGGCGCTGCTCGATCGCCCGGTGCACGGCCGACAACGCCCGTTTGCCGCGCTTCCACACATCGGCGACGACTGTCTGGCCGTCCGGCGTCCACGACAGGGTGTGGCTGCCGATCGCCCCAGCACCGAAAGAGCCACCATCGAAGCGCGCGAGCACCTCGCCCGGCCCGTGCATCAAGGGGTCCCACTTGGTGATGGCCGAGGCCACGCCGTAGTTGGTGGAGCAGTCCTGCACGCTGCGCAACCCGCGCAGCAGGTCGGCGTTGCCCGCCGAACGCGCGAGCACCGCGTCGCGGTAGCGGAACTGCACCTGCTCGTCCCAGCCCACCCCGTCCGGCGCGGACCACTGCCGGTATCCGCCGAAGGCGTCCGACCCGCTGGTACCCACCACGAACCAGGGCGAGCCGTCACCGCCCTCATCGGCCTGGTCGTAGTTGCGCCCAGGCTCGGGCGCCGGTATCGCCAGGGCCGGGTCGATCACCCCGGCCGGGATCGTCCGCAGCGACGCGATCCACGGCTCGCCCGGTGCAGTGAAGGTGTACGTCGGAGCCAGCGGGTCGCAGGTCTCGACCGTCCCCACCCACCTGCCCTCGACCAGCTGCGCCTGCGGGAACGAGTAGTGGTGGGGGCCGGTCAGGACTTCGCGCCGCTCGACCACCGCACCTTCGCCGATCCGCAGCGCGACGATGGAGCCAAGCCCACGCCACCGCCGATACTCCTCGACAAAGACCCACAGATCCCCTGCAGCATCGCGCACCGGGAAGGGATCAGCGCGGAAGGTGTTGCGGTCGGGGGCGGCGAGGAAAGTCCCGGTCGGACGAACTCCGGACAGCAGGTCGTCGAGGGACTGCTCCACCAGCACCACTGCCCATAGCCGCTCGGTCGTGAGCCCACGGATCAGGCGTCGCCGATCCATGGCTCACCTCCCCGTCGGCGCCGCTGGGCGCTCGCCTCGTCGTAGACCTGGGTCATGCGCTCCACCCAGTCGGCCTCGGTGAAGCGCTGCTCGTACACGCTGCGGCAACGCAGCCTGAGAGCATCATTGCCGTATCGCACCCAATCAAGCACCCGTTTCAACGAATCGGTGTCGATCGTGGAGCCATCAGTGCGAACGGTACGCGCCACCCCGAGGCCGACGAGCTCCGGAGCGTGCGGGCTCGAGTCGATGATCGCCACTGGAATACCCGCCTCCAGGGCCTCAACCACCACCAGCGGCGCCGCGGCCTCCGGACCCAGACTGCTGAAGATCAGTCCCCGATACTCCGGCAGTCGGCGCCGCAGCTCAGCCGGATCGAGTTGCCCCAGCAGCCGGACGTCCCTTGCTCCGCGCAGGCCGACCTGCTGGTCGAGCTGGGGCCGCAGGGGACCGTCGCCGGCGATGTCGAGCTGCTCGCCCTCCGGCCACGCGGCCACGAGTTCACTGAAGCCCTTCTCCGCACGCAGCCGCCCGACGGCAATCCATCCGGCCCCGGTACGCGCTGGCGCCACTCGGCTGTGCACCTTTGCCACGCCGTTGGGAACCAGCCGCAGCTGATCCTCTGGGACTCCATATCGGGCGTACGTCTGGCGGGCGAACTCCGAGAGCACCACCAGCGCGTCACTGCGCTGCAGCAGGGGGTTGCGCGCCACCCCACCAGAGTTGCGCAGGGCGATCGGCAGGGTCGCCACGCGGGAATCCCGATAGCAGCCGTGCTCCAACCCGGCCCAGGGGCGCCCGTCGGGGCACTCCGTGCACAGGTGGCCGTCGCGGAACAGCAGCCCGTTGGCGCACAGCGGGCGGAAGTTGTGCAGCGTGTGCACGATCGGCCCCGGCCAGGCATCCACCCAGCGCACGCCGATATTCGGCACGGTGTTGTGCACGTGGACGACGTCCGGAACGAACGCGGCAAGCCGCTGCGTCGGGTCTGGGCCGCGGCTCGAGACCGTCCGCCAAGCCGCTTTCGCCTTGTACGCCGCCTGCTGCTGCTCGTCGTCGGTCCGGCGCCCGAGCAGCAGCACATCATGTCCGGCCGCGCCGAGCGCCTCGGCCTGAGCGAGGACCGCGACGTTCTCGCCGCTGGATTGCTTGGACGAGTAGAAGCTGTGGAGCAGTGCGACCCGCATCAGGGTGTATCCGCGACGTCAGCGCGTGCGCAGGGAAGCGATGTACTCCTTGCACACCGCGTAGTCGGGCAGCAGACCGGACGCAGCGGCTTCGGCGAGTGTCGGGGCAGCGTCGTCTTTCGCCGACAAGGAGCACTCCCCCAAATCGAACGGCCACGCGATCCCGATCTCGGGATCGAACGGGTAGACCTCGTGCTCGCTGGCCGGGGAGTACGGCTCGCTGCACAGGTAGATCGCCGTCGTGCCGTCGGCGAGTGCGGCAATGCCGTGGCCAAGGCCCTCCTCCAGGTACACGGCGCGACGGTCCACGGTGTCGAGCAGCACTGTCTCCCAGTGGCCGAAGGTCGGGGAGCCGACCCGGATGTCCACGATGACGTCCAGGAAGGCGCCGGCCATGCACGTCACGTACTTGGCCTGGCTCGGCGGGGCGTCGGCGAAGTGGATCCCGCGCACTGTCCCGCGCGACGACACCGACCCGTTGGCCTGAGCCAGGCGCAGCGGGTGGCCGATCGCCTCGGTGAAGGCGGCCTCCTTGAACCACTCCAGGAAGACCCCCCGGGAGTCGCCAAACTGCTTAGGCGTGACGACCCACGCCCCGTCGATGCTCAGCGGGCTGATGTCCATGGCGACACGGTAGCGCCCTGGACTCAGCCGTCAGTAGGCCCCGCGGCCCGTGAGGACTGCCTTCATGGTCCGCAGCACGATGATCGCGTCCAGCGGCAGCGACCAGTTCTCGACGTAGTAGAGGTCGAGCATGACCGACTGCTCCCAGTCCAGGTCGGAACGACCCGACACCTGCCAGAGGCCGGTCATCCCAGGTTTGGCGAGCAGTCGCCGGGTGGCGACGTCGTCGTACCGCTCCACATCGTCGAGCGGGTGCGGCCGCGGTCCGATCAGACTCATCTGGCCCAACCAGACGTTGAACAGCTGGGGCAGCTCGTCCAGCGAGAACCGACGCAGGAAGTGCCCGACGCCAGTGATGCGCGGGTCCCGCTCCATCTTGAACGTCGCGCCTTCGTCGCCGTGGCTGGCCCTGAGCGTGTCCCGCTGGGCGTCGGCATCGACGACCATCGTGCGGAACTTGAAGCATTGGAAGGTCGACCCGCCGACACCTGCCCGGGTCTGCATGAAGAACACCGGACCCTTGCTCGTCGTCTTGATCACCAGGGCGACGACGGCCAGCGGCAGCGCCAGGACGGCCAGCAGCAACGACGATCCGACGATGTCGATCGTCCGCTTGACGAATCTGGCCGGGCCCGAGAACCGCGGCATCTCGACGCGCACCAGGGCCATGCCGTTGATCGGCTCGATGCTCAATCGCGGACCGGCGATGTTGGCGATCTGCGGGCTCACCAGCAGCGACAGGTCGGAGTCCTCCATGGCCCAGCCCAACCGGCGCGGCCACGAGGGGTCCTCATGCTGGGCGGGGGCATAGACGATGGTGTCGGCATAACATTCCACGGCGGCCTTGACCACCACCGACGGATCGGGGTCGGCGGAATCGGTCAGGTCCCAACTCCCGACCTGGTCCATCAGTCCGCCGGAGCGGGCGAACTGCTTGGCGAGCTGGTCGTACTGCGCCTCAGCCGCCACCACGAATACTCGATGCAGAGGTTCTCCCCGTTGCAGCCGGCGGTGCAGCAGGTTGCGCATGATCGCCCGCTCGATGAGCAGGAACACAGTCCCGGTGATCGCGACATAGATCAGGTACCGCCGGCCGTACTGGGTGTTGGTGATGTAGGCCAGCGACATGGTGAGCGCCACCGTCCAGAGGCTGGCCAGCAGCACCCGTCGGTACTCCTCGGCGCCGCCGCCGAGGATCGTCGTCGCCCGGGTCTGGGTCTGCCACAGCATCGTGGGCCACAGCACTGCGAGCGTGATGATCATGAAGGTTCGAGGCGGATCGCTGATCGGGCCTTCGTAGCCCCAGCCGAGCACCACGCCGAGCAGCAGGGCGGCCCCGATGGCTACCAGGTCGGCACCGGCGACCATCCGGGCATGGTGGCGCTCGGTCAGCGCCACGCGGGCGCGGCCGACCATGGACTGCGGTTGAGGTTCGGGGCTCAATCCCCTGCCCCGCCGTCGCGGAACCACTCGACGGTCCGCCGGAGGCCGGTGTCAAGATCGACCGTCGGCCGCCAGTCCAGCACCTCCATGGCCTTCGAGATGTCCGGCTGACGCTGCTTCGGGTCGTCCGAGGGCAGCGGCTCGTACACCACCCGCCGTCCGCCGCCCACCAGGTCGGTGACCGTTTCGGCCAATTCGCCCACGGACATCTCGTTCGGGTTCCCCAGGTTGATGGGGCCGGTCACCTCATGCGCCGTGGCCATCATGCGGATGAGTCCGTCCACCAGGTCGTCGACGTAGCAGAACGACCGGGTCTGGGAGCCGTCGCCGTAGACGGTGAGCTCCCGCCCGGCCAGCGCCTGGACGATGAAGTTGCTCACCACGCGACCGTCGTCGGGGAGCATCCGGGGACCGTAGGTGTTGAAG
>JBIRBF010000236.1:0-2867 GCA_044326505.1 Candidatus Nanopelagicales bacterium | reverse complement strand
CGCCGCCGCGAGCAGCTAGAGGACACGTGTCGGCTCATCGGCGAGGCTGCGCCCGGCGTGCGCGCACTGGCCCTGAGCGCTGATGTGCGCGAGCCGGACCAGGTCGACTCGGCCCTCGACCAGGTGCTCGAGGAGTTCGGCGGCCTTGAGGTGCTCGTCAACAACGCGGGCGGCCAGTTCGTGAGCCCAGCCGAGCACATCAGCTACAAGGGCTTTCGGGCGGTCACCAGGCTCAACCTCGACGCGACTTGGTACATGGGCACGCAGGTCGCTGCCCGGGCCATGATCCCGGCGAACTACGGCAAGATCATCAGCATCACCATGACGCCGCGGCGCGGGATGCCTGGCATGTCCCACTCGTCTGCGGCGAGGGCCGCGGTGGAATCGCTCACGCGCACCTGGGCCGTCGAGTGGGGTCGGTACGGCATCTGCACCACTGCGGTGGCCCCGGGCATCGTGCACACCGACGCCTGGGAGCGCTACGGCCTCGAGCCGGATCAGATCGCCAGTGTCGTCCCGGTCGGTCGATTGCAGGCCGCCGAGGAGGTCGCGGCGACGGTTGGCTTCCTGGCCAGCCCGGCGGGGGACTACATCACCGGGACCACCATCGTGGTGGACGGCGGGCTCGACGTCTCGGGTCCAGGTTCCGCGTTCGGGACCGCTCGGAGCGGCGAACAGTGACCAGGGGCGAGGACGAGGTGGCAGCCGCCCTTCCCTGTCTGAGCGATGCCGAGCGCGATCCCCTCACCGGGGTGGGCAACCGCGCTCGCATCACCGGAGAGCTGCGCAACAGGCTCAAGCAGCTGCGCGAAGGTGGCGAGGGCTTCGCACTCGTCTTTCTGGATGTGGACGGGCTCAAGGGGATCAACGAGTCCTTCGGCCGCGGCATCGGCGACGAGGTGCTGCGAGGCCTGGGCGAGCGGTTGCAGGCGATCACCCGCGCGTCGGACGCGGTGGGCCGCCTGGACGGCGACGAGTTCGTCATCATCTGGCGCGCGGTGCGTTCGGCGAGCGAGGTCCGCCGCTTGCACAAGCGGGTGGCCGAGGCCTTCAGCGACCCGATCGAGGCTGGTGGCAGGCTGCTCCGGCTCACCGCATCGGCCGGCGCCCTGGTAGTGGACAATCCGCTCGACCTCGAGCCCGACGACCTGCTCCAGGAGGCCGACGCGGCGATGTACCGGGCCCGTTCGGCCGGTCCGGGTGGTCTGGTCTTCTTCGAGCCGGACATGCTGCAGCTGGGTGAGCGCTCGCTGGTGACGGCCGCCGAGTTGCGTCGGGCGATCCGCGAGGACGAGTTGCTGCTCTTCGCGCAGCCGGTCATGGATGTGGCGACCGGGCGCACCGCAGGCGCCGAGATGCTCATCCGTTGGCAGCACCCGCAGCGCGGGCTGCTGGGCCCGGCGGACTTCCTGGTGGCGGCTGACGCGGGGGGCCTGATGGCCGAGTTCGGCGCCTGGGTCATCGATCGGGCGGTGGAGCACGGCGCCACGTGGGAGCACAACGGGTCCATGGACTACTTCCGGGTGGGCATCAACATCTCGCCCCGGCAGCTGACTGCCACAGATGTCGTGGGCCAGATGCGAGAGGCCCTAGCCCGGCACGGCACCTCACCGGACAATTTCGTGATCGAGATCGTGGAGTCGGCCGATTTCGATTCCCGTTCGCGCGCCACGGAGTGCGTGCGCCAGTTGATCGAGATGGGCCTGCGCGTCGGCATCGACGACTTCGGCTCGGGGTTCTCGAACATGGCCCATCTGCGAAAACTGCCGGTGGACCTGGTCAAGGTCGATCGCGCGCTCGTCGGGCTGGACCCGGATCCGCGGGATGAGGCGATCCTGCAGGCTGTGCAGGCGATCTCAGCGGCCATTGGTGCCGACGTCGTGCTCGAGGGGGTCGAGAACATCAAGCAGCTCGAACTGGCAGAGCGGTGTGGCGTGCGATTCGTCCAGGGATTCCTCACCGGTCGTCCGGCTGCGTGCACCGACGCTCGACCCGAGGCGCGCGACCCGCGCCGCGCCCCCGAAGCCGCCTGAGGCCCCCACTGGTCGCCCGTCCAGCGGCTATCGTCGGCTGGTGGCGCACACTCGGGAGGTCGGGGACCCGCTCGCCGTCCCCCGAGCCAGGCATGTGGGCCGCCACGTGCTCGTCGGCCTCGTCGTGCTGGCCGTGGTGGGCTGGTTGCTGCACTCGGCCCTCCAGGACATACGCAAGGGCGCCTCCAGCGCTGACGCCTTGAAGTCGCTCAACGGTTGGTGGCTGGCCGCGATCCTGGTCGGGTCGATCGCCGTGATGATCATCACGACCGGTACCACGGCGGCGCCGCTGCCGCGGATCACCTTCCGTGCTGCGTTCCTGTCCCAGCACGCGTCGCAGGCCGTGGGCAACCTTGTGCCGGGCCCATCGGCCATGGCCGTGCGCTATTCGATGCTGCGCACCTATGGGGTGTCCGGTGACGAGTTCGCCCGCGCGACGATCACGGTATCCATGGTCACCGTCGTGACGACGTCGGCGATGCCGCTGTTGGGGATGATCGTCCTTGCCCTGCTCGGGTCGAGTGATCCCGACTCCTCGACGCTGGTCCCGGTGGCCATTGCGGCCACTGTGCTGGCAGTGGTCGTCTCGGTCCTGGCCGCCATGATGCTGCGCAGCGAGCGGGTGACAGCCCAGATCGCCCGCGCGGTGAACTCGCTGCGAGCCCGTGGACGGCACCTGTTCCGTCGGCCCCCGCGTCCAGATCCAGGAATTGACGGGGCGCTGGCTGTGCGGAGGCGGCTGCTGCTGGGCCTGCGCGAGAGCGGCACGCGCGTCGTCGGGTTCGTACAGCTGCTCTACTGGGCCAATGGGGTGTTGATGGTGCTGTGCCTGTG
>JBIRBF010000062.1:0-13720 GCA_044326505.1 Candidatus Nanopelagicales bacterium | reverse complement strand
GGGGGGTCGGGCGGGGGTTTCGGGGCCCTGGCCCGGGGGGGGAGTGGCCGGCGGGGGGGAGGTCGGCCCACCTATATTTGATGGGTGGCCCGACGTTGTGGGGCGGCTGCGGTCAGCGGAAGTAGCCGTAGGTGTCCACGGTGAGGTTCGTGGGTCCGGAGGCCCCGCTGGTGATCCGGATGCTGCGGTTGCGCAGCATGTTGGGCGGCTGCGGGTCTTGGTAGATGCCGAGACCCACGGTCAGGCCGTTGCCGATCACATCGTCGGCCCATGGCCAGTTGATCGAGCTCGTCCCGGTGCGGGGCGTGCCCGACGGTGCGACCTCGAACCAGCCACGGCTCGTCGTGTTCACGGCGGTGATGTTGTAGTTCACCGCAGCGGCATCCGACGGGACCACGTTGGGCCGGTCTACTGCGCCGGTGGTCAGATTCCGACCGTCGGCGAGGCTGACGTTGATCGATTGCCCGGCGTCGAGCGCACCCTGCTGAGGTTGCGGGGCGCGGGAGTCGTAGGCCCGAGCGGGAACCACCGGGTAGAAGTAGTTGCCGCTCACGGAGGTCGCCTCATCGGTGAAGTAGCCGGTGATGTCGATGATGGCGTTGGTCGGCAGCGACGAGCCGTTGAAGACCCGGATCGTGCCGTCGTTGGCGATCTTCGAGAACTGTCCGTTCGCGATCACGTAACCCGGGCCGGCCCAGTTGATGGTGGACGCGTCGTAGGTGGTGACGTCTCCGGGCGTCACGGCGAAGAAGCCGCGGGCCGGGGTGTCAACGGCGACGATGTTGAAGGACACCGCCTTGGCGTCCGCGGGTAGCGGTCCGTTGACCTTGATGACCCGAGAGTCGGCATCGCCGGGCTGGATCGGGTCGGGCGTCCTGCCAGGGCCCGCGGTGCGGGAGTCGTACACGCGCTGCGGACTCAGGGCGTGGAACAGCTGGCCGGGAGTGGCCGACTTGGCCGGGTCGATGAAGTACCCGACGATGTCGAAGGCCATTTCCGTGTCAGTGCTGCTGCCGTTCTGGACCTTCGTCTGGCGGTCGGTCCCGGTCTTGACGGTCAAACCATTCGCAACGACCTGTCCGGCGTTCGGCCAGTTGATCGATGAGGCGGTCGCGTTGGGTTCGCTGGGCGGCATCACGGCGAACCAGCCGCGGCTGGTCGTGTTGACCGCAGTGATGTTGTAGGCGACCGCCGTCGCGTCGGCCGGGATAACGTCATTCTTGACGATGGCTCCGGTCTGCACGTTGATGCCCTTGTCGAGGTCGAACGTGATCGACCCACCGGCGGGCACCGGCGCTGTGGACGCTCCCGGGCAGTTGAGCCTGGTGTCGCACACGCGCGTCGGGTCGATCGGCACGTACACGGTCTGGCCCACTGACGGCCCAGCCGGGATCAGCTGCTGCTGACCATTGTTCGGGTACGTGCCCCACGAGCCCTTGCCGATGTCGTGGGAGGCGTAGATGTACTTGGCGTAGGGCCAGAGTCCGTACTGCGTGCAGTCGGGGTTGGCCGGGCGCTTATCGAAGGCGTAGTCCTGGAGCGGTTTCCAGGTCAATGCGCAGCCCGACTGCGCCGCAGTCACCGCGGCCAGATTCGTGGTGTTGAGGAACAGCAGCCCCAAGGACGGCTGAGCGTTCGCCGTGGTGGGCGGCGGGAGTGCGCCGGAGCCCCACGACTTGTAGAAGAGCTCCTTGGTCGGGTCTGGCAGCTTCGTCGGGCTGAACTCCCCGTTGGGGAAGTCGTACCAAGTCATGCCTTGCGATGCGGCACTTCCCGGCGGGCTGGTTGGGCGCATCTCGTCGACTTCGTGGCAGTCGGGGTCGATGGTCTTGCCCGCGAAGACATCCGCGGTGAAGCCGAGCAGGTCGCTGGCGGCGTTGTTGTAGGTCACCGCGGTGTCGGCGGCCACCTTGGCCTGCGGGTTGAGCACTGTCTGCGGTGCCACGTTCGGCGGGTAGAGCCCGCCGACCTTGAACGTGACCGTCTTGGCCACCGGATCGACCGCGACGAGTTTCTGGTTGCCGTTGGGGTCCACGGTCCCGACCGAGGCCTTCAGCTTCGGCATGTCGCTCACGACAACGGTGGCGCCCACGGTGAATTCCGCCGGGAGGTCCTGGTTGAAGTAGAGCACCACCGGGTGGCTGTTGAGGCTCTCCTTGATCACGCTGTAGGCCACCGCGTTGGCCGCCACCTGCCCGACGGCGGAGGCCGTGGTGAAGGGGAAGGTCAACGGGTTGAGGTGGTCGGGTGCCTGCTGGTTGGACACCGGAGAAGCGGCGCCGGGACCGGTCACGTACGACTGCACCTGGAACGCCCCATTGCGAGGCGCCTTGTCCGGGGCGCGGTCAAGCTGGTAGGTGCCGACTCCGCCGATGCCGGTGCCGAGCGCGGTGATGGTGGCGGACTGCACGCTCTGGTCGAGCGTCGTGCCGACCACCCACTCGACCTCGGTACCCACGGCCAGCGGTCCTGGGTTGCGGGGCTGCAACACCAGCGACGTTCCGGTGGGGGTGATCGCCTGGTTGAAGGTGACGACCTCGTTGTCGTAGTCGATCGACGCGACCTTCGTCCCCGCTGGCGCTGGGGTCTGGGTGTTGGCGTCGGGACCGTAGCTGATCAGGGTGTCGCCCACATTGACCTTGCCCAGGTTCTGGAAAGGCTGCGTGGTGCTCGCCGGGGAGATTGACTTGATCAGCTTCGTATAGGGCGCTCCGGTGCCGCCGGTGAGGGCATCGACGATCAGCGTGTTGCCCTGGAAGGAACCGTTGAACGACACGGCGGGCGGGGTGTTGAGGCCGGTCATCGTGGGCGACCACGAGGCCCGGAACGGCACCACCGGGCGACCGGTGGCGTCGTCCATGATGCAGAAGGCCTGCTGCATGGCGGCGTTGATCTGCGACACGACGATGTTGTCCGCTGTGCCGGAGAGCAGCAGGAACGGCATGTCGCGTGGGAACGAGTTCTGGTCGGGCTTGTTCGGGTCATAGGTCGGGATGGGCGTGGCCTGGCCGAACAGCGGCGCCCATGCTGCGTAGGACGGGGTGTACTTCGGGTCGGCCGGGTCCTGCAGGAAGTTGATGCCCTTGGGCACGAACCTGGTGGAGTCGGCGAACGCCTGGGTGGTGCACAGCGTGGAGTAGTACGGCAGCTGCTCCATGCCGGCGTCGGTGAGCACGTTGTGGCTCAGGCCGAAGGCGGCGAGTTCGGGGCTGATCGAGACGTAGGTCTGGATCAGTTCGGGGCCGAGCACCCATCCGGGGTAGCCCTCCCACTGGGTGCTGACGATCTGCACCAGGTCGGTCGCCGGCGCCGCGGCTACCACGCCCTTGAGTTTGAGGCCGAGTTTCTTGGCCCAATCGCGCTGGCTCTCGACTCCGGTCCACATCGCGGCGTGGCCGCCCTGGCTGTGGCCCATGGCCACGAAGTCCGTACCGGACCAGGTCTCGTTGCCTGCGCCGACGCCCTCCCAGCCGGGTACCTTCCCGGCGGTGGCTTGCAGGGCCTTCACCGCGTAGAAGTTGTCGCGGGCCTCCTGCTGGCCGACCGCGTAGGACTTCTTGAACTGCGTGGGGCCGTTGACGGCGATGCCCATGTAGTCGGGCATGACCACGATGTTGCCGGCAGCCAGAGACTGCTCCAGGAAGAAGCTCATGTCGCCGGCGTTGATCTGCGCACCACCGTTGGACTTGCTGCCTAGCACGGGCATATCGATCATGGCGAAGCCGCGCGTGACCGAGCACTGGTCAGCCTGGCCGATGGTCGGGTGGTCCCAGGCCACGACCTTGGAGGATGCGTTGGCGTTCTTGGGAACGATGACCAGCGCGCTCGCAGCCTCCAGGATCTCCTGGTCGCGCCCCAGCGAGCGCTGGTCGGTGAAGGGCGGCGGGTTGGGCAGGAACCGCTGGTCGGAGTAAAGGATCCGGTACTGGTCGGCCTGCTGGTCTGGCGGCAGGGTGGTGCCGTTGCCGTCGGTGCTGCCCACCACGCAGCTGTCGGAAGTGACCTGTCGGTAGAAGCACGGCGGCGCGCCCGCGCCGGCAACCTGCGGCACGACAAGCGGCTCACTCGGCTTCAAGGGGTTGTTTGCAGCGATGCCCGGGTACTGCAGCGGCTGGTCCTGCACCGTCGCGCCGTTGGGGTCCAGCTTCTGCGCCTTGATCAGCACGCCGGGCGCGGTCGGCATGGCGTTGCCCACCGCGTTGGGGTCGTTGCTGTAGGCCGGTGGGTTGTAGAGGCTGTCGGAGTCGAGGACGATGTTGTAGGCGGGGGACTCGTTGCTGTAGATGGCTTGGCCGAGCACGACGGCGCGGAAGATGACGCCCGACTGCGCCGCCGTCGGGGCGACCGCCGTGAGCTGCGCGTCGCCGTTCGAGTCGGTCACGGACGGCGGCGTGATGTAGGTCGGCGTGGGGATGTCGCGACCCGGGGTGAACGTGGCCGGACCTCCCAGCGGTTGCCCAGCATCGGTCCAGACGCCCGCGACGGGCTTGTACTGCATCCCGACCTTGTAGCCCACCGCTGGTGCTCCGCCGTCCTCGATGTGGACCATAGCGGTGTAATGCCCATTGGACTTCATGACCGGGACAGATTGGACGACTGGGACGCTCGGCCATGACGACACGGTCAGAACCGCTCCTGCGCTGGCCTGCGGCTTCGGCGCGGTGTCGACGGCCAGACCGGGGGTCAGGCTCGGGGCCTTCGCCGCCGGAGCGGCGGATCCCGCGGTCCCCGGGGACGTCAGCATCGCACTGATCTGCTCGGAGAGGCCCGGCGCTGGAGCTGCCTGGGCGGTGGGCGCTAGGGCCAAGGAGAACGCGGTCAGGGACAGCGCCGACAACGCAACGGAAACCACTCGACGCATGACGCGCACCTTCCATCGGGAACGTCCGAAGTCTCGCCGACACGCGAGTCGGGAGTCCACTCGAAGGCGCGTCCGGCCTGGTATGCGTCAGTCGCGGGGAGTGGGGCCGGCAGCGTGTATGGCGGCGCTGAGAAAGTCGGCCACCATGTCCTGCAGCGCGCGGTCGCGCTCGTCGGCGAACAGGCACATGTGCGTGCCGCGAGGGACGACCTCGAGCCGCGCATCCCGGATCTGGTCGGCGGCGAGTTGCGAGTCGGCGAGTTCCACCTCGGTGTCGGCGTCGCCGTGTATCAGCAGAGTCGGAGCGGTGATCTGGGACAGCGGCAGCTCGCCGAGGTCGGCGAAGACTCGCTGGTCGTTGGCCACTCCTGCGGTCCGATCTCCGGCCGCGGCCAGCGCAGCGACAAGGTCCAAGGTGAAGTCGCGGCGTCTCGGATCAGCCTCGACCGTCGCCAGCAGGTCGCGGCGTTCCTGGCTGGTCAGGTCCCCCTGCGCGGCGATACCGATGTCCAGGATCGTGGACGGCATCCAGCGCAGCGCCTGGCGGACGGTGAACTTCCCCGGGCCCGTGGCGAAGAGCAGCTGGTCTACGAGCCCCGGCTGCCACAGGACGGGTCGGCTCACGGCAGCGACGAGCGCCAGGGCCGCGACCCGGTCCGGGTGCCCGGCGGCCATGGAGTAGGCGGTCGGCCCTGCCCCGGACCATCCGAAGACGCCCACCTGGCCGAGGCCGAGTTCGTCGAGGGCCGCGGCGGCCAGATCCGCCTGTCCTTCTGGGTCGCGGGTGCCCGGCAGCAGCGGTGTCGCTAGGTATCCCGGGCGGGACAGCGCGATGACCCGACAATCGCGCAGGAGCAGGAACCTGCCCATGAGCTCGGCAACGTCGATTCCGCCGGGGGAGCCGTGCAGTACGAGTACCGGCGGTCCGTGTCCGTGGTCTGAGACCTCCACCGGGCCGACATCGGTGGACAGCACGGTCGCGTCCATGTCTCTGAGCGTACTCGCGGTGTGCGCCCGCTGGTCCCTTTGATATCGGCGAACGGGGCTGCTGCCGCAGCCCTACGATGGCGGCATGAGCCTCGAGGGCGGCGCGGGCGTGCGAGTCGCTGCCCTGGTGGGGTCAGCATGATTGGCCTCGGGACGGTCATCAACGTCGTCGCGATCCTGATTGGCTCCGCCATCGGGGTGGCCTTCGGCCATCGCCTCTCCGATCGGACGCGGCGGTTGGTCACGGACGGGTTGGGCCTGGTGGTGCTGTTGGTGGCCGCCTTGTCGTGTGTCGCGATCACCGACGCAGCGCTCATTGATGTGGTGGGATCTGGCGCGCTGCTCGTGGTGCTCGCGGCGATCCTGGTGGGTGGCTTGGTCGGCTCGGCCCTCCGGATAGAGGACCGGCTGGAACGGCTCGGGGAGCGCCTCCAGCATGCGGCGGCTAAGCGCCGCCGCGGCAGGTCGCAACCAGTCGCAGGCGATGTTGATCAAGCAGCCGAGGAGCATGCCCGGGGGGTGCGATTCGTCGAGGGTTTCGTCACGGCCTCGCTCGTGTACTGCATCGGTCCGCTCGGCATTCTGGGGGCGTTGTCCGACGGGCTGGGGACCGGGATCGACCAACTGGCGTTGAAGGCGGTGCTCGACGGCTTCGCGTCGATCGCCTTCGCTGCCACGCTGGGCTGGGGGGTGGCTGCATCCGCGCTGGCGGTGGGCGTCTACCAGGGCGTGTTCACCCTCCTCGGCTGGTCCCTGGGAGGCGTGCTGGGCGACGCCGAGATCGCGGCGATGACGGCCACCGGCGGACTGCTGCTTGTGGGTATCGCGCTGCGACTGCTGCGCATCCGCGACATCGCCGTGGGCGACCTGTTGCCTGCGCTGGTGGTGGCTCCTGCCATCGTCTGGGTCGTGGGGTCGATCTAGCCCGTCGGCGACAGGTCCTTGCCGAGGTGGAGGTAGCCGTGGGCGAAGTCGGCGCCGCGATCGGCGAAGTAGCCCGGAATCCCCATCCAGGCCACCTCGGTGCGCCGCACACCGCGGGCGCGCAGATCCGCCAGCGCTCCGCTGATCGTCGCCGCCGCGATGCCCCTGCCAGCGTGGTCGGGCGCTGTGCCCACCGGCCCAAGCCATCCTTCCCGGACGGCCGAGTGGGCTGCGAAACCCACCGCGTCCGGTTGGCCCGGACCACGCGTGACGAAGGCGCCGGTGATGGTCCCGCGCTCGACCGCCCGCCGGAGCACCGGCAGCCAATGTGGCCAGTTGCTCGTGACCAGTAGCTCAAGTGCGGCGCTGTGCCGTCGGTCCGCCGCGGACACGGTGCGCACCGTCACCCCGTTGGGCGGCGGGGCGCGGAAGCCTTCGGTAGGCATGTTCATCGTGATTTCGCCGCCGGTCGCCCGGTAGCCGCATTGCTGAGCGAGGGCCTGGGTGCCGACGTTGCGCATGTCTACCCCGGGCCACAAGTACTCGGGGAATTCGCCGCCGAGCTGCACTGTCGACGCGCCTTGCGCGGCGAGCCAATCCTCCGCCGCGTCGAGCAGCGCCGTCGCCCGCCGTCGTCGGCGCTCCTGGGGCGCGACGAGCAGCAGTCGGATGAAGCCCGCCGGCCCAGCGGGCGTGCGACGGGTGAGTACCGACACGGCTGCCTTTCCGTCGGCTGAGCCGAGGACGACGCCGGCGTCGTCGGTGATCACCCGACGCAGATCCTCTGCCGCAATCGGGTCTGTTGGCAGGCATTGCGACCACAGGCCGATCAAGTCGGGCAGGCACGCCGGACCCCAATGTCCGAGCCGCTCACTCGCCTCCACGGGTGCAGGTTAGCGGTGAGCGCGACATCGGCGACCGTCCGCTCGGGAGTGACAGCACGGAGCGGACTGACCTAGGGTGACCGGCATGTCACTCATCGGAGCCCCCATCTGGGCCGACCTCGCCGCGTCCGACGTCGCCGCGGAACGTTCCTTCTACGCCGGCCTGCTGGGCTGGGAGTACGGCGACGCCCATCCCGACGCCGGCGGGTGGATCATGGCCACTGTGGCGGGGCAGCCAGCGGCCGGGATGGCCCCGCGCCAGCCGCAGGTGCCCGTGTCGAGCTGGACGATGTACTTCGGCTGCACCGACATCGACGCGGCCACTGCTCGGGCCGTCGATTTGGGGGCGCAGGTCTACATGCCCCCAATGTCGGTGGACGTGGGTGGCGTTCACATGTGCTCAATCGCAGTGCTCGCCGACCCGACCGGCGCAGTGTTCGGACTCTCGCAGTCTGGGGCGCACAAGGGTTTCGGGGTGACCTCAGGCAAGGGCTCCGTGGCGTGGTACGAGTTGCTCACCAGGGACCTCGACGCAGCGGCGGAGTTCTACCGGGAACTCCTCGGGGCAACGATCACCCAGGCCGACGTGCCGATGGACTACCGGCTGATCGGCGTGGAGGGGTCCGACTTCGGCGGATTGATGACGATGCCGGACGAGGCCCCCGCGGAGGCTCCGAGCTACTGGTCGCCGTACTTCACCGTTGACAGCGCCGCCGCGGCGGCGACCTTCGCCACAGAGCAAGGTGCCACGGTCATCTTCGGCCCGCAAACCATGCCGGACGTCGGCACGATAGCGAACCTGCTCGACCCAGAACAGGCCTCTGTGAATGTGCTGGAGCCGCCGCGCGGGGAGTAGCCCCCGCTGTGACATGCGGCCCCGGCGGTGATCCCGGTTCCCAGCTCTGCCCGCGTCGGCGGGGAGTCGGCCCAGGGCCCGGGCGGCGTTGCAGGGACCGCGCTCGGGACCAGGCGTGCACGTGCGCATCCCGACCGCTTTGTGCAGCGCGCTTCGGGCCAGAGCCGCCCCACTTAACGCACCGCTGGGGCCGACTGCACTGCTGGTCAGCCGGCTCCGAAGCGCGCGGCCTCGTCGTCGGCGACCTCGTCGTAGCTCTCCAGGAACTGCGAGGTGTAGAGCGTGTAGTAGAACCCGCCGGCCGCGATGAGCTCCTCATGCGTGCCCTGCTCGATGATCCGGCCCTGATCGAGCACGAGGATGAGGTCGGCGTCGCGGATGGTGGACAGCCGGTGGGCGATCACGAACGCCGTGCGGCCCGCCCGCAAGTCGGCCATCGCTCGCTGGATGAGCACCTCGGTACGGGTATCCACAGAGCTCGTCGCCTCGTCCAGGATCAGCACTGACGGGTCGGCCAGGAACGCCCGCGCGATGGTGAGCAGCTGCTGTTCGCCGGCCGACACGCTCGCGGCATCGGTGCCCAGGATCGTGTCGTAGCCCTCGGGCAGCGTCCGCACGAGCCGGTCCACGTGCGCTGCCTGGGCGGCGGCCACGACCTGCTCGCGGGTCGCGCCGTGCGCGCCGTAGGCGATGTTGTCGTGGATTGTCCCGCCGAACAGCCACGTGTCCTGCAGCACCATCCCGAAGCTGCGGCGCAGCTCGTCGCGGGTGACGTCGCGGATGTCGAGCCCGTCGAAGGTGATGCGGCCGCCGTCGAGCTCGTAGAAGCGCATGAGCAGATTGACCAGCGTCGTCTTGCCGGCGCCGGTGGGGCCAACGATCGCCACGGTTTGACCCGGCCGCGCCTCGAGGTCGAGGTGCTCGATCAGGGGCTTGTCGGGCGTGTAGCTGAACGACACGTCCTCGAATCGGATGTGCCCGCGGCGCAGTCCGAGCGCCTCCGGCGTCGCCGTCTCGGGCTCCTGCTCCGGCTCGTCGAGCAGTTCGAAGACGCGCTCAGCCGACGCCAGCCCGGACTGCAGCAGGTTCACGATCGAGGCGATCTGGGTGATCGGCATCGTGAACTGCCGGGAGTACTGGATGAACGCCTGCACGTCACCCAGGCTCATCGAGCCGCTGGCCACCCGCAGACCGCCGATGACGGCGATCGCGACGTAGTTCAGGTTGGCCACGATCTGCATCGCCGGCTGGATGATCCCCGAGATGAACTGGGCCTTGAACGAGGTGGCGTACATCTGCTCGTTCGCTTCGTCGAACTCCTCCTGAGCCTGCGCGGAGTGGCCGAAGACCTTGACCAACTCGTGGCCCGAGTACATCTCCTCCACGTGGCCGTTGAGCGTGCCGGTCCACTTCCACTGGCCGACGAACTGCTTCTGCGAGCGCTTCGCGATGAACATCGTGATGACGAACGACAGCGGTACTGTTAGCAGCGAGATCACGGCTAGCAGCGGGCTGATCCAGACCATCATGGCCAGGACGCCGAAGACCGTGAGCACCGAGGTGATCAGCTGCGTCAGGGTCTGCTGCAGCGTCGTGGAGATGTTGTCGATGTCGTTGGTCACCCGGCTGAGCAGGTCGCCACGGGCATGGGAGTCGAAGTACTTGAGCGGCAGCCGCCCGAGCTTTGTGTCCACGTCCTCGCGCAGCCGGTACATGACGCGCTGGGTGACGCCGGCCATCAGGTAGTTCTGCGCCCACGAGAACAGCGAGCTGAGCACATAGACCGCAGCGACCAAGGCAATGACCCGGCCGAGCGCGGCGAAGTCCACGCCCTGGCCGGGGGTCAGCGACATGGCCGAGAGCATGTCCGCCTGCGTGTTGTTGCCCTGCGCCCGGAGCAGGTCGACGGCCTGCTGTTGGCTGACACCGGGCGGGAGCTGCTCGGACACGACTCCAGCGAAGATGATGTTGGTGGCGTCGCCCAGCAGCTTCGGCCCGATCACCGCGAAGAACACGCTCACGACGCCGAGCACCAACACCACCGCGATCACCAGGCGCTCCGGCCGGAGCCGGGCGCCCATGCGGCGCAGGGTGCCGCGGAAGTCCCGCGCCTTCTCCGGGGGCAGGCCCATGCCGACACCGTGACCGGGGCCGAACATTCCCTGCGGGCGACGCGGGTTCGCCGGCCGCTCGGCGCTCATGCGGCCTCCTCCGCGGTCAGCTGGGAGGCCACGATCTCGCGGTACGTCTCGCACTCTGCGAGCAGTTCGTCATGGGTGCCTCGGCCGACGATGCGTCCGTCGTCCAGGACGATGATTTGATCGGCCTGCATGATTGTGCTCACCCGCTGGGCGACCACGATCACCGTGGTGTCGGCCGCGGCCGTCCGCAGTGCACGTCGCAGCCGCGCATCCGTGGCGTAGTCGAGTGCGGAGAATGAATCGTCCAGGATCAGCACGTCGGCCTGGCGGACGAGCGCCCTGGCAATCGCCAGGCGCTGGCGCTGCCCGCCGGACACGTTCGCGCCACCCTGATCGATGGGTGCGTCGAGGCCCTCGGGCAAGCCGCGCACGAACTCCTCGGCCTGCGCGGTCTGTAGCGCTTGCCATACCTGAGCGTCGCTCGCGCCCGGTCTACCGAACCTGACGTTGCTGGCCACCGTCCCGCTGAACAGGAAGGCCTTCTGCGGGACGATCGCCATCGCCGACCACACATCGGCCTGGCGCAGGTCGCGCACGTTCACCCCGTCCAGGCTCACACGGCCCTCCGAGACGTCGTAGAGCCGCGGGATCAGATTGACCAGCGTCGTCTTGCCGGAGCCCGTACCGCCGACGATGGCGGTGGTCTGACCGGGCTCGGCGGTGAAGCTCACGTCCTCGAGTACCGCGTCCTCGGCACCCGGGTAGCGGAAGGTGACGTGTTCGAAGCAGACCAGTCCGCGGCCGGGGCGTTCCGGGACCGGCGTCGCCGGATCGGTAATGGCCGGGACTGTCGCCAGCACCTCATCGATGCGCTCCGACGACGCGGCGGCCCGCGGCACCATGACGAAGAGCATCACCGCCATCATCACCGAGAACAGGATCTGGATCAGGTACTGCAGAAACGCGGTGAGGTCGCCGATCTGCATGGAGCCGCTGTCCACGAGGTGGCCGCCGAACCAGATGACCGCGACCGATGAGCCGTTCATGATCAGCATGAGGGCCGGCAGCATGATGGCGAACAGCCGGGCCACCCTGAGCGAGGTGTCCGTCAGGTCGGCGTTGGCATCGGCGAAGCGCTCCTCCTCGTCGCGCGTCCGCACGAAGGCCCGGATCACCCGGATGCCGGTAAGCGTCTCGCGCAGCACGTCGTTGATGGCGTCGATCTTGATCTGCATCGACCGGAACAGCGGTATTGCCCGCGCCATCAGGACGCCGATCACGATCGCCATGAGCGGGATCACCACGAGCAGCATCGCCGACAGCTGCACGTTCAGGCGCAAGGCCATGATCACGCCGCCGATGGCGGTGATGGGGGCCAGGACCATCATCGTCAGCCCCATCAGGACCAGCATCTGGACCTGCTGCACGTCGTTGGTGTTGCGGGTGATGAGCGAGGGGGTGCCGAACGTGTTGACCTCGTAGAGCGAGAAGCGCTGCACCTTGGCGAACAGCGCCGCACGGACGTCGCGGCCGAAGCCCATCGCGGTGCGGGCGCTGAAGTACACCGCTGCTACGGAGGTGACCCCCAAGGCTGCGGTCACCGCGAGCATGACGACTCCGATGCGCCAGATGTAGCCGATGTCGCCGGTCACGACGCCCTTGTTGATGATGTCGGCGTTCAGGGTGGGCAGGAACAGGTTGGCCATCGCCTGCACCAGGAGCAACAGGACGACGATGACCAGGGAACGGGAGTAGGGCCGCAGGAAGCGCCGCAACAGGGCGATCACCGGCTCAGCGTCCCACGTCGCCGCCCGCCGCAGCCAGTGGCTCCGCTCTGGGCGCAGCCGGCGGGGTGCGGCCGCTGAGCGACGAAGGTGGTCGGTAGAGCCAGCCCAGGTGGATGCGGCCCGCCACGGCGTAGATGACCAGAGGTCCGGCGATGCCGATCGCGACTCCGAGGACCACCTCCAGCGGCGCGGTGGTGAGCCCGAGCAGGCCGAGAGCCACTCGTGTGCCGGCGGTGAAGTTGGTGTGGCTGACGTAGATGGCCAGCGAGCGCACCCCCAAGTAGGCCAGTGCAAGGGTGAGCAGTCGTGCGTGCCGAGCGATGAACGCCGACGCGGCGACCACCGCGAGAGTGCCCAGCCAGGCGGCGGCCACGCCGGCGATGTGCGCGCCGAACGTACCGTCGACCGGTTCCAGCAAGGTGGGCACGGCGCCCGGTATGCCGGCGCCCAGGTAGACCACTGTGGCCCCGACGATCGTGACGGCAGCCAGCGCGTAGCCGGGCAGCGCCGATAGCGCTCGGCGGAGGCCCGCGTGCCCGAGCACGACGCCCATTGCCAGGAACGACCACAGCTGCGGCCGGACCCAGTCCCAGGGCCAGGAGATGAGAGGAACCCAGAGCCAGACGCTCACGGCGGTCAGTGCCGCGAGCAGGGCCGCGAGGACGGCGGTCGACCATCGACCGCGCCGATGCTGGGCCCACCACCACGCTGGCGCGACGACGAGGGTGCCGACCGCCAGACTCGGCAGGAACCACATCGCGCCGTAGGGCGCCCACAGGGCGACCACGTCGAACCAGGTGGCGTGGCCGTTCGTGACGTTGGCCAGTACGACGCTCGCGGCAGTATTGATGAGCTGCCAGACGACGTAGACCCACATGAGTTCCACGAGCCGGCGCCGCAGGAAGCCGCGGAGGCCATACCGGCGCACGGACGTGGCGACGAAGAGTCCGGCCAGGAACATGAAGAGCGGGATGTGGAAGGTGTAGAGCCAGGCATCGAGTCGCCCGGCCCAGCCGTCGAATTCCACCAGGCCGGCGTTGACCAGGCCACGCTCGACGTGGCCGAGCGCCACCAGGATGATCGCGATGCCTTTGGCGACGTCGATCGTCGCGTCGCGCTTGGGTGCGCGCGACGTCGCTGGATCCGACGTGTGCAGTGACGCTGAGTCGCGAGCCATTCACTGATGGTGGCAGATTGCCCGCCGCTGCGCCGCTGCCACGTCCCGGGGAAGGTGCGGGCCGTCGGCCAAGATCCCCGAGGGATGGCGTTCGGGGCGAGGT
>JBIRBF010000013.1:0-24904 GCA_044326505.1 Candidatus Nanopelagicales bacterium | reverse complement strand
GCTGGCTGGTGCCGCGACCGCGGGCGCGTGATCGTGGTGGGGGACGTCGGGCTCGGACTGCAGCGCGGACCCTTCTACGACGCCGAAATCGACGTGCGACTCTCGCGATCCTATGGACCGGGCCGTTACGACCCGGCTTATGAGGAGCACGGACACGACTACCCCATCGGCTACGTGCGCTGGACGGAGCAGCGCAACATGGCCGAGATTCTGCGCCTGATCGCTTCCGGCGCCCTAGTCGTGGCAGATCTGGTGACGGCCGAGCACGAGATCGATGAGGCGGTGGCCGCCTACGACTCGCTCAAGGGCCCCGACCGCGTGCGCGCCCTGGTGCTCACCTACCCGCAGCGCGACCTCACTGCCGGGCCGATTCGGTTGGCCGGCGGCGCTGTTTCCGGTGCCCGCAGTGATTCCCGGGCGATCGTGCGGGTGGGGGTCTGCGGCGCGGGGAACTTCGCCCGCAAAACACTGCTACCAGCCCTCGAGCGGACCGGAAAGGTCCAGTATTCCGCCATCTCGACTGCCACTGGGATCACTGCACGGCACGTGGGCGAGCACAAGGGCTTCGCCGTGGTCATGCCTGATCCGGAGGACGTATGCGCCGATCCCGACACGGACGCGGTGCTGATTGCCACCAGGCACGACACTCACGCCCACCTGGCAGGGCTGGCGGCCACCGCCGGCAAGACGGTCTTCGTGGAGAAGCCGCTCGCCGTGACTGCGGCCGAGGTGGACGCCCTAGCCGCAGCCGATGGCGCCTGGCGAATCGTCACCGGCTATAACCGCCGCTACGCGCCAGCCAGCCTGGACGTTCGCGCGGCCGTCATGCGGCGTACGGGCCCGGTCAACCTCGATATCCGCGTCAACGCCGGACGGCTGCCCGCCGGGCACTGGGCCGACGACCCGGCCCAGGGTGGGCGAATCATCGGCGAAGGTTGCCACTTCATCGATCTGGCATGTTGGCTTGTGGGCGCTGCGGCGAGCACAGTGTTCGCCGTGGGCAGCGGTCGGCGCAGCCCAGAGGTGGAGGACAACGTACAGATGGTGCTCGGCTGGGACGACGGTTCGGCTGCGACGATCAGCTACCTCACCGAAGGTGCCTCGTCGCTGCCTAAGGAGCGTGTGGAGGTCGCGAGTGGGGGTCGGACCTACCTCATCGACGACTTCCGGACCTGGACCGTGTTCGGGGGCGGAGGCTCCCAGGATCGAGGTGGTCGCAAGCAGGACAAGGGACACAAGGAACTGATCAAGCGGTGGGTCGATTTCGCGGCCGGTGCGGCAGAGTCGCCCGTCCCATTCGAGCAGGCTGCAGAGGTGACGCGCCTGACCTTCGCGGTAGTCGAGTCCCTGCGCACCGGGGCCTCCGTGCGACTCCCAGGACGCACGTGGTGACCTCGGCGGGTGAGACCGGTCCGGCGGCCTTTGGCGACGCTGAAGCCGGCCTTGCCGCGCTGGTGGCCCTCGACGAGCATCTGCGTCGCATCGACTACACCGGTCCCGACCCCTACGACGGCTTGGGTGGCAAATGGTCGACCAAAGTGCCCCGAGGCAGGCCGAAGCAGGCGGTGGTGCAGTTGATCAAGCGCTCGCCGGTCGATGTTCGGCGGCCGCTCGGGGTGCCACAGCACCGCATGACCAAGACCCTGTCGCTGGCGGTCCTGGGACTGTCCGAAGCCAGTTGGCTTCCGGATGCGAAGGAGCGGGCAGAGCGCCTGGCTGACGACATCCTCGCTGGTCGCAACGACGACGGCGGCTGGGGCTATGAGTTCGATGTCCAGACGAGATGGGGCTTCTATCCGGCGGGGTCCTCAAACGCCATCGCCACGGCATTCGCGGTCGAAGCGCTACATGCCGTGAGGCGACCCATCCCGGTCTCGGTCCGCGCCTGGATTGAGCGGGACCTGGTGCATCCCGAGGGCTTCCTCCGCTACACGGCAGGGTCGAACACTTTGGTACACAACGCCAATGTGCTTGCCGCTCGTGCGCTGCATCGGGCTGGCGGCCGCGACGAACAGGTGATCCGAGCCGTGCAGCAGACGATCAACGCACAACGCTCGGACGGACTCTGGGAGTACGGCACGAGCCCGGGACTGGAATGGATCGACTCGTTTCACACCGTCTACACCCTCTGGGGCCTGAGCGACCTTGAGGACCTTGACTCAGCCATCTCCAACGCGATGGACGCCGGCACGCAAGCGTGGTCGCGGCACTGCTTCGGGGACGACGGCGGGCCCTTCTACTACGCGGACCACGGGGGGAGTGTGGATGTCCACACGGCCGCCTGGGCGCTACTGGGGGCGCAGGGGGTCTGCGGTCGGGTCGATCCGGCTGGCCCGGTCCACTCGCAGCGTTCGCGGGCGAGGCTGTTGCCGATGCAGCGGCCCCACGGCGGCTTCGGGGCCGCGGGGGAACCGGCCTACCCGCGCTGGAGCAGCGCCCACGCCTTCTACGCCTTGGCCCACTGGGCCGCCCGGTCAGGAGCCGCCGTATGACACGTTCAGTGGTCCACGTCGCTGGAGCCCGACCCAACTTCCCCAAGCTCGCTCCTGTCATGCGCGGTCTTGAGGCCCGTGGCTTGCCCCAGACGCTCGTTCACACAGGTCAGCACTACGACGACGCGATGTCGGATGCGTTCTTCCGCGACCTGGAACTGCCGACGCCGGATGTCAACCTCGGCGTCGGTTCAGGCACGCACGGGCAGCAAACGGCTGCGCTCCTGGTGGCGCTGGAGCAGACGCTGGCCTCGCTGGCACCATCCCTCGTGCTCGTCTACGGCGACATCAACTCCACGCTGGCGGCCGCGATCTCCGCCGCCAAGCTGCACCTCCCTCTGGGTCATGTCGAGGCAGGCCTGCGGTCGTTCGACATGACAATGCCTGAGGAGGTCAACCGGCTGGTCACGGATCGGCTGTCGGAGCTGCTGTTCGTCACCAGCCCGGAGGCGGTCGCGAACCTGGCGCGCGAGGGCGCGGCGCCGAAAAGCATCCACCTGGTTGGCAATCCCATGATTGACACGCTCTTCCGGGTGCGGGACCGCCTGGATGTGGCGCTCGCCGACGAGGTCGGGCAAGCCCACGGTGCCTATGCCGTGGTGACCCTTCACCGGCCATCGAACGTCGATGATCCCGATGACGTGCGCCGACTCGTGGAACTCTTGGCCGCGACATCGCAGCGGCTGCACGTCGTTTTTCCGGTGCACCCCCGCGGTCGACGGGCGCTTTCCGATGCGGGTTTGGACGATCTTCGGAATGTCACCATGACCGATCCATTGCCGTATTTGTCTTTCGTAGGGCTCGTGTCCGGCGCTGCACTGGTGATGACCGACTCCGGTGGAATCCAGGAGGAGTCCACGATGCTGGACGTGCCATGCCTCACCCTGCGTCCCAACACCGAGCGGCCCGTGACGATTAGCCATGGCACCAACCGGCTCGTCACCCCGGAGACTGCGCTGGCGGCCGTGGACGATGTGGTTGTCGGGGCCTGGGTCGGTGCCAGGGAGCGGCCGCCACTTTGGGACGGTCGTGCGGGGGAGCGGATCGCCGCCACAGTTGTCGAGTACCTCGGACAGTGACCACTTCTGCGTGGGCCCCGGGAATGCGCGGAGCGGTCGCAGCGACCGCCCAGCTGTTGGCAAGGGAGGATAGCGTCCAACCGCCCGACTGGTCGTCGGAATGGCTTCAGCTCGATGACCCGGCGGCAATGCTCGATCGGATTCGGCGGCACAAGCTGGCCATTGCTGTGCTCCCGATCGCGGCGTCTTTGCCACTGACGGACCAGCAGCGGTCCGACCTTGCCGCATCCGCACGTGCTCACCGGATGAGGTCGCTCGCCGTCGCGGCTGATCAGGTTGCGGCGGTGCGGGCGCTGGCTGAGGAGGGAGTCCGAGTCATCTCGCTCAAAGGTTTGGCGTTCGCTGCTCAGACCACTGGCGACTTCGGCGCGCGGGTCGCCGGGGATATCGACCTGCTGGTGGATCCAGCCGACGTGGCGGCTGCTACGGCCGCCCTTCAACGAGCCGGGGTTCGACTCGACACGGAGTACTGTCCCAGCCCTGAATCACCCCTGTTCGCCGCCACCAGGCGCTCGCTCAAGGCGTCCCTGCTGCACACAGCCCATACCGACCTCGACCTGCACTGGCGACTCGACGTTTCTGCGAAGTGTTGTGCGGCGCCTTTCGATGAGTTGTGGAGCCGTTCAGTCGTGGTGGACGTCGGTGGGCAACCCGTGCGTACCCTTGGTGTCGTCGATGCGGCGATCTTCTGCGCCTCGCACGGGACCACCGACCATTGGTCACGCCTGCGGCAAGTCGTGGACCAGGTCCGCATCGACCGGCTCGCGCCAGAGCCACGGGTCGCTCCCGCCGCGCAGGGGATGGGCGCCCATTTGCGCTACCAGGTCGCGCGCGCAGTGGTCGCCCCGGTCGTGGGTGCAACCCCCGTCGTGGGTCGGCGCGCACGCGCCGTCGCGGCGTCGGCCTGGCGGTCCCTCGCTGCGGGGCACGATGTTCGCACCGGGACCGAGGCATCAGCGGTTAGTCGTCGATTGGTGGTCCAATTGGGTGCTGCATATGACACTCCCGTGGCGACGGCCGAGAGACTGCTGTCTGCTGGGTGGCCGGTGCAAGACATGGGCGCCCGACGCCTCGGAGCCTTCGGGGATCGAGCGCCTGGCTTGTACCTCGTGTGGGGAATCGCGCGGGCGCCTGCAAGGTTGCGGGAGAAGTTGGCCTGAGCGTTGCGTGGCCTTCATCGCTGCGGGTGTGGGATTCTGCCCGAGTCGAAACACAGCCCTGTGCCCTTCACGTACCATGGAAGGCACGGTTTTGGGACGACGTGAGGGACGGTGATGGGGGACATTTCGGGATCTGGCGGACCTGTCGCCTACCCACATCAGCAGATCCTGGACTCAACCGGCGCCGACGAGTCCGCTCCCGTCGCGCCGCACGCGCGTTCGGAGCCGGGCAACATCGTCCGTGCCGTCATGACCACCGACATCCTCATGGTCTGCATCGCAGTGGGCGTTGCGTTGATCGCCGGTTGGGGTGCGGGCCCGCCGCTGCTGCAGGACCACTCGCGACAGTACCTCGCGGTCGCCGTCTTGATCGTGTGGCCGACAGTTCTGTGGCAGCGGCAGACCCGTGTATCGAGCATTCTGGGTGCAGGTGGCGAGGAGTACCGCAGGGTGCTGGTGGCCAGCGCCTGGATGGTCTTGCTGGTCGCCACGTTCGCCTACTTCACGGACACGACCCTTGCGCGCAGCTTCGTCCTGGGCGTTGCGGTGTTCGGCACCGTCTTGCTGCTGGGCGGCCGATGGATCATGAGGAATTCGCTGCAGCGAACCCTGAACGCGGGCTTCCCGCTCCACCGGGTGTTCGTCATCGCATCGCCGGCCCAGCTCGGGATCGTTCGAGGAGATTTCGAGAAGGCTGGCAACAGGTTCGTGGAAGTGGGCCATGCGACCGGCCACGAACCAGCGCCAGAGCCAGACGTAGTCGTGAGGCGTGCGCAGGCCGCGGGGGCCGACACGATCCTCTACTTGCCGTTCTCGGACGCCGATCCCACGTGGACCCGTCGGCTGGGTTGGGCGATGGAAGACACAGAGATGTCTTTGATCGTCAGTCCCTCAGTTGTCGAGATCGCCGGCCCCCGACTGAAGGTCGAGCAGATCCAGGGCCTGGCGTTTCTGTCTGTCGCGATGCCGAGGTTCAGCGGTCCCGCCCGGGTGGTCAAGCGCACTATGGATCTGGTGGGGTCGTCCGTCGGGCTAGTGTTCCTTGCCATCCCCATGGCAGTGATCGCTCTGATCATCAAAGTCAACTCTCGGGGTCCAGTCCTCTTCAGGCAGGAACGCATGGGCCGCGACGGACAGACATTCACATGTCTGAAGTTCCGCACAATGGAGGTCGGCGCAGACGAGCAGTTGGAGGTTCTGCGAGGTCAAGTGGGACAGGACGGCGCTACCTTCAAGCTTTCCCGTGATCCTCGTGTCACCCGCGTCGGCGGGTTCCTGCGACGTTCTTCCTTGGACGAGTTGCCGCAGTTGTGGAATGTCTTGCGCAACGACATGAGCCTGGTCGGCCCGCGACCGCACCAACTCGGTGATGTCGACCGTTATAGCGGCGACGATCACCGCCGGCTGTTGGCAAAGCCAGGCATCACGGGCCTCTGGCAGGTTTCCGGACGGTCCGACACGTCGTGGGATGAGAACGTAATGATGGATCTGTACTACGTCGAGAACTGGTCCCTTTCGTTCGATGTCACCATCTTGTTGCGCACCGTCAAGGTTGTCTTCACTGGGTCTGGGGCGTACTAGCGGCACCAAGAGCGCTGCATCAGGCGTCTGGCCGTTGTCTGGGGTCGACCGCCGACCATGAACGCGCCACGCTCCACGCCCCAGCTGCAAGCGACCACCCCAATACCACACCAATCTGATTGTTCAGGACGTCGCCGAGCTGGCAGGACCTTTCGAGCTGCGGAACAAGGTACTGCCCGAGCTCCACCGTGAGCGGAATGGACAGTCCTACCCCCAGGGCTGCGAGCCGATGAGGCCCGTCGGGCCAGAGGAACGCCGCGGCTCCGGCCGGCACGAACAGCATGACGTTCAGCAGGATCTCGCCGTTGTCGGCACCCATGCAGAACTCCCACGGCGGGACGCCCATGTGACACCCTCGCGTTCCACCGCCGAGGCCCTTGGTCCAGGTGTATGCCAAGGGCACAGTCTGGGCCAGCAGCCAGGTGGCCAGAACCCACTTGGCTGGTTGCATACGGGGGCCAATGAAGATGGCCACCAGTGCAGAGATCGTGCAGACCAACAGGAGGTTGGGGACGAAATGGTGAAGCGATCCGGGGACGAGGGCGCGGCCGTCAGCGGGGGCGACGTCTGTCATCAGCCGTGGGAACACCTGTTCTCCGCCCCGTGTGCGAATCCTCCGCTTGGTTGTGCTCAGAATGCCAGGTCGGTGATCGTCTGAACCGCTGGCGGGCCGAAGGCAATACGGCAAGCCGAGCTGGCGACACAATGAGTCATGGCCTGTCCGGCCCCGACGGTGTCCGACGCCTGCGTAGACTGCCCGAGATTGACTGCCCGTCTTGAGGGGAAGTAATGCTAGCCATCCCGGCCGACGCCACCGTCGCCATCATCGGCCTCGGCTACGTCGGCCTGCCGCTGGCCGTGGAGTTCGCCCGCGTGCGCCCCACCATCGGCTTCGACATAGATGCCGGCCGCATCGAGCAGCTCGCGGCTGGCCAGGACCGCACCCTCGAGGCCTCGGCCGCCGAGCTGGCCGCCGCCACGCACCTGCGGCTCACCGCCTACCCGGACGACCTGGCCGGCGCCGATGTCTTCATCGTCACCGTCCCCACCCCGATCGACGCCGCCAAGCGCCCCGACCTGCGTCCGCTGGAATCCGCCAGCCGCACAGTTGGCGGGGCGCTGCGCCCCGGCGGCGTGGTGATCTACGAGTCGACGGTCTACCCGGGCGCCACCGAGGAGGTCTGCGTGCCGATCCTCGAGGCCGAGTCCGGCTTGCGGTTCAACACGGATTTCTACGTCGGCTACAGCCCGGAGCGCATCAACCCGGGCGACAAGGTGCACCGGCTGCCGGACATCCTGAAAGTCACGTCCGGCTCGACGCCCGAGGTGGCCGAGGACATCGATGCCCTGTACCGCTCGATCATCACCGCGGGCACCCACAAGGCGCCCTCGATCCGCGTCGCCGAGGCGGCGAAGGTCATCGAGAACACCCAGCGCGACGTCAACGTGGCGCTCATCAACGAGCTCGCGGTGCTGTTCGGCGAGCTGGGCATCGACACCCACGACGTGCTCGAGGCTGCCGGCACCAAGTGGAACTTCCTTCGGTTCACCCCCGGGCTGGTCGGCGGGCACTGCATCGGGGTGGACCCGTACTACCTGACCCACAAGGCGCAGGAGGTGGGCCACCACCCCGAGGTCATCATGGCGGGGCGGCGGATCAACGACTCGATGGGGCCGCACGTGGCCGACGAGGTGGTGCTGCTGCTGGCCCGGGCTGGGCGGCCGGTGTCGGGTGCGCGGGTGCTGGTGCTGGGGCTGGCGTTCAAGGAGAACTGCCCGGACGTGCGCAACACTCGGGTGGTGGACATCGTGGGACGGCTGGGCGAGTACGCGATCGCGGCCCAGGTCTGCGACCCGTGGGTGGACGCCGGCGAAGCCAAGGCCGAGTACGGGCTGTCGCTGGTGGGACTCGAGGATGCCCTGGCCGCCCAGTGGGACGCCGTGGTGCTGGCCGTGGCGCACGAACAGTTCGGGGATGTCGCCCCGGCCGTACGGGCGGCGGCCAGCGACGGCGTCGTCTACGACGTCAAGGGCGTCTGGCCGCGCGAGCTGGTGGACGGGCGGCTGTAGCGGCGCCGAGAAGTCGTACCGTCATCCTCCCAGGACCCGAAGCTGGCGGGACATCTCGCGGCAGTATGCCGCCAGGCCGAGGACCACAGTCACGGCGAAGAATTCGGCGAGGTGCTCCGGCGATGGCTGCCCCCACGGCCACGCCGCTACCCGCTCCCGCAACTGGTTCGCGGACACCCATTCGCCGATGATCGGTGAAGCCGGTAGCGCCTCGATTTCGTCGAGGTATCGCTGGCGTGAGTTGCGGGATTGATACCACGAGTCCCAGCCCTGGCCGCCCGAACGGCGCCGCAGGCGGATCGAGTCCGGAACGCGACCCGCAGCGAGCATCCGTGCGTAGCCACGGTCGCCCGGTCCGCGGGTGCTCCACTCCAGTGGCGTCATCCGCGCCGCGAGCTCCAGGATGGCGCGGCCCGTGAAGGGATCGAGCATGGCCACGGGCCAGCCGGCAGGACCCATGGCGGCAGGAGTGCCGAACGCCTGGCCGAGCCACTTCAAATAGGCCGATCGGTCGGGCAGTTGAGCTCGGGTCGAGTCACCGTCGGCTGACGCGAAGCCGAGGCCCGTGGTGAATTCACTTGCTCGCCGCTGCCGCTGTCGCACTCGCAGAGGTGAGGCCAGCGGGGCCGCCACCCTGGACCGGAATTGGCGCCATATCCCCTGCCCCGACCCACCATAGGGCCTGGCCAGCGCCGCCAGCGAACCCCAGTCGCGCTGGTCGAGGTAGTGCCGAGCGGCATAGGGGTGGCTGTAGCTGTAGGCCGGGTTGCCGTTGGCCCCGTGGAACAAGCGATCGGCGCCGGCGGCCGCCGCGCGCTCGGCGATGTCATCGAGCCACACCTGGTTCGAAGGCGAATACGTCGGCAGCCACGTGCGCTCGGAGAATGCCGCGGCGGCATCGAGGCTCAGCGCGTCCCTCGTCACGACTCGCACGACCTCGATCCGGCCGGGGTAGGCGCGCGCCAGCTGCTCGGCCACGGGGTAGTCGTTCGGGTCGAAGGTGGCGAACGGCCCCAGCTGGGCGTCGGGATCGGGGGAGTGGCAGAACGCCAGCAGCGGGTTGGACTTGGAGCAGTGGCGCGCCAGCGAGGCGGCCATGAACGTTGAGTCCAGCCCGCCGGACACGGCGGCGGCCAATGGGGTTGAGGAGCTACCCACGAGCTCGTCGATGGTGCTGTCGAAGGTGCGCAGGTACATTCCGGGCACCTGGGGCCCGCTGAGGTCGGGCTCGGGCCAGGCCTCCGGTCCGCACCAGACGCTGATCTGCGGCGTGTGGACACCCGGGTGCCACACCGCTGTCGTTCCGGGCGCGATCCGATGGACCTCGACGAAGGGTGATCCCTGGGCCGACCCGGCCGAGACGGCGTAGGAGCGGAGGTAGTCGGCGTTCAGGGTGGTCCTGGATCGGCGGGCGCGGACTAGCGCCTTGAGGCTGTTGCTGAACAGAAGGTGTTCGTTGCCGCCACACTGGTCGATTGACCAATACAGGCCGCCCTGAGCGGTGGCGTTGACCGCGGCAGCCAGCGAATCCCCGCGACGGCGGACCACGGTCCAGGGAGCGTCTGGCGCGCCAACCGGGTCGTCGCCAGTTGCGAGCGCTGCGGCGGCCGAACGCCAGGACTCGCCGTCGGGTGACCAGCCCCATTCCAGGGGCGTGCCAGCCGCCAAGCCGACGCGCAGCACATCTGCCGAGTCTGTGCCGCCGATCGCGTGGGCATCCGCAGGCATGGCCGCGATGCTACGCCTGCTCTGGGGTATCTTGACGAGGAGAGACGGGCCGACAGCGGCCGGTGGAGGAGAGGGTGCCGCGATGACCGAGCAGAGCGATGGGAAGCGCCCCTACGTGTCGCCGGCGATGCCCAGAGTCGTTGGCGCGGCCGCGGAGGCCGAGAACGCCCCGGTCGGCGCCTATAGCTACTACGCGGACCTCGTGACGTACACCGTCAGCATCTGAGCCGCTGTGAGTGCTCCGAGGCGCTGGCGCCACGCTCCGGAGGCGGTGGTCGCTCAGGTCGGCGAGGCCTGGCTGATCCTCACACCCGATTTTCGCTACGTCGAAGTGGATGCTGTAGGCGGCGCTATCTGGCACGCCCTGACCGGCGGCGCTGACGCGCAATCGGTCGGAGCGACCTTGGCATGTGAGTTCGAAGTGGACGCCGGGCGGGCCGAGCGCGACGCGGAGGAGTTCATCGGTCGACTTGCTGACCTGGGTGCGGTGGAGGCTGCAGTTGAGTGAGCCCGTCGCCGACCCGGGGGAGGCGTCCCTGACGGTCCCCGGGAACGTCCTGGTGGAGTTCTACGAGGATTCCGCGGTCTTGCTCGACACCGTTTCCCTGGAGTACGTCGAACTCGATGACACTGCAGCGACCATGTGGCGTGCCCTCACTCTCACCCGGACAGTCGATGAAGCCGTTGACCAGCTGGCCAGCATCTACGACGCGCCTCGCGGCCTGCTCGCGGCCGACTTCGGCCGGTTGACCACGTGGCTGCTCGATGCCGGCTATCTGCAGTCGGCACCGGACGACGACCACCCCGCCGAGCCCGAACTTGCAGATCTGGGTGCGCTCAGGAAGGCCGAGCCGCCCGGCGGGCATACCGCCGATCAGATGCTGAGGGATTCCTATGTCGAGTTGCTCATGCGCTCGTTGTGCGGCCTGACCCAAGCACCTGCCGACAGCGGGGCTTGGGGCGACGCAGTGCCGGGCGCGGCAGCCCGGGTCGAGCACCTTGGACACCGCGCCCGAGGCGCGGATCTGCCGCCGCACGCGATGACGATGATCGGTCTGCACCGCATGCGGAACATCCGGGACCTCGTGACGTCAGTCATCCAGGAGGGTGTGCCGGGGGATCTAATGGAGTGCGGCGTCTGGCGCGGCGGTGCGACCATCTTCATGCGGGGCCTGCTGCGGGCTTACCAGGTCGACGACCGCCGCGTCTGGGCGGCGGACTCCTTCCAGGGCCTGCCCACCGCCAAGACCGCGCAGTTCCCGCTCGATGCCGAGTGGGAGCCCGCGGCGGGCAGGTTGGCGGTCCCGCTGGAGGCGGTACGGCGCAATTTCGCGGCCTTCGATCTGCTCGACGATCAAGTCCAGTTCCTCCCCGGCTGGTTCAGCGAGTCGCTCCCGGCCGCGCCGATCGAGCAGCTCGCGGTCCTGCGCCTCGATGGCGACTTGCAGGAGTCCACCCGGGATGCGCTCGTGCACCTGTACGACCAGGTGGCACCGGGTGGCTTCGTGATCATCGACGACTTCGTCTTCGAGTCCTGTCGCACGGCTGTGCTGGAGTTCCGGACCGAGCGGGGTATTACCGATCCCATCCAGCACGCCGATTGGACCGGCGTGTGGTGGCGCAAGACGGCCTAGGCGCTGTCTTCGTCGGCTGCCTGCAGGTGCGCCTGGAGCACCTTCTCCCGCGCTGACTGGGCAGCCCGTATCCAGGCTCTGTCGGCGGCGGTCGAACTGGGTTCGCCGGCGCTGCGGTCGGCCATTTCGGCCGTGTCGACCAGCGCCTGGGCGATGCTGTCGCGGGATGCACCGGCCGAATTCCGCGACCACGCTTGCACCGAGTCGAGCTCGGGCCTGCGCCCCAGGATGGCGGTGGCGATCCGCTGTCGCAGCAGAACGGTCTCCCATCGGGACCGCGAGTTGGACGTAACCGTCAGTTGATCCCCATGCCGCCGATAGGCCGCGACAGGCTTGCGCAGGAGGTGGATGTCGCCCTTCCGGGCCAGCCGCCACAACAATGGGTAGTCGTCGATCGTTGGGTGATCCTCATCGAACCCGTTCAGTTCGAGCAGGGCGCTGCGTCGGTAGGTCATGGCCGAGGCAAGCGTCGGGCAGTAGAAGGGAAGGGCGGCGCGCACTTGGGCCGGTGTCGTCGGTCCGTGTCCCGTATCGACGGGGGAAGGGGCGGGCAGCCCGGCGGAGTCGAGGAGGGCCAGAGCGCCGCCCGTTGCCACATCACCGGGGTGGTCGGCGAAGTTGCCCAGCGCTGACTGGAGCCTGTTCGGGAGCATGATGTCGTCGCTGTCCAGAGTTGCCACGTAGTCTGCTCGCGCATGTTGCAGGCCCACGTTGCGTGCCTCGGGCGCGTTCAGCCTGCGGCCGCCGTCCACCAATCGAAAGCGGCCGTCGGCGGCTGCGACGGCCTGGGCGATGGCGCGTGTGGCATCGCTCGACCCGGCGTCCACGACGATCGCCTCACACTCGGCCACCGGCTGGTCGCGCACGCTCGCAAGAGCAGCACCGATGTATGCCTCCGCGTTCAACGCCGGAACGATCACGCTGATGACGGGCACGTGCACGACTGAAATCTACTCCGGCGCTATCGCCAGTGCCGCCGCTGTGCTGCCCAAGGTCCGCAGATCGTGCGGCAGCGAGACTGCCAGCACTGGAATTCGCGAGGCGACCAACCCGGCGCGCGGGAAGTCCAACCGGACGTTGCGGGCATAGGAGGCGCCGGCATGGCGCTGCGCCATGAGGACTTCCGTGGCGGCGGTCGGGTCTAGTGGTGTCACCTTTGGCGGCGCGGTCACCGGCTGCCGGCCCGTCAAGTACCAGATCTGGGTGGGCGTCACGGCCGGTCCCGGGGGACGCTTCAGCGAGTTGTCGCCGCGGCAGGCGTCGGAACGCAGTGTGCACTTGCCGAAGCGATCCTCCGGTGCGGACTCAGCCCGCGGGTGGCCCAGGGCTTGCAGGGTGGGCCGATCCACGCTCAGGGTTGTGCGGCCGGGCCACAGGGCGGGTGCGCCGTCCCGGGACGCCGCAGGCCAGATCAGCACAGGTTCGTCGGACAGGAGTCGCCAGCCGTTCATCGTCAGTGCAGCGGACGTGGACGATTTTCCCGCACCGGATTCGCCGCAGATGAGGATCGCGTCAGTCCCGTTCGTCAAGGCTGCTGCATGCAGTGGCAACGCCCCGTGCAGGCGTGCGATCTGCGGCACGAACCAGCGACTAAGCAGGTCGGCAACCTGGTCCGTGTCATGGCCGTGGGTGAATTCGACGTGGATCCAGCGGTCGTTCCAGCGCGTCGTGAACCGAACGGCCGATGCGGTGCCATCGGTTTCACCTCGCATGGTCAGGACCGCCACGCTGGGATCCTCCTCGTTCCACGAGATGTGGGGCGGGTCCATGGTCGGGAGGCCCCCGGCCGCGAGTGCCTCACCGGTGTTGTCGAGCGTGATGAGCCACTGTTCGTCGCCCGCGATCGCGGGGGCGCCGTGCTTTGCAGAGGGCCAGTCCCGGATCGGGAAGTCAGTCGTGATGGGAACGCCGTGCACGACGTAGTGCAACATTCCGTTGACGCGCCTCATGGTCCGTGCGTGCCCGAATCCGGGCTTTGGGCCGTGTCCCTCACTCAGGCGAGGCTAGCGGGTGGTGGAGGTCGTCGCGCAGGACCCTGCCGCAGCCGGATCGCGATGTGATGCAGGGTGGCGGACACCAAACGGACGGAAGGTGGGCTTGAGTAGCGGATTTCGTCCTCCGATGAGTCACTTTGGTGTCCAGTTCAGCTCCGAAGCCAAGTGGACCAGCCCTGCGGGCTGGCGCGCGACGGCGCGTCCGGGCGGGCGTCCACAGATGTGCGCGGCGGGCTACCGCGGCTGGCCGCGGGCGCGCAGCTTTGGCACATGCCGCGCAAGGTCCAGTGGGAACCCCCGACGGTGCCCTTTCGGGCCGAACACGTCCCTGTCGATGGCCAGTACCTGCGCCGCGCGGCACTCCGCGGCGCCATCGTGCGGCTGGCACACGGCGTCTACGTGGCCGCACAAGGAGCCGCGACTACTCAAGCCGACCAGCACTTGCAGCAGGCTCTGGCCTACCAGCTGGCGTTCCCCAGGCCGATCGTGGCGAGCCACGAGACGGCGGCGGTCGCGTTGGGCCTGCCACTGCCGCACCCAGATGCATTGCCCGAGCTCCCAAGGTTCACGCTCGACCCGGCCTGCGGTTCGCGGCGCCACACCCGCCCCCGCGTCCGTGTGACGGCGCTGCCCGAGTCCCAGGTGGTCACGATGCAGCGCGGTCCCCATGAGGGACTGCGGGTCACCCGTCCGGAGCGGACGGCGCTGGACCTTGCAGCCGAACTCCCGTTGCCCTTCGCTCTCATGGCCATGGACGCCGTCGCCAGGAGCAGAGCACTCACGATGTCTGCGCCCTGGGCCCTGCGGGGCCAGGTGGACGATCGCATTCTGCAGGAGTCGCTGGCTGGCCTTCACGCGGTGGATTGCGGCCTCGGTAGGCGCGGCGCGCGGCGGCGCCGCATCGCGATGGCGCTGGTCGATGCGCGGCACGAGTCCGCCGCGGAGTCCGCCTCAGTGGGAGGCATCTACCTGGCGGGGCTGCCGCTGCCGGTTCCGCAGGCGAGATTCGAGACTACGCAGGGCAGGTACTACCCAGACTTCTACTGGCCCACCTGGGGCATCGTGGGCGAGTGCGACGGTGCTGTGAAGTACCGCGGCGGTGACTCCGCGGCCGGCCAGGTGGCTGCCGACAAGCGGCGGATCCAGGAGAAGCGGCGTGCCCTGTGTCTTGAGCGCGAGTGCGGCGTCCAGGTTGTGCCGTGGTTCGGCTACGAGGCGATGTACGACCCCGATGCCTTCCTCGCGCCCCTGGCCGCGGCCCTCCGCCGGCGCGGGGCCAGCTGGTAGCGCCCCGTTGCGGTGGCCGGCCGGCGCCACCGGGCCGAAAGTGGACACCAAAGGTTTATAGGGACGGGCGCAAACGGCTGAATCTGGGGCGGGAGTGACGCTTTCGTGTCCACTTGCGCGGGTGGGCTGCCCGGCGGGTGGGCGACTCCCGCGGGGTGGGCTAGGGGGTGGGCTGGTCCCGGAACCACTCCAGTGTCGCCGCCAGCCCATGCTCGAATGGCACTACCGGCACGTCTGGAAACAGCTCGCGGAGCAGGTCGGGCTTGGACTGGCTGGCGCGCACGTCGCCGACCCGGGACGGCCGTCGTTCGATCGGCAGCTCCCGGCCGAGCAGCCGTTCGAGTTCCGCGATCAGAACCAGCAGAGTCACGTTGGCGCCGATCGCCAGATTGACCGGTCGATCGCTGGTGACCTTGCGGTGCACGGCGTCGGCGAGCACCCACGTCACGGTGTCAACGTAGGTGAAGTCGCGCGACTGCAGACCGTCGCCGTTGAGCGGCAGCGGTTCGCCGCGCAGGGCGGCGTCGATGAACACCGGGATGACGGCGGCGTAGACGTGTCCGGCGGACTGCCTGGGACCGTAGACGTTGAAGAACCGGAACGGCAGCGTAGCCATGCCGTAGGAGCTGCCGAACCCCAGCACATAGCCCTCGGTGGCGAGCTTGCTGGCGGCGTAGGGCGACATCGGTCGGGTTGGCTGTTCCTCGGTGCGGGGCAACCCGGGCACCGACCCGTACACGCTGCTCGACGACGCCGCCGTGACGTAGGCGCCCTCGCGCCGTGCCGCCTCGAGCACCATCAACGTGCCGGTGGCGTTGGCGGCGTGTGAGGCGATGGGGTCTGCGACCGACCGCGGCACGCTGCCGAGGGCGCCTAGGTGCACGACCGCCTCGGCCCCGGCCGCGGCCTGCGCCAGTGCGTTCGCGTCCAGGATGCTCGCCTCGAAGAAGTCGATCGGCAGGTCAGCAAGGTTGTGCGCGTATCCAGTGCTCAGGTCATCGATCACGGCGAGCGAGTCGCCGTCGGCCAGCAGCCGGCGCACCAGGTTCGACCCGATGAATCCGGCGCCGCCCGTGACCAGTACCCGCATGGTGCTGAGTCTGTCAGATCGCTGCTATCGGGGGGTCGCCCCAACCGCCGCGAGCCAGGCATCCTGCCAGGCGTCGTAGCTGTACAGCTGCGCCGTCTGCGCCCGTGCGTGCGCGCCGACCGCTGCACGCTCGACGGCCGGCAGCCCGAGCAGGCCCAGTAGCGCGTCGGTCCACTGCGCATCGTCATCCGCCGGGATCACCCCCAGTTGTGCGCCCACGTAGCCATTGGCGCCCAGCGGCGTGGCGACGGTGGGCAGGCCCGCGGCGCCGTACTGCAGCATCTTGTAGGCGCACTTGCCGCGGGCCAGGGGCTCGTCGACGAGCGGAGCGATGCCGAGGTCGTAGTCCCGCAAGGTCGCCTCGATGCCGGGTCGCCACTCCACCCGATCGACGTGCTGTGTGAGCGCACCCAGATCGCGATCGCCGGACGAGATCACGGTGAGGCGCGCTCTCACAGCCCTGTTGGCAGCTGCAACCGCCGGTGCCACGAGCGCCAGGTGGTGCTCAGTGGCGGGCGATCCGAGCCACACCAGCCGCGGCGCGTCGCCCAAGTCGAAATCGACCTTCGCCGGGTAGTCCGCCATCTCGACACAGGTCGGGATCAGCCGCACATCGCTGCAGTAGTCCTGCGCCCAGTCGGCGAGCACCTCGCTGCCGGCCAAGACCCGGTCGGCATAGGTCACGCCCGCCCTGCAGGCCTCCGCCTTCGACCAGAGCCGCTGGGCCCCGCGCCGCGGCATCGTCATCAGCGCATCGTCGAAGTCGTAGAGGCCCAGGTGTGCCCTCGCCAGAATCTGGCGTTCGAGCCGCCCGCCGGAGAAGGGCGAGACCTGCCGCTGGACGAGCACCCGGTCGAAGGGGCCGTGCGCGAGCCTCCTGACCTGCTGCTCGGCTCGGGCCACTGCGCCGGGGTGGCGCAGCAAGGTTCCGAGGCCGTGGTTGCCGACGCCCGCCCAGTCGTGGAGCTGCGCGGCGAGGCCCGTGCGCTCGAGCCAGTGGTGCACCCGCACCCGGGTTGAGGCGGCGCTGGGGGCATACGGGACGAAAACCTGCATTGGCGCTTGCGTGCGGTTGGGCGCCCCCGGCCCCATCAGCAGCCCGACCAGTTCACGACGGTCTCCTGTGGAATCACCATCGGCTGGGCCGGAACCACCGGCCAGGCGTCGGACTGCGGCTCCAACACGTCGTACTCGAGCGTCACCGAGGCGCCCTGCGGAACATCAACGGTCTGCACCGCGACCGGGTGGCCGAGTTCCATGCCCGACGAGGGCGAGATCGGATTACCGTTCAATCGCGCGGCCGTGTAGCCGCCGCCGATGGGCAGGTGGGTGTAGGTGATCGTGCGGTTGACCAGGCCGGGCTGCGAACCGGCGAGCCCGATCGCCTCGTTGGGTGCGGTGTTGGTCAGCGTCACCTTCACCGTCGACTTGCGCGTACCGTCGCTGCTGCACTGACCGCCGGAGTACTCGACCTTGCGCGCGAGGTAGTAGTCCAGCTTGTTGCCGCCGCCGTTGTTGAGGACGAGCTGCGCGTATGGGCCGGGCAGCGACGGTGTCTGCGCCGCGAGCGGGGTCGCCGCCAGCGCCTGCTGGGCCGCGGCATCGGCCGACCACAGCTGCAGGTGGCCGCCGGACACGCTCGTCGTCAGCGCCTGGATGAGCGCACCCGTGCCTCCCTCGAGGTGCAGCACGCGGTCGATCAGCTCGGTGGCGACGGCGGCCTGGTAGTCCTTGCGGGCGCTGTTCTCCTTCTCCAGGTAGACGTCGTTGCCCAGGTACTCCACCACGTTGTCCGCCGTGAGCACCTTGCCGTCGGGAGCCGTGACGGGTCCGGTGGCCTGGATCAGGTACTTCAGTGCGGTGATGTCCACCCCCATCACCCCGGCCACCTGTTGCCCCGCCTGGTCCTTCCAGGCCTGCGCCCATTGCGCTCCGGCGAAGGGGAAGTTCGGCGACATGTTCATGTTGACCCACTCGGCTGGGTCCTTGCCGTACAGCCGGGTGTAGTCCGGGCCGAGGTCAAGCACGGGGGCGGGGAAGTTCTTGAGCAGGGTGTTGCTCTCGACCTCCTTGCTGACCAGCGTGCCGTTCTCCACGGTCATGAGCCCGAACGTGCCCAGAAAGCCGCCGGTGCCGCGAATCTCGACCGGACTCTGGAAGGCAACGAAGTAAGTCTTGGCTCCGGACTGGCCCAGCATCCCGGGCAGTACCGCCAGCAGCTTCGACGCCACCCCCGAAGCCGTCAGTGCCTCGTCGATCTTGTCGTTGAGCTCGCCCACGCCGTCGCTGACGAAACCGGGCACGCCGCTGGTGGGCACGCCCGCCATGGTCTCGCGGGCGGCCAGCATGGACTGCTCGGCCGCCGACAGCTGGGCGGAGGCAGGGGTGAAACGGGCCAGATCGACGCTCCCGTCGGCGGACTTGATCGTGGTGACGTCGAGCGTCTGGGCAGCTCCGACGAACTGCGGCAGCGCCCCCGACACCACTTCATCGGCGGCCTCGGCGGACAGCATGACGGCCTTCGGCGATGATCCGAGCCAGGGCACCGCCGAGACCCCGCGCCAGATGATGTCGGAGGTCTGCTTGTGTGCCTTGGCCGTCTGCTGCGACGCCTCCTGCACCGCGATCCGGGCCGACGCCACGTCGCCGTCGAGGATCGCGCTCTGGGCGCCCGACAGCCCGCTGGCCGCACTGGAGAGGGCCGTTTTGGCGGCGACGCCCGTGTAGAGCAGCCAGCCACCGATCGCGCCGAGTGCGAGCACGATCAGGATGGGCAGGGCGCAGCCGCAGGCGAGCCAGCGTGCCTTGCGTCGCCGCGGCTTGCCTGCCTCGGCTGGGCGGGCGGTTTCGCTGCTCACAGCGCTGGCTCCAGATCTGTTCGGTACGGCATCCGAGCGTCGTCGTCCCACGGTACGTGCCCGCGCTGCCCCTGTGGGATTCTGGGCCGCGTGTCCCCTACAAGCGCAGGGCCGGCTGCCGCATGAGCACTGTCGGGCAGCTGCGCACCATGCTGCGTTCGCCGGGCGGCTGGCTGCTGCTGACCGGCTTGGTGGTGCCGCGGGCGGCCTCCACCGTGTCGGTCTTCGCCACCTCGGCCGTGCTGGGCCCGGACGGCCGCGGCATCCTGGCGTTCGTCCTGGGTACCGCCACCCTGGTGACCAGCGCCGCCGGCTTCGCGCTGTTCATCCCCGCGGCACGCGAGCGCGCCGACGGTTCATCGATCATCGCTCGGCAGTACCTGGACCTCACGGTCATGCTGTCCGTGGGCTTGGACGCACTGCTGCTGCTCTGGGCCTTCCTGGCGCCGGTCGGCTTGCTCACCTCCGAGACGGTGATCTTCATCGCGATCATCGGCCTGGCAAATGCCGTGACCATCTTCGCCCAGCGCGTGCTGCAGGCCCGGGTGAGCGACTACGAGTACTTCGCGATCGGCGCCCTGCCGGCCATCGCCACGACGCTGCTGTTGGTGGTGTTCGTACTGTTCGTGCCGAATGTGACCGACTATCTGATCCTTCAGACGGTCCTCACCGTCGCCACGATGGTGTGGGCGCTGCTGCGTCTGCGGCAACGGGTGGACCTGCGCTTGATTAGGCCCTACGCCGCGTTGGGTCACCTGCGCCGGGCGGCGCCGACGGGGCTGTCGATGATCGGCACGATCCTCGTGCTCCGCGGCGACCTGACCATCCTGGGCCTGCGCTCGACCGAGGACCAGGTGGGCCTGTACTCGATGGCGACGTCGATCGCCGGGCTGCTCTTCCTGGTGGCCGAGGTGTTCGCCCTGCGGGCTGTGTCTGCGCATCGCGCCGTCGAGCCGCACGACTACCCGGCGGCCGTGGCGGGCCTGGCGCGCAGTGCGGTGCTCGCGGTCGCGCTGCTCGCGCTGCCGCTCATGGGCGTCAGTTGGGTAGTGCTGACCTATCTGCTGCCGGACTTCGCATCGGCTTTCGGACCCATGGTGGTGCTCGCGGTGGCGGCTGTGGCGAGCACCTACACCAGAGTCATGTCGGGCGGGCTGGGGATGGCCAAGGCCAACCGTCGGCTCTACGTCTATGCAGCGGCCAGCGCCGCCCTGTGCCTGCTCTACTTCCCGGCCGCGGCGTATGGCGCCATGGGCGTGGCCGTGGCGTCGCTGGTCATCTACGCAGCACAGGTCCCCATCATCGGGGGTCGCGGGGCGCTCGCTCGGGCAGTCGCCGGATCACGTAGCTGACCTCGTAGGCCGGCCATAGGTAGCACCACCGGGCCTCGAACTTCTCGGTGCGCCGGCGCGACGAGTTGACGAACGCCTCGACGGCTTTGCTGAGGCCGTGGCGGACGTAGTTCGGCCGAGTCGACTTGAACACCAGCCGCACGTCTTCGAGGGCGAACTTGTGCTCGCCGAAGTAGTTGGGGACCTGCCGGCGCAGAATCTCGTCGTTGGCCAGGTACGAGAACGTGTAGAGGCCGAAGGCGTCGCGATGGGTGGGGTCGGAGTAGAAGTACGGATTCGAGAAGTGCGGTACCACCGTGGTGACCGTGCCCCCCGGTCGCACGACGCGGGCGAGTTCTGCCACGAGGCCGACGGGATCGTCGATGTGCTCGAAGAAGTGGGCCGAGAACACCGATCGGACGCTGGCGGCCGGTAGCGACCGCACCACCTCGAACGCATCGCCGACCACCTCGACGTGCGGCAAGTCGAGGATGTCGATGCCGATCGCACCCTCGACTTCGGGCGACGTGCCGGGCCCGAGTTCCAGGTCCACGGGTTGCTCGGCGCTGGCGGCAGCGAGTCGGCCGGTCTTGTCGAGCATCGTCGCGCGTCTCCTTGGGACCAGTGGCGGTGGCGAATCGACACGACGGTAGCCCGCCCGACTCCGTGCCGTCGAACCCGGACCCCGCCCCGTTTGCGCCACTTCGCGCCTCCCCTGGTCCCGTGTGCGCCACTTCCCGTCGCTGGCGCCGCGCAGAGCGCGCGCCAGCGAGTCCAAGTGGCGCACACGGTTCCGGGAGACGCCGGTTGTGGCGCAAACGGTCCAGGGCCAGGGTCAGGGGGACTTGTGGGCGTGCTTGGCTCGCGTGGCGCGGCCGATCACTCGGTTGCCGCCGGCTAGGTAGAGGCCGAGCACGACTGCGACGACGAACGCGGAGCTGCCGACCAGCCAGATCGACCAGGGCGGCAGGTTGAACCCCACGGGCCACCAGTCGGTGGTGCGGGCGCTGAACACCGCCGCCGGCGACACCTCGCCGGGGCGGGTGCCGACGGCGTAGCGCTGCACGTTGGTCAACAGCGCCACCGCTGCGGCGGCGCAGGTGAGGACCGCGATGGTCACCAGCGGCCACGCCCGGTTGAAGACCTTTCGATGGTCGCCGCGGAAGATGGGGCCTATGAGCGCCAGGCCCACGAGCAGGAACATCAACGGCGCGAAGTACCGCGGCTGGTACGGCAGTCGGGTCGCATTGGCCCAGACGTACAGCAGGAAGGCGCTGGTCAGCAGTACGAAGGTGGCCAGCGCCAGCCCCTTGCGCAGGTACATCACCCGCAGGCCGAGCACCAGCGCGATGACCACCGCCGAAGCAGTGGCAATGCCCACCACGGGAGGCATCTGCACGTCGTAGCAGCACCCCAGCGAGGTTCTGGGTAGGCCCGGGAACAGCGTGACCCCGGGCAGCGATCCGAGCGCATCGCGGACGATGTCCCAGGTGGTCAGCTGGCGTCTGCCCAAGTAGTTCTCGGCCTTCTCGCCGGAGAAGACCACATACACCGCCACCGCTTGCATGGCTAGCGCGGCGAGCAGCGCCAGCCGACCCCACTTCTGCCGCACGAGCCGGCCGAACCAGCCGGGCGAGGTGCCGGGCCAGATGAGCACGAACATGGCGAAGACCGCGACGGCGATGAGCACGTAGGGCGCGCCCTCCGTCCGCCCTCCGAGAGTCATGAGCGTGACGATCTCGATGAAGGCCAGCCGTCCCGCGAGCAGCCAGGCGCTGTGGTGGCGATGCTGCACGAGGAGCGACAGCAGCGGCCCCCATATCGCCGCCAGCCCCAGCAGCGACCAGGAGTTCGGGTTCAGGCTCGGCAGCATCGACAGCGCCAGCGGCCCGGCACCCACCGCCCACGTCACCGCAACCGCCAGCCGGAACCGGCGCGAGGTCAGCGCAATCGATCCCACCACCGCCGCGACCGTCAGGGTCGCGTTCACCAGGCGCATGGCCAGGGCCGAGCCGCCCACGGTGTCCTGGATAAACCAGCTCATGAAGGTCCGATAGAGCGGCGGGTACCAGCCGGTCCTGATGCCGTCGCCCGGTGGGGCGTCGAGCCGGCCGACCTGCTGGCAGGTGCCGGGCACCTCCGACGAGCCGCCGTAGCAGGGGCCGGCGCGGTTGCCCTCGGGCTCGCAGTCGAGCAGACCGGCAGCGCAGTAGGCACTGGCCAGGTGGTAGTCCTCGTCCGGCGTCGATCCGACCGGCGAACTCAACGCCCACGCCGCCAGCGCCACCCAGAGCGCGGCGGCCGCGACGAGCGCTGCGAGGAGTTTCGGTAGCAGCGAGCCGCCGGGCTCGTCCTTGGGCATGGGCGTCAGACTATCGGCGCCCGCTTCGGCCCCCGGCCCGCCTTCCCGGAGCGCCGCGAAACATGGAGTAGCCTGCTGGCGTCATCTCGGGTGAGGAGCAACATGCGCTATCTGGTTACGGGCGGAGCCGGTTTCATCGGCTCGCACCTGGTCGATTTGCTGGTCGCGCAGGGGCATCGGGTGACGATCCTGGACGACCTGTCGACTGGCCGGCACGACAACATCCGGGCCCACGTGGACAACCCGGACGTCGAGTTCGTGCTGGGCTCGATTCTCAACGCGGACCTGGTCGAGGACGTCGTGCGCCGCAACGACGCAGTGTTCCACCTGGCTGCGGCGGTCGGCGTGCAGCTGATCGTGCAGCGCCCGCTGGAGAGCCTGGCGACCAACATCCGCGGCAGCGAGGTCGTCCTGGCCAAGTGCCACCAGTACGGACGCAAGGTGCTGGTCAGCTCCACCAGCGAGATTTACGGCAAGAACACCTCCGACGCGCTGTTCGAGACCGACGACCGCATCCTGGGCTCGCCTCAGAAGACCCGCTGGTCCTACAGCGAGGCCAAGGCGATCGAGGAGGTGCTGGCTCACGCCTACTGGCGCGAGAAGGGCCTGCCGACGGTCATCGTGCGGCTGTTCAACACCGTCGGGCCGCGGCAGGTGGGCCAGTACGGGATGGTGGTGCCCCGGCTGGTACACCAGGCGCTGCACGGTTTGCCGCTGACGGTGTACGGCGACGGCAACCAGCGCCGCTGCTTCTGCCACGTCAGCGACGTCGTGCGGGCGCTGTCGGAGCTCATGGGCTCCACCGAGGCCGAGGGTCAGGTCTACAACGTGGGGTCGCAGGACGAGATCTCCATCAAGCACCTCGCCGAGCGGATCACCGAGCAGCTGGACTCGCCGTCGCCGATCGAGCTGATCACCTACGAGGAGGCCTACGAGGTCGGCTTCGAGGACATGGAGCGCCGCCGACCCAGCATCGCCAAGGTGCACGACGCCATCGGCTGGAAGCCCGAGCTGGGCTTGGACGACATCATCCACAGCGTTGCCGCAGATATGCGCAGCCGCCGCGACGGGTGAATTACTGGCTACTCGCGGCCCTCTTCTTCGGGTCGATCCTCGCTAGCGCCCTCGTCGTCGGATTGAGCATCCGCTACGCGGAGAACATCGGCTACGTCGACGCGCCAGACGGCGAGCGCAAACAGCAGGTCCGCCCGATCCCCAAGTCCGGCGGCCTGGCCGTGGCGCTGGTGTGCACCATCGCGGCCCTCGTTGCGCTGCTGCTCATGGGGCCGGACAGCCATCGCGACGACGCAGTGTCGATCCTGCTCGCTGCGCTGTTCGCCGCGGCCTTGGGTTTCGCCGACGACCGCCAGCCGCTGAGCCCGAGCGTCCGGCTGGCTGCTCAGGCGGGTATCGCCGCACTCATCTGGTTCGGCGGCAGCAGGATCACCGTCACCCACCTGTACTGGGTGGACTTCGCGCTCACGATCGTGTGGGTCCTGGCCATTGTCAACGGGCTGAATCTGCTGGACAACTCCGACGGGCTGGCTGGCAGTACGGCGGCCGTCACGTCCGCCGGCGCCACGGCGGTGGCCATCCTCGCCGGTCAGTACTGGATCGCACCCTTCGGCGCAGCGGTGTGCGGGGTCTCGCTGGGCTTCCTGCTGCACAACTGGTTCCCGGCGCGGGTGTACCTGGGCGACTCTGGTGCGTACTTCCTGGGGCTTCTGCTGGCCGTGCTCGTCATCCGTCTGCAGCCCACCGAACTCGACGACCTCACGGGGGTGCTGGTCGCGGTCTGTCTGGTGGCCCTGCCGCTGCTGGACACTAGCTTCGTGGTGGTGCGGCGCATGCGCCGCGGCGTACACCCCTTCACGGCTGGTCGGGACCATCTGAGCCACGAGGTCCAGAACCGCGGGGCTAGCATCCCGCTGTCTGTCGCGCTGCTGCAGCTCATCAGCATCGGAGGGGCCGCCGCGGCGGTGCTGCTGGTGCTGGGCGGGCAGCGCCTGTGAAGGTGGCTCGCGTCATCGCGCGGATGAACGTCGGCGGGCCCGCGGTGCAGGTGACGGGACTGTCCGAGGCCCTCCAACGGGTCCCGGGCGTCCACCACGTGCTCATCACCGGGCAGGTGGGACCGGACGAGCAGGACTACCTGGACGCCCACGGTCGGGGCGTGCGCGTGATCCGGGTGCCCGAGCTCGGGCGCGCGGTGAATCCCTGGGACGACGCGGCCGCCTT
>JBIRBF010000044.1:0-15715 GCA_044326505.1 Candidatus Nanopelagicales bacterium | reverse complement strand
TGGCCCTGCGTCACGCCCGCGGTCAGGGCGCCAAGGTACTGGCCATCTGCAACACCCAGGGCGCCACGATTCCGCGCGAGTCCGACGCCGCGCTGTACACCTACGCCGGCCCGGAAATCGCAGTCGCATCGACCAAGGCCTTCCTCACCCAGATCGTCGCCTGCTATCTGGTGGCGCTGTATCTGGCTCAGGTCCGCGGCAACAAGTTCGCCGACGAGATTCGCGCGGTGGTCGACGAGCTGTCCGACATGCCGAGCGCCGTGGACCTGGTGCTCGACACTACGGAGGGGGTGCGAGAGCTGGCCCGAGAGTTCTCGCATGCCACCTCGGTGCTCTTCATCGGCCGGCACGTGGGCTACCCGGTGGCCCTCGAAGGCGCGCTGAAGCTCAAGGAGTTGGCCTACATGCACGCCGAGGGATTCGCCGCCGGCGAGCTCAAGCACGGTCCCATCGCCCTGATCGAGCAAGGCGTGCCGGTGGTCGTGATCGCGCCCTCGCCCCGCGGGCGCAGCGTGCTGCACGAGAAGATCGTGTCGAACATCCAGGAGGTGCGTGCGCGCGGAGCCGTGACCATCGTCATTGCCGAGGAAGGCGACGAGGGCGTGCTCGCCTATGCCGACCACGTGGTGCGCGTGCCGGCGGTGCCGACGCTCATGCAGCCGCTGGTGAGCACGGTCCCGCTGCAGGTGTTCGCGTGCGAGATGGCCACGGTCAAGGGCCACGATGTGGATCAGCCGCGCAACTTGGCCAAGAGCGTCACGGTCGAGTGAGCATGACTGGGTCGAGCCCGACGCTTTCCCACGGCGAGACCTCGCCGGCCTCGGTTGCGTATCGGGTTGCCGAGATCCGGGCGGCCGAGGACGCCGCCATGGCCGCCGTGCCCGAAGGTGCCCTGATGGCTCGGGCGGCGCGCGGCCTCGCAGCGGCGAGTCGGCAGTGGTTGGCCGCACGTGGCACTGCCTTGGCTGGGGCACGGGTTGCGGTGCTCGCGGGGTCCGGCAACAACGGCGGCGACGCCCTGTTCGCTGCGGCCGAGTTGGCGGCCCGGGGCGCCCGGGTGGATGTGCTGGCGCTGTCTGCGCACTTGCACGAAGGCGGTGCACAGGCAGTGCGTCGGGCGGGCGGTCGGGTCATGGCGGCTGCCGCCGCGCTGCCTGGGGCGGACGCCGCAGGTGCAGCGCGCGCGGCTGCCGACGCCGACCTGGTACTCGACGGCATCGTTGGTATCGGCGGGTCTGGCCCGCTTCGCCCTGACGCGGCGAGGCTCGCCCGAGCGGCGGCAGGCCGGGTCATCGCCGTGGATCTGCCGTCCGGAATCGATCCGGATACCGGTGTTGTGGCGGACCCGAACGCCTGCATCGAGGCCGAGGTAACCGTGACCTTCGGAGCGTTGAAGGCTGGCCTCGTGCTCCCCGATGGTTGCTGGCGCGCTGGTGCGGTCCAGCTCGTCGACATCGGCCTGGATCCATACCTGCGGCCGGACACGGCGGCGGTGGACGTCATGACTCTGCCCGGTGCTGCTGCGTTCGTTGCTCCTCCAGGGCGCGAAGACGACAAGTACACCCGTGGTGTGGTCGGTGTGGTGGCTGGTTCGCAGGAGTACCCGGGGGCTGGGATTCTGTGCACCGGCGCGGCCCGATTCGGTGGAGCGGGCATGGTCCGGTACGCCGGGGGCGCGCCGGACCCGGTAATCACCCGCTGGCCCGAGGTGGTGCCGGCCCGCCAAGGCCCTGCCAAAGCGGGCCGTGCCGAGGCCTGGATCGTGGGACCGGGGGGCGGGACCGACGATGCCGCTCGCGGCCGCCTCGCCGATGTTCTGGCGATGGACGTCCCGGTGCTCGTCGATGCCGATGCCATCACTCTGGTCGCGCAAGACACACAGCTCCGGTCCGCAGTCGTGGGCCGACGAGCTGCCACGCTCTTCACCCCCCACGCAGGCGAGTTCGCCCGCCTGGGCGGTCAGCTCGACCACAGCGCCGGCCGGGCTGAGGCCGTGCGCCGCCTGGCCGCTGAGCTGCGCAGTGTGGTTCTGCTCAAGGGGGCAGCGACCATCGTCGCCGCACCCGACGGCCCCGCCAGCGTCTCGTCCGCCGGGCCGCCCGATCTGGCCACTGCGGGCAGTGGTGATGTGCTCAGCGGACTCATCGGCTCGATGCTGGCGGCCCAGCGGGACCAGCACGACGACGCACATGTGCGGCGCACGGCAGCCGCGGGGGCGTATCTGCACGGGGTGGCTGGTCAGATCGCCGCTGCCGACAGTCGGCCTATCGTCAGCGAGGACGTGCTCAACGCGGTACCGAGTGCAATCGCGACAGCGCGGAGGGCTGTGTCGCGCGGGGACGTTTCGTGACCGAGCCGACTGGGGGAGGGCACCCTGCCGAGCTGCGGGCGTGGGCTGAGATCGACGTGGACGCCCTTCGCCACAACGTGGGCGTGCTGCGCGCTGCCGCCGAACCGGCCGAGGTAATGGTCGTGGTGAAGGCCGACGGATATGGGCACGGCTTGGTGGAGTGCGCCGCTGCGGCGCGCGCGGGCGGTGCAAGCTGGCTCGGCGTCGCCCTGCTTTCAGAGGCGTTGGCGCTGCGGGACGCTGGTGACACCGGCCCGCTGCTGTGCTGGTTGTCGGTGCCCGGCGATCCGTTCGTGGCGTGCATCGAGGCTGACATCGATGTGTCGGCCTACGGGCCGCAGATGCTGGCCGAGATCACGGCCGCTGCCCGCCAGGCGGGCCGTCCAGCGCGGGTGCATCTGAAAGTCGACACCGGACTCTCACGGGGCGGGGCGGCCGAACCCTGGGACACGTTCCTCTCGCAGGCCGCCGAACTCCAGCGCGAGGGCGCGATAGAGGTCGTGGGCATCTGGTCGCACCTTGCGTACGCCGATGAGCCGGAGCACCCCACCATCGCCCGGCAGATCGCCGCGTTCGAGCGCGCCCTGGCCGCCGCCGCCGCCGCAGATCTGCGACCTCGCTGGCGCCATCTGGCCAACTCGGCTGCGACGCTACGGCTGCCCGCCACGCACTACGACCTCGTCCGGCCCGGTATCGCGGCGTACGGCATTTCGCCGGGCCCTGCCGTCGGCACCGAAACCGAGCTCGGCCTGCGCCCGGTGATGACGCTCAAGGGCAGGTTCGCACTGGTCAAGTCGCTGCCAGGAGGCGTCGGCGTGTCGTATGGTCATACCTACACCACGCAGGCGCCGACTCGTGTGGGGTTGGTCCCGCTCGGCTACGCCGACGGCATCCCGAGGGCCGCTTCCAATGTGGGCCCGGTGCTCGCGGAGGGGGAACTCCGCACGATTGCGGGCCGGGTCTGCATGGACCAGTTCGTCATTGACCTCGGTGCCGATTCCGCTGCGGCCGCGGGGGACGAGCTAGTCCTGTTCGGGGACCCGCGACACGGTTTCCCGAGCGCCACCGACTGGGCGGCAGCGACGGACACAATCGGATACGAGATCGTCACCCGCATCGGCCCACGGGTGCCTCGAATAGTCAAGTCGTCGGGAGGTGGGTGACGTGGTCGAGTCCTTCGGCCTTAAGGCCGCCGGCATGCTTGCCGCGCTCGTCGCGGGAGCTGCAGCCGGTGTGATGGCCGAGCGGCGCATCGTCGGCGATCAGATCCGCAGCGACCCGGACCTGCGCTCCAAGCTCGGCAGCCTGCGCGGCGACATCGGCCGCGTCGTGCTGTCCGACGGCGCCGAGCTGCACGTCGAGGTGGACACCCCCGAGGGTTGGGCTGAGGGCATCGACCCGACGATCGTGTTCAGCCATGGATACGCATTGAACTTGGACACCTGGCACTTCCAGCGGGAGGCGCTGCGTCCCTACGCCCGGCTGGTCTTCTGGGATCAGCGCGCGCACGGCCGCTCGGGGGCGGGACCGGCAGGCAGCCATACGATCGATCAGCTCGGCCACGACCTGCGCAAGGTCATCCTGGAGTACGCGCCAGAGGGTCCTCTCATGCTGGTCGGGCACTCGATGGGCGGCATGACCGTGATGTCGCTGGCTGCTTCGTACCCGCAGATCTTTGCGGAACGAGTGATCGGGGTGGCGCTGATCGGCACCAGCTCGGGCGGCTTGGCCGAGGTACCGCTGGGCCTGCCAGTGCCGTTGGCCAAAGTGGCCCACCGGCTGGCGCCCGTGCTGGCCCCCGAGATGATTCGGCGCAAGGACCTGATCGACGCCAGCCGCGAACGTGCCAGCGACCTCAGCCTGATCCTGACGAAGCGGTACAGCTTCGGCTCCGAAGTTTCGCCGGAGGTCGCCCAGTTCGCGTTCGACATGATCAACGAGACGCCCATCGAGGTGGTCGGAGAGTTCCTGCCGACGTTCGACCGCCATGACAAGCGGACGGCGCTGGAGGCCCTGCACGGCCTCGAGGTGCTCGTGATGGTGGGTCGCGACGACAAGATGACGCCGCCGGATCACTCTTTCGAGATCATCCGTCGCGTGCCGCACGGAGAGCTGGTGGTGCTCGCCGAGACCGGTCACATGCTCATGCTGGAGCGTCCCGACGAAGTGAATGCGGAACTCATCGCTTTGTTCGAGCGTGCGGTTCGGTCGCTCGGCTCAGATGGCACTGATGGGCCGCTGGATCGGGACGGCAGGCCGCGGCCGGCCGAGTCGTCGTCCAACGCCGACGACGAGCGGAGCCGGGGCTGACCGTGTCGGTCGAGCTGGCCGATGCAGCGGCCACCGAGGCCGCCGGCCGATCCCTGGCCACCCTGTTGCGGGCGGGCGACCTGGTGATCCTCGCCGGGCCGCTGGGCGCAGGTAAGACCACATTCGCTCGCGGGCTGGGCGCCGGTCTGGGCGTGCGCGGCCCCATCACGTCGCCGACATTCGTCATCGCTCGCGTGCATCCCTCCCTGATCGCCGGCCCGGACCTGCTGCATGTGGATGCCTACCGGCTGGGCGGCCCGGCGGAGTTCGCCGCCCTCGACCTGGAGGCGGACGCAGACGAGTCCGTCACGCTGGTGGAGTGGGGCGTGGGGATCGCTGAGGACCTGCGGGAGGACCGCCTTGTGGTGGAGTTCGACCGCTCCGGCGACGGCCGGACGCTGACCGCGACCGCGGTGGGTGACAGGTGGGCGGGCGTCGACGTGGAAGGGGCGCTGTCGGTCGGTGAGGATGCGTCCGAGGGCTAGCGGGCGCACGCACTAGCCTGGGCGCATGACGGCCGTCCTGGGCATCGACAGCTCGACCCCACAGGTCGCTGTGGGGCTCTTCCTGGACGGCCGCCTCGTCGGGCGGAGGGTGGCCGGCGGGCGGCGCACCGGAGCGGTCCTGCCGGTGGCGGCAGCGGAGCTGCTCGCCGACGAGGGGCTGCGGCCGGCCGACCTGGATGCGGTCGGCGTCGGCGTCGGCCCGGGGCCCTACACTAGCCTGCGGGTGGGAGTGATGTTCGCCCGCGCGGTGGGCCTCGCCGTCGGCACCCCCGTAGTGGGCGCCTGCAGCCTCGATGTGGTCGCCCGAGCGGTGGACCCTGCGGGGGAGGCCTTCCTGGTGGCCGCCGATGCGCGTCGCCGTGAGGTCTACTGGGCTCGTTACGACGCTGCTGGACGCCGCCGCGAGGGCCCGCTCGTCGGCCCCCCCGATGCGGTTCGGCACGCTCACAGCGACCTCCGTTGGATGGATGCCCGCGATGCGTACGCCCCGGATGCCGGCGTGCTGGCCGCATGGGTCGCGGGTGCGATGGCCGAGGGCGCTGGGGTGCCGGCCGTGGCACAGGTCGGCCACGGTTGGGACGCTGCCGGCGGCGATGGTTCGGCCGGACCCCCGGTGCCGCAGGCCCTGCTGGCGCCCGAGCCCCTGTACGTCCGTCGCCCGGATGCGGTGGTGCCGGAGCACCTCGGCGGTGGTGCGGCATGAGCGTCGTGGACACCACCGACTCGCCGGACGACTGCGTCCCGCGCCCGCTGGTCACGGCAATGCGCTGGTGGCACCTGTCCGCAGTGGCCGAGCTCGAGGGGCAGGTCTTCGGGCCGACTGCTTGGACCCTGGAGCAGTTCTACGGCGAGCTCGCCGCCGATCGCTGGCTGCGCGTGGCGGTTGCGGCGGGGCAGGTCGTCGGCTATGCCGATGTCGCCGTCGCCGGCCACGACTCGGACCTGATGACGATCGCAGTCGCGCCGACTCACCGCCGCAGCGGCCTGGGCGGCGAGCTGCTCGACCGGGCGGTGGCCGCGGCAGCCGAATCCGGAGCCCATCGGATGATCCTTGAGGTGCGCGCGGACAACCCCGCGGTCGGGCTCTATCGCAGCAGGGGTTTCGAGCGCATCGACGTGCGACGCGACTACTACGGCCCCGGGGCCGATGCCCTGGTGATGCGTCGCCGCATCAGCGATGACGACGCGGTGGCGCATGTCCGCTGATCAACCGCTCATCCTCGGGATCGAGACCTCATGCGACGAGACCGGCATCGGCCTCGTCCGAGGCGCCGAACTGCTCGCCGACGTGGTTGCGTCGTCGGTGGCCGAGCACGCCCGCTTCGGCGGTGTGGTGCCAGAGATCGCCAGCCGTGCCCATCTCGAGGCGATGCTGCCCACCATCGAGGGGGCATGTCGCACGGCGGATGTGCGGCTCGACGATGTCGATGCCGTGGCGGTCACCGCTGGCCCCGGGCTGGCCGGCGCGCTGCTGGTCGGGGTGTCGGCGGCGCAGGGTCTGGCCTGGGGACTGGGCCGTCCCCTCTACGGCGTCAACCATCTGGCCGCCCACGTCGCGGTCGATCGGTTGGAGCACGGGGAACTGCCGGCGCCGATGGTCGCGCTGCTGGTCAGCGGTGGCCACACGAGCCTGCTGCGGGTCGAGGACGTGGCCCGCGACATCGCCCCGCTCGGCGCGACGCTGGACGACGCCGCGGGGGAGGCCTTCGACAAGGTCGCGCGACTGCTGGGCCTGCCCTTCCCCGGCGGGCCGGAAATCGATCGCTGGGCCCGTGACGGTGCACCTGAGGCGATCGCGTTCCCGCGGGGGCTGACCGCGGCCAAGGACCAGCAGCGGCATCGCTGGGACTTCTCGTTCTCGGGGCTCAAGACGGCTGTCGCGCGATGGGTCGAGCAGCAGCAAGCCGCCGGCGAGCAGGTGGACGTGGCTGCCGTTGCCGCGTCGTTCCAGGAGGCCGTCGTCGATGTGTTGACCACGAAGGCCGTGGCTGCCTGCCAGGAGTTCGACATCGGCGACCTGATGCTGGGGGGCGGGGTCGCGGCCAACTCCCGCTTGCGGGCCTTGGCTGCTGCCCGCTGTGAGGTCGCCGGTGTGCGGTTGCGGGTGCCAAGGCCGGGGTTGTGCACCGACAACGGCGCGATGGTGGCGTCGCTGGGCGCCGCCATGGTGGCAGCCGGAGTCCAGCCGGGCGGTCTGGGCTTGGCTGTGGATTCCTCTGCGCCGCCGTGGGAGATCGAGGTGCGGGGGCCGAGGTGAGGCCGTGGCCGCCGCAGCTGACTAGTTGCCTTGCTTCGGTGTTTACCTGACCCTGCGCTCGCGCGTCGTTTCCAATAGAGAGCGATGTGCTCTCTCCGGCCTTACTGGCGGCCGGCGGTTGCCGATGCGCGCGTCGGCGGTGCGAGAGGGCTTCGTTGAGCGAGCAATACAACCTCGGAGATGTTGTCAACGGTCATCGGTGGGACGGGTCGCAGTGGCAACCGGTGGCCGGGTCCACACCTGCCGGTCCAGGTGCACTGGGCAGCGGCCCGACGCCCCCCGGCCCGCAGAAGAAATCCTGGTACAAGCGCTGGTGGGGGATCGCCATCATCGTGCTGGGCGTTGTCATCTTGATGGGGCTGATCTTCGGCGGTGGCGAGAAATCGACAACCGCGTCTGGCGATGCGACTGCAGCCGCGTCGGAGTCGGCCAAGCCGTCCGAGAGCGCCAAGCCGTCGGAGTCGGCCAAGCCGTCCGAGAGCGCCAAGCCGTCGGAGTCGGCCAAGCCGTCGGCTACCGCCGCTGGCATCAACACCCCTGTGCGCGATGGCAAGTTCGAGTTCACCGTCACCGGCGTGGAGCCGGGCATCCCCGCGGTGGGCGGTGAGTACGGCCAGAAGGCGCAGGGCTCGTACACCCTCGTGACGATGAAGGTCACCAATATCGGCGACAAACCCCAGACCTTCTTCGACTCGAACGTCGTCGGGTTCGACTCGCAGGGCCGGCAGCACTCGGTGGACAGCACGGCTGGGATCTATGCGAACGACCAGGGCCAGGGCTTCATCAACGAGATCAACCCTGGCAACAGCAGCACGGCGGTGCTCGTGTACGACTTGCCCAGCGGCGAGACTCTGATCACGGTCAGCGCCAAGGACTCGTCATTCTCCAAGGGCGCCACAATCAACCTCGGGTGAGCCGCCGCAGGGTGGGCGAACACGAGGGGCAGTCCCCGGAGCTGGGTATTCTGTGCGCCTGCGGGCATTCTCGGTGGTGCCTGCTCGGGGACGGTTTGGATTCCGGTGTGTTGAGTTCATTCGGATGGCGCCTGCGCAATAGCGCATGGATGCTCTTCGCGATCCTCGGCTTAGGGGTGTTCACGTGGGCCGGCTTCCTCGTGATCGGTTTGAAGGCGCGCCGCCGAGCGTGGCTGCTGGCCGCGCTGGCCTGGGGTGTCTGGGCGGTGGTGGAGCTGCTGCTCGCCGCGTTGGGTCCCAAGCGGGGAACGGCGCCGCTATGGCAGAGCACAGCGGTTGGCCTCGCGTTCGTGGCTGCATGGGTGGGTGGGACGGTCCACTCTGCGCTGGTCCGGCGGGCTTGGTTGCGGTGGCGCGCCTCGCATCCGGCGTGGGGGAGTGAGCCGACGGCGCCGAACGGACCCGGCGCTGCGGGCGCCGTGGTGATTCCCGTGCCAGAGCAGCTGCCCGTCGGCTTCCGTATTCCTGGGTTGGGGACGGTCGTCGAGCACCCGGCGCACGCCAACGGCACCTTCGCCCGCGTCTACCGGATCCAACACGATTTCGACGGATCGTCGGTCGCCGGGAAAGTGTTCCACAGGCACCCCGACCCTCGCTCCGACGCGGCCAATCGCAGCCTGCGCAATGAGGTTGCCCTGCTGCGTGGCCTGGCTCACCGCAACGTGGTTCGAACGTATCTGCCAGTGCCGCTGGGCGCGGACGGCACCTGGATCCTGGTGTCGGAATGGATCGACGGCGCGACTCTGGAGGAGTACGCCTATGGCGAGGTGCGGATGAGCGGCGAGCAGGTGTTCGCGACGGGCGCCCAGCTGCTCGACGGCATTGCGTACCTGGAGGCGGTCGGCGTGGTGCATCGCGACATCAAGCCGGCCAATGTGATGCTCGACCGCGACGGGATCATCAAATTGATCGACTTCAACCTCACCCGGCCCGTCGGCCGCGAGACGACGATTTCGGGCTCGGTGCAGTACCTGCCGCCCGATGTGTTGGCGCACGGTCCGCTGGTCGATCCCATGGTTGACCGCTACGCGCTGGGTGCGCTGATGTTCGAGCTAGTCACGGGCGACCATCCGTATCTGGCGGAGTTCCTGGTCGGGCGCCATCCGACCCTGCGCTCTAGCCCGGCGCGCCCAGGCGAGCTTCGGCCCGGCATCGACGCGGATGTGAGCGACTTCCTCACCCGAGCGGTCATGCCCTCGGAGGCGGACCGGTTCGCCAGCGCGGAGCAGATGAGGTACCAGTGGTGGCAGCTGGAGCCAAGCATCCGCAGCCTCAGTAGGGTCGTGGGTGCCCTTTGAACTGCATCAGTTCCGGCGTGAGATCGGCCAGTTTCACCCTGATTCGAGCGAGCGTGGTCTTGACGGTCGCTGCGTTGGCGTAGCCCAGCCGCTCCGCGATCTCGGCCAGCGCGAGACCGTCGGCCTTCAGCGCGGCCACGCTCAGCTCTCGCTCCGTGAGCACCCGTGCAAGGTGCGCCTCGAGCTGGCCGCGGGACACGTCCGTCATCCCCTCCAGGCTGGTGGGGACGGCGTGCCGGACGAACGCGGCCAGCGCGTCTGGGCGCCCATCGGGATCTGCCACGCGGAGCGGCTCGGCGCCACGGCTGGGCACCGCCTTCTGGCTCGCTCGCCGACGGCGCCGGTAATGGTCGGCGACGAGGTTGCGGGCAGTGCGGGTGGTCCACGCCTCGGCATTGGTCGGCGCCGGCTCCTGAGAGATGAGGCGCACCAGTGCCGTTTGGGCGATGTCCTCGGCGTCCTCGGGGCTGCAGCCTTTGGCGAGGGCGATGCGCATGGCGATCTCCCGTGCGCGGGCGAGCTCGGGAGAGGACACGCGATGCTCGGCCACCGGCCAAGACTAGGGTTCAGCCGCCTAGTTCCGGGCCGTGGCCTGGTGCAACGTCGTCGGTGCGGCTATCCAGCCGATCCTGCCGCGCACCCTGGTCGATGTCGGGCATGAACGACTGCGACAGCCGACGCGCGCGGTCGACGTCGCCGTCGGCGAGGTGCAGCGCGATGGCGTGGGCGAGTTCCTTCTCGCCCTGGGGATCCCCCTTGGCCATCAGCGCCCGCGCGCGCAGCTCATAGCAGTAGGCCGTGCCCTGGGATACCTCGGCACTCGTGGTGAGGGCGAGGACCTCCTCGGCCTGTGCCACGGCAGCGTCACCTTCGCCCACCTCGTCGAGCGCACGCGCGCGGGAAGCCAGCAGCGCCAGGAACGGCGCGCGATGACGCTCGTCGCCGCCGTCCAGGGTGGCGCGCCACTCATCCACCACGGCCAGGCACCCCGGGCCGTCGCCCTTGACGATGAGGTTGTCGGCCAGCCGCGCGACCGTCCAGCCGAGCTCGACGGCCAGCTCGGGACCGGCCGAGACCAGGTTGTGCGCGAGTTGGCGGTTGAGTCGAGCCGCGTCCTCGTAGCGGCCCAGCCCGTGCAGCACGATGGAACGCCGGGCATCGCAGACGAAGGCCCCGTAGTCGTCGCCGGTGGCGTCGAACAGGACGCGGGCGTCGGTGAACACGGCCAGGGCAGCGTCGGGCTGGTCGAGCTCGAGCAGCGTCTGGGCTCGGATCCGCTCGCTCTGCGCGACGCCGAGCAAGTCGTCGTCGTCGCGATACCGCTCGCGGGCACGCTCTGCGAGTTCGATGGCAGCGGTGTGTTCGCCTCGACGCCGGTGCGTCTCGGCCAGCCGACGCATGGCATAGGCGTCGTCGTGGGGTGTGGATGATGCGCGTGCGAGCACGTAACAGTTGTTGGCCAGTTCCATCGCCCGCTCGAAGTCACCGAGGAAGAGCGTCACTGTGAGCGCGAAGTCGTCCACCGCCATGACTCGCAGCGGTTGTCCGGCCAGCCGGAAGAAGTCCCGGCTCTGGCAGCAGGCCTCGTAGGCCTCCGCCTCGCGATCGAGCCAGTACAGCGCGCGGGCGGCCTCGTGGCAGCTCTCGCCGGCGATGGTCCATTCCTCTTCCGCTTCGGCGAGTTGTCGTGACTCTTTGGATGCCGCCAGGCAACCCTCGAGGTCCCCGCCCATCCGCAGTGCCTCCGCCCGGAGCCACAGGACATGCGCGGCCTCCACGCTGCGTCCCGCCGCCGCGAACCTGGCCGCGCTGTCGGCGTAGGCAGCGGCTGACTCGTCGAACTCCCGGTTGCCGAACAGGCACCATCCCACTCGTTGGAGCGCGTAGCCCGCCTCGGGAGCCCGATCCGCGTCGTCCCAGATTGAGGCGATCTCGGCGAAGATCGCTGCCGCCTGGGCGAACTCAGCGCGATCGCGCGAGCGCTCGCCGAGCTGCTCAAGCAGGTCCACGCGATCGTGACCTTCGGCGCTGCCGAGCCGTGCCCAGAGCTCGGCATCCGGCACCGTATCGTTCTCGTCCCCTGGCATGTAGCCCTCCTCGCGATGCAGCACCGCCCCGATGGCGTTGGCCACTACGGTGCCCTATGCCTCCGACACGATGCCTCCTCGCGGTCGTGAGAGAGGGCGGCACGCGTCAAGGATCGAGTCGCGGCGCCCCGGGTTGAGCGGTTGGCACGCCCAGGGCCACCAGGGTCGTGCGCTGCGGCCCAAGCCCGAACACCGCCACGACTCCGCGGCGTCCGCCCCCGGGCAGCCGCAGGTCCTTGCGCACCCGCGCGGCGTCCAACGATCGGCCTCGGCCCGTGATGTCGACGTGGCCGATTCCGTGGGCCGCGCAGGCGTCGGCGAGCTCCCGCTTCCGGTAGGGACCGACGTGCACCAGGCGCCACTGCCGACCAGCGTGCTCCCACTGCGCGGTGAGCGGGTCCGCGGCCACGAGGTACGCCAGATGATCGTCAGCCATCCGACTGCCGGTCGCAGCAGCCAGGTTTCGCACGAGCCCAGCGCGAACAATGGCCGGATCGGGATCGATCAGCACCTCGCCGGTGTCGGGCGCCGACGCCTTTGGGATGGCGCTCGTGTCGACCGTGGAGGCGTCGAGCTCCAGCACGGTGCGTCCTCGGGAGTCGATCAGCACGGCCCGGTGCTTTCCGGGCGTGGCCGGTGCCTCCGACCACAGCGGTGCTGCCTCCAACAGCTGACCGTCCTGCGAGACCCATTCGACGGTCGCGCCGCCGGGGGTCGCCAGTGCGGCATGGTCGATGCCGGGGGCCGTCTTTGCGAGCAGGACCCGCGGCCGCCCGACCTGGGCCAGCACCCACGACCAGGGTGGCGACCAGCGTTCCGGATCGTCGAGCCGGATGTGGCTGCCGTCGATCCTCGTGTGGTCCGGCCGCCGGGCCGGATCGACGAACCATGCTTCGGTGGCAAGCCCTCCGAGGATCGCCTCGTCTTGACAGGAGCCGGTGATCACGCTCAGCCGGTCGTCCACGCCCAGGCGTCGCGCGTTGCGCCGAGCATGTTCGGCTACGAGGGGGTCGCGCTCAACTGCAACGACGGTCAGCCCTGCTTGCGCGAATCCAATTGCGTCGAGGCCGAGTCCGCCGGTGAGGTCGGCCACCTGCTCGACGCCGGCGTCGAGCAGGCGCTGGGCACGCCGCCGCGTCGCGCATTGCCGGGAGGCCTCAGCGAGGCCGGCGACGGTCCAGGAAAGCTCCGCGGCGCTATCGAACCGGGCCGCGGCGCGCAACTGCAGCTGCGCCTGCGCCATCGCCTCGCGGGCATCGTTCGCGGCCAGTCCGGGCAAGGCCCGGTCCAGCGCGGCGCGTGCGCGCAGGGGATCGTGGGCAGTGCCCGAGAGCAGATCCCGGGCGAGGTCGACCGCCCTGCGCCCGTCCGGGGTGTCCAGGAAGTGCGGGTCCGACGGCATGAATCCACGCTAGCCGTGCCCCAACCGCGCGAGTTGTCATGGCCGTCGGCGGAGCCGGTGCGACTCGCGTCACACGGACTCCCACTGGCACTCCTGGGATGTGAGTGCTAACGTTTGATCTGGCACTCAGGAACACTGAGTGCCAAGCGGGATCGCTCTCCGCACCGCGACGGCGGGTGGCGTCTTCCGTATTTCGCGACGCGCGTCGTCGCGTCAATTCCACGCAAGTGTCCATCCTGTGCCAAACGGAGGTTAGACCGTGTCGGTCGCCATCAAGCCGCTCGAGGACCGCATCCTCGTGCAACCGCTCGACGCCGAGCAGAAGACCCAGTCGGGCCTGGTCATCCCGGACACCGCCAAGGAGAAGCCGCAGGAGGGCAAGGTCCTCGCTGTGGGTCCTGGCCGCTTCAACGACGGCGGTGACCGCGTCCCCATGGACGTCAACGTCGGCGACGTCGTCGTGTACTCGAAGTACGGCGGAACCGAGATCAAGTACCAGGGCGAGGAGTACCTCATCCTCTCCGCCCGCGACGTCCTCGCGGTCGTCGACAAGTAAGTCACACAATCCCAGAGCGGGCGCCCCGGGCCGAGCGGCGCCGGGGCGCCCGCTCGTGTGTGATGTGCCGGCTCTAAGTGCCGGCCCCGCTGTGCTCACCACTGACCCGCTTTAGTTGCGAAAGAGACCACATGCCCAAGATCCTTGAATTCGACGATGCCGCCCGGCGCTCGCTTGAGCGCGGCGTCAACGCCCTCGCCGACACCGTCCGCGTCACCCTCGGCCCGAAAGGCCGCAACGTGGTGCTGGACAAGGCCTGGGGCGCACCCACAATCACCAACGACGGTGTGACGATCGCCCGTGACATCGAGCTGACCGACCCCTACGAGAACCTCGGGGCGCAGCTCGTCAAGGAGGTCGCCACCAAGACCAACGACATCGCCGGCGACGGCACCACCACCGCCACCGTCCTGGCCCAGGCCATGGTGCGCGAGGGCCTGCGGGTCGTGACCGCCGGCGGTTCGCCGCTGTCGCTCAAGCGCGGCATCGACGCAGCCGTGGAGGCAGTCAACGCGGCCCTGCTCGAGGGCTCCCGCGCCGTCGACGGCCGCGACGAGATCGCCCAGGTGGCGACCATCTCGTCCCAGGACGCCGAGGTCGGCGAGGTCATCGCCGAGGCGTTCGACAAGGTCGGCGCCGACGGTGTGATCACCGTCGAGGAGTCCCAGACCACCGGTGTCGAGCTGGAGTACACCGAGGGGATGCAGTTCGACAAGGGCTACATCTCGCCGTACTTCGTCACCGATCCTGAGCGCATGGAGGCCGTGCTCGACGATCCCTTCATCCTGCTGGTGCAGGGCAAGATCTCGGCCATCGCCGACCTGCTGCCCGTACTCGAGCAGGTCGCCCAGAGCGGCAAGGCGCTGTTCATCCTGGCCGAGGATGTCGATGGTGAGGCCCTGAGTACCCTCGTGGTCAACAAGATGCGCGGCATCTTCACGTCCTGCGCGGTCAAGGCTCCCGCTTTCGGTGACCGTCGCAAGGCGATCCTGCAGGACATCGCGATCCTCACGGGTGCGACCGTGGTGTCCGAGGAGATCGGTCTGAAGCTCGACCAGGTGAGTCTGGACGATCTCGGTACCGCGCGGCGCATCGTCGTCACCAAGGACACCACCACGATCGTCGACGGCGCCGGCGACCACGCCGCCGTCGAGGATCGCGTGGCTCAGATTCGCGCGGAGATCGACCGCAGCGATTCCGACTGGGACCGCGAGAAGCTGTCCGAGCGCCTTGCCAAGATCAGCGGCGGGGTCTGCGTGATCAAGGTGGGCGGCTGGACCGAGGTAGAGCAGAAGGAGCGCAAGCTGCGGATCGAGGACGCGGTGTCGTCGACGCGTGCGGCCATCGAAGAGGGCATCGTCGCCGGTGGCGGCGCGGCTCTGGTGCATGCCGCCTCCGCGCTGGACGGCGACCTCGGTCTGGAGGGCGACGAGAAGTCTGGCGTCGGCATCGTGCGCAGGGCCATCGTCGAGCCGCTGCGCTGGATCGCCGAGAACGCCGGCGAGCAGGGCTACGTCGTGATCTCGAAGGTCGCTGAGCTCGGTCCGCGCGAGGGCTTCAACGCGCGCACCGGCGTGTACGGGGACTTGGTGAGCGATGGGGTCATCGACCCGGTGAAAGTGACCCGCGCCGCGGTCGAGAACGCCGCCTCGGTCGCGTCGATGCTGCTCACCACCGACGTGCTGGTGGTGGACAAGCCCGAGGACGATGAGGACGACGAGTTCGGCCACGGGCACTCCCACCACGGTGGTGCCCTCCACTAGGGCGCCACGGCCGCTGTTCCTCCAGGGCAGACCCGGCGAGAACGTCAGTGAGCCCCGACCCTCGTGAGGGTCGGGGCTCACTGCTGCGGTTGCGAGACGGCGTACTCAGCCCGCGGCGGCCAGGCGACTGCGGCGCACCGTAGCCTCGCGTTCGTCCTCGCTCTGGTTGCCCCAGATGCCGTAGGGCTCGCGCACGCTCAGTGCGTGCCTAG
>JBIRBF010000240.1:0-2726 GCA_044326505.1 Candidatus Nanopelagicales bacterium | reverse complement strand
CGGGTCCGGCCGAGGCAGGCGGCCCAGCGGTGATCCTGCGCGTGCCCAGGGCCCCGGCCGGGGTCCGCATCGCGCGTGCCGCGGTCACGTGCGAGGCGACGGCGGCCGGGCTGACGATCGACCGCATCGACGACGCCCGCCAGGTCGTCGCCGAGCTCGCGGCGCTGTGGCCGACCCTCGACGACGAGGTCGAAGGATCCGTCACCTTCGAGTTGGCACGGCTCAGCGGCCTACTGCGCATCCTGGCCACGGCCAGCACCGCCGCCGAACCCGACCAGTCGTCGTTCGCCTGGAGCCTGATCGGCGAGCTCAGCGACGCCGTCGAGCTGGTACCCGGCGCGGACGGCGGGTCGGTCATGGCGGTGATTGCCGCTCCGGCGCCCGTAACCGCCCCGGCGGAGCAGGCGTGAGCGTCGGCGGCACGCCCCGGCGCGCCTGGCTCGACGACGACCAGGCCCAAGGTCTCATCGCCACGGCACAGGACCCGGATGCCGGCGCGGCCGAGCGCATGCGGGCCGAAGAGCAGCTGCTGGTGGCCTTCCGCGGCCTCGCTCGTGGCATCGCCCACCGCTACGCGAACGGCCGCGCCGAGCGCGACGACCTGAACGCCGTGGCGGACCGAGGGCTGCTCGACTCCATCCGCCGCTTCGATCCCACAAACGGCGCATCGTTTTCGACCTATGCCAGCGTGACGATCGCCGGCAGCATCAAACGCTACTTCCGGGACTCCACCTGGTCAGTCGGAGTGCCCCGCAGGATCCGCGATCTCACGGTGCAAATCCGCCCGGCGGAAGCCGCGCTCGAACAGCGGAACGGCAGAAAGCCCACGCCGCAGCAGCTCGCCGATGCGCTGGGAGTTTCGCTGGACGACATCGTCGAGGCGATCGACGCGATGGGCGCCTACCAGGCCAGGCCCCTCGCCGGCCTCGACGGCGACTGGTCGCAGCAGACTCGACTCCAGGCCGAAGAACTGGGTTACGCGATCGTGGAGCGCCGCGAAACGCTCCGGCCAGCTCTGGACGCTCTGCCGGAGCGCGAGCGGCTGATCATCATCGGCACGTACTTCCGCCAGCGCTCCCAGGCCTCGATCGCCGCCGAGCTAGGGGTTTCGCAGGTGCACGTCTCCCGGCTCCTCCGTAAGGCCCTCGCGCAGCTGCGGGAGGGCCTCTCCGAACCGCAGCCCGGCGCGGTCTAGGTTCCGCGCGCGCTGCCTTCGACGCCTTCCTCGGGCTCGAGCAACCGCATGAGCCCCGGCATCAGTGAGCTGACCACCCCGACGACGCCGAGCAGCAAGATGAGTGCACCACTCGCCTTGGTCCAAGTCCCGTCGCCGGACAGGACGGTCCAGCCGACGATGCCGACGAACACCTCGACGATCAGGTAGGGCGTGCGGGCCAGCGAATTGCGCCGCACCAGCCCGAAGCACACTAGAGCGATGAGGGCGGCGAACACGAGGTAGATCGCGACCTCGACGCCCGTTGCGGTCACGGTGGAACCGCGACTGTTGCGGCCGGCGATGCCAATCGCCATCGCGTAGGCCACGAGGGCAACAGCTTCGAACGCCGAGATACCGATGGCGAGGCGCAGCGGCCACTGCGGGGGCGACGTCACGCCACGACGATACCCCCGCGCCCCGTCGGCCGCCGACGCGTCGCGGGCGTGCATGCCCGCATAGGCTGCGGGCATGCGAGGACTGCTGGTCGTGAATCCGAAGGCCACCGCGACCACCGACCGGACCCGCGATGTGCTCATCCATGCCCTCGCCGACCAGTTCGACCTGGAGGCCGTCCGCACCGACCACCGCGGCCACGCCATGGAGCTCGGCGCGCGGGCGGTGGCTGAGGACCTGGACGTCGTCGTGACTCTTGGCGGCGATGGCACGGTGAACGAGACCATCAACGGGATGATGGCCTCCCGAGGCGAACGTGGCCCCGAGCAGCTGCCCCGGTTCGGCGCCGTTCCCGGCGGTAGCGCAAACGTCTTCAGCCGGGCGCTGGGCTTTCCCATCGACCCAGTCGAGGCCACCGGCGAGCTCGTGGATGCGCTGCGCCACGAGCGCACCCGCACGATCGGGCTGGCCCACGCGAGGGGAGTCGGCGCTGACGGCGAAGCCTTCGATCGCTGGATCACCTTCAACGCTGGGCTGGGTCTGGACGCCGAGATCATCCACAACATGGAGGCCGCCCGGGCAAAGGGCAAGGAGGCCAGCCCGACTCGCTACTTGACGACGACCCTGCGGACGTTCTTCGCGGGCACCAACCGCAAGGAGCCGGCGATGACGCTCTTCGTGCCCGGGCAGGGCACTGTCGAAGGCGTCTTCCTGGCAATCATTCAGAACGCGTCCCCCTGGACCTACCTGGGCACGCTCGCGGTGAACCCGCTGCCGGAGACCACCTGGGACACGGGCCTTGGCGTGTGGGCAGTGCGCCGGATGCGGGTCGTGGAGGGCCTGCGCTACGCCAGACGCGTCATCATGCAGTCCAAGGCGGGCTCCACCAAGAGTCTGTTCGTGGGCACCGACCTGTCGGAATTCTCCGTGTCGTGCGAACCGCCGGTGCAGCTCCAGATCGACGGCGAGGGGCTGGGCAGCATCACCTCTGCCACATTCACGTCGCACCCGAGCATGCTGCGCGTCTACAGCTGACGGCGATCCCGCCCGGGGGCACATCCGGAAGGCCACACACGACGCGGCCGGACCAACTCGGGGTTGGTCCGGCCGCGTCGTG
>JBIRBF010000200.1:0-4683 GCA_044326505.1 Candidatus Nanopelagicales bacterium | reverse complement strand
GGTGGGCAGCCTCCCTACGGCGGCCAGCCCCCCTACGGCGGCCAGCCCCCGTACGGCGGCCAACCCCCCAACGGCGGCATGCCCCCGGGCGGGCAGCCTCCCTACGGTGCGAGCGGACCGGTGCAGTTCTCCGTCGGCGACGCCTTCAGCTGGGGCTGGAAGAAGTTCACCGAGAACTGGGCCCCCTTCGTCGGAGCGCTCGCGGTGTTCCTGGCGATCGGCGCCGTCATCTACGGCATCTTCTACTTCGCCATCAGCGCATTCGGCCTCGTTGGCAATTCCGCGGCCTCGGGTATCGAGTGCGACCAGATCACGGGCGAGTGCACGGTGACCGGCGGATCCGGCGGGCTGCTCGCCGCGGGAATGTTCGGAGTCCTGCTGGTCAGCGGGATCATGGGCCTTGTGATGGCGGCCTATGGCTACATCATGCAGGCGGCCGTGCTCCGCGGCGGGCTGCTCACGGCCAACGGCCAGCCGGTCGCTTTCAAGGACTTCTTCGCCACCGACCGCCTTGGCCGGATCATTGGCGCCGGGTTCCTGGTGGCCATCCTCACCTCGATCGGGTTCATGCTCTGCTACATCCCCGGCCTGATCGTGATGTTCCTGTCGCAGTTCTTCATGTTCTTCATCCTCGACCGCGACATGGGCGCCATTGACTCGATCAAGGCAAGCTGGTCCTTCGTCAAGGACCACGTCGGCCCACTGATCCTGCTGTACCTGGTCACGCTGCTGGTTACTTTCGTCGGCGCGCTGATCTGCGGGGTGGGCCTGCTGGCCGCGATTCCGATCGTCGTGCTGATGCAGACCTACGCCTACCGCAAGCTGCAGAACCAGTTCGTCGCTGCATAACCTCGCTTGGTGCAGACGAGCGCCGGCGCCCCCGTTGCGACGGGGGCGCCGGCGCTTCGCTGTGCCCGGCGCGTCAGGTAGCGACGAATGCCGGGAAGACCCGTCCCTGGTCGTACTGCACATCCCGAACCTCGAACCCGGCAGCGTTCAACTGCGCGATCGTGGTGTCCACCGGTCGGTAATTCGCCCACTGCACGTCGTTGATCAGGGACAGACCCAAGGACCGTCGGGACACCTCGCGAGGGACGCCGGAGAGGTCCCACTCCGCCGGCGTCGTCAACGCGCTCACGACCAGCGACCCACCGGGGCGCACCAGGCCACGGAAGGCGCGATACAGGTCGACGACCTGGTCGTCCTCTTCGACATAGATGTTCAGCCCGTTCGACATCAACAGATCCACCCCACCCTCAACGGCGCGCGTATACGTCGCCGCGTCACCGAAGGTGACGTGCGCGCGCTGCGGCTCCCAGGCGTCGCCCACCGCGCACACCACGTCGGTCAATCCATGCCCGGCCGCGCTCTCGGCCGCTTGCTCCACGGCCTCGGCGTCCAGATCCAGCCCCACCAGCGTCGCCGACGATGCATTCGGCAATAGGACGAGGTCGTCCATCAGGCCGCACGGCACCGACATCCCCATGCCACCGGTCGGCAGCAACTCGGCCGCAATCCTGGACATGATCGCCCAACGCTGCCTGGTCGCCGCTACCGCCGGCGTCTCGGTCAGGAAGAAGCGCTCCACCGGATTCGTCACATCCGCGTCGTCGCGGTCGTAGCCGATGCAGTAGCGCGTCCAGTGTGCGTTCCAGCCATGATGCACCAGCATCCATCGACCCAGGTCGCACTGCTGCCACAGCTCGAGGTCGGCCAGCAGTTGTTCGCGCGAGCCGTACTCGGGGCCGGCGTCCGCGATGCGCCGCTCGGCCGCCGCGACCGCGTCGGCGATTTCGGGGATGTCATCACCGCGGTGTGAGATGAGTTCGGGCATCACCGGAACGTATCAGCCGAGCAGCCGCAGGGTCACCCGGTCGGCCAGCAGTCTGCCGGTCCGGGTGAGGACGACCCGGTTGCCCTTGCGCTGCAGCAGGCCTTCGGCCGCCAGAGCGTCCACCTCGGCCGATGCGAGGCCCTGCAGCGGCAGCCCGGAACGCAGCCTGAGCCCCAGCATGATGGCCTCCGTACGCCTGTCGTCGGCGGTCAGCACATCGCGATCGGCGATCGGCAACTGCCCTTGTCCCAGGTGCCGGGCATACGTGCGGGGGTGCTTCACGTTGTGGAATCGCACGCCGTCGATCAGGCTGTGCGCACCGGGGCCAAAGCCCCACCACTGCCAACCCGGCGACCAGTACCCCACGTTGTGCCGGCACTCGTGGCCGGGCCGAGCCCAGTTGGAGATCTCGTACCAGGTCAGACCTGCGCTGGTGAGCACGTCGTCGCAGACCTCGTATGCGGCAGCCGCGGCATCCGGATCCGGCGCGGCCATGGCGCCACGGGCCACCGCCGCGCCGAGCGCGGTTCCCTGCTCGACGGTCAGGGCGTAGGCAGAAACGTGCCCCACCCCGGCGTCCACGGCCGCTGCCAGACTCGACCGCCACTGGGCCGGGTCCTCCCCGGGGGTGCCGTAGATAAGGTCCAGGCTCACGTAGTCGAATCCGGCCTCGGCCGCCTCGCGGGCCGCCGCCACCGCTCGACCGGCCGTGTGGCGACGCTGCAGCACCCGCAGGACCGACTCCGACGCGCTCTGCATGCCCAGGCTCACGCGGGTGAACCCGCCGGCGCGCAGGCGCTCGAAGTAGGCCGGGTCGACGGTCTCCGGATTGGCCTCTGTCGTGATCTCCGCGCCGTCGGCGAGGCCGAAAGTGCTCCGCAGGTGGCGCAGCACTCGCACCAGGTCATCGGCGGGCAGCAGCGTGGGCGTGCCGCCGCCGAAGAACACCGTGGACACCTCGGGCGGCTCCCCCATGGCTGCCGCGGCCAAGTCGATCTCGCGGCAGACATCGTCGGCGTAGGTCGCCCGGCTCAGGCCGGGACCCAACTCGGCTGCGGTGTAGGTGTTGAAGTCGCAGTACCCGCAACGGCTCGCGCAGTAGGGAACGTGCACGTAGACCCCGAACCCATCAGCCACAGGGGCATCCTCCCACCGGGGCCCGCGCGGCGACTCGGCACGATCGCCCATCGCCAGCAGCGCGACCGCTCATCCCCGGGAGACTGGCCCCTGACTGGGATGGGCCGGGCCAGCCGGTTCGAGGCGGTGGCCGTCGACGATTGGCCCACATCGGATACTGGCTCCATGGCCCGTTATCGCACCGCCGTCCCCTCACCCGCCGCCACCGATGTGGCCTACGCCTACTTGGCGGATTTTGCCTCGATCATGGACTGGGACCCGACTGTCGCCGAGGCGACCCTGCTCTCCGGCGAACCCGGCGCCCTGGGCGCCCGGTACCGGGTCGTAGTGGGGTGGTCGCTGCTGCGGTGGCCGCTGGAGTACGAAATCGTCGAGGCCGAACCGCCGCCGAGCGCCACCGCGCCGGGCAGGGTGGCGCTGCGGGCCGAGAACCGCGACGTCGTGTCCTACGACGTCATCACCTTCGTCCCGCGCCCCGGCTCAGGAACCGAGGTCACCTACGACGCGCAGCTGACCGGCAAGGGCCTTCGCTCTGTCTTCGACCCAGGTTTCGGCCTCGCCATGCAGGTCATCGGGCGCCGCGCCCGCGGAGGCCTGGTCACCGCGCTCGGCGCCTTGCCCGCGCAGGGCGCGTAGTGATCACGTCCGCCGCGAAGGCGCTCGACGCCGCGCTCGAGGCGAGCGTGGCCGGCAGCTTCAGCCGCCTAGGGATCGCCGCGCGACGGCGCCTCTTCGGCTGGGACTGGGTCCCGACGGACATGACCGGTCGGGTGGTCCTGCTCACCGGAGCGTCGTCCGGGATCGGTCGCGCGGCGGCGCTGCAGTTGGCACGTCTGGGTGCGGAGCTGGTGCTTGTGGGTAGGGACGCCGAGCGACTCGCCGCGGTCGAGCTCGGCTGCATCGACGCGGGTGCCCCAGCCGTGCGCACGATCCGCTGCGATCTCACGCTGCTGTCGGAGGCGCGCCGCCTGGTCGATCAGGTGAACGAGAACTACGACCGCCTGGATGTGCTCATCCACAACGCCGGCGCCCTGGTGCACGACTTCCGCCAGACCTCGGAGGGCTTCGAGCAGACCTTCGCCGCCCAGGTACTCAGCCAGCACGTCATCACGTGTGGGTTGCTACCGCTGCTGTCGGCCACCCCGGACTCGAGGGTGATCGTCGTGTCCAGCGGCGGAATGTACGCCGAGCGGCTGGTGGCCGACCAGGTCGAGTACGACGCGGAGCACTACGACGGCGTCCGGGCCTATGCCCGGGCCAAGCGGGCGCAGGTGGCGCTCAACTCGGAATGGGCCGCGCGCACAGCAGGGGCGCCGCCGGTGTTCCACGCGATGCACCCGGGATGGGCGGACACTCCTGGTGTGGCGGCTGCCTTGCCCGGATTCCGCCGAATCACCGGGCCGTTCCTGCGAACGCCGGAAGAGGGCGCCGACACGATCGTGTGGCTGGCGACGGCGCCCGAGGCCGCCGAGTCGAGCGGACGGTTCTGGCACGACCGCGCACCCCGGAACACCGTGAAGGTGCCTTGGACCAACCCCGAGGACGGTGAGGCTGGTCGGCTGTGGGATCTGGTGTGCCGGCTGACCGGGGAGCAGCCGCAGACCCAGGTATAGACAAGCCGCGGCGCCGGGCGGGCCCCCAAGCAGGGGTTGGGGGGGGGCGGCGCCGGCGGGGGGAGGAGGGGGGGGGGGGGGGGTGGGAGCAAGAGGGGG
>JBIRBF010000251.1:0-2282 GCA_044326505.1 Candidatus Nanopelagicales bacterium | reverse complement strand
CGGGCACCGCTGCCCCGGCGGGCACCGCCGCCCCGGCGGGCACCGCCGCCCCGGAGGAGGCCCAGCCGCCGCCGGATCCGACCTTCCCGCCCCCGAGGCGCTGATGGAGGTACTGGAGGCACCCGGCAGCGCGACGTGCATGCGCCGAGTGTGTTGAGATGGATGGGTACGTGGCACGGCCGTCAGCAACCAACCAGGAGGATCGATGAGCAGCTCGGTGGACTCGGTATTCGCGTCAGCCCATGAGGGTGTCGCGGAGTTGCGCCAGGGAGTGGCTTCGGGCGAGGTCGCAATGGGCCTAGCGGACCGTGCGCTCGGCGACTCGGATCGTCTGCTCGACCAGGCTGATCGGGGCCTCGACCTCGCCCAGCGCGGGGTTGAAGAGGGCGCCAAGGTTGCCAAGGTCGGCGCGGGGGTGGCCGCGGTCCTGGTGGTGACGGCCATCGGGGTGGGCGCCTACATCGTCACCCGCAAGCGCCGTGCGGCAAAGGCGGAGGACGCAGCCGTCCCGCAGCAGGCTGCTCCGGCACCCGCGAGCGACGCGACTGCGGATTCCGCCGGCGGCCCGGCGCAGCCCGAGTCCGAGGTCGAGGCCGGCTGATTCGGAGCGGACTCAGTCGCCGGCGGCGCCCTGACGGATCTCGCCGATCAGTTCGCTCACCACATCGTCGAGGGTGACGAGCGCGTCCGGTTGCCCCTCGGTCTTGACGACAGCTAGGTGCGATCCGCTGCCGTGGGCGGCCATCGCGACCGCCGCATCGCGCAGGTTCGCGTCTCCGGAGATCGTGGTCATGGTTCGCACCGCGGCCTTCGGGATCGGTTCCCGCAGTCGGTCGGCGGGGGAGTCCACCAAGTCCTTCACGTGGCAGTAGCCGAGGAACTCCCCGGCCGGGGTGCGCATCGGGAAGCGTGAGAACCCGGTCTCGATAGCCAGGTCCTCGAGTTCGCCGATGGTGGTGTCGGGGGCGATTGCCCGGAAGTCAGCAGCGGGTTGAGCGACGTCGGCCAGGGTCTGCGTGGTGAATTCCAGCGCACCCTCCACGCGCTCGCGCTGGGCTGGGCGCAGCAGGCCCTCCCGACCCGACTCGGCGATCAGGTCCGCGACTTCCTCTCGGGTGAATGCCGACGCGACCTCGCCCTTGATCGGCACGCGCAGCAGCCGAAGCACGCCGTTCGAGGCGCTGTTGAGCACCCAGATGAGCGGCCGGATCGGCCACACTAACCAGTACAGCAAGGGTCCGAGCAGCAGCGCTGCGCGCTCGGGCTGCGAGAGTGCGGCGTTCTTGGGGATCATTTCGCCGACGAGCATGTGCAGGAACACCACGATCGACAGGGCGATGGCGAAGGACAGGGCATGGCGCAGCGACGCCGGTATGCCGAGGGCTTCGAACGGACCCTCCAGGACGTGCGCGACCGCTGGTTCCCCGACGGCGCCCAGGCCCAGGCTGCAGACGGTAATGCCGAGCTGCGCGCCGGCGAGCATGAGCGAGACCTGCTCCATCGCCCGAAGCGTGACCCGCGCGGCAGCAGACCCGTTGTCGGCGAGGGGTTCGATCTGTGTCCGCCGGGCCGAGATCACCGCAAATTCGGCCCCGACGAAGAACCCGTTGGCCAGCAGCAGCCCGACGGCGAGGGCGATGCCGCCGAAGTCGCTCACCAGGCTCCCCCGTTGTGGCTGACCACGGCCGACATGCGATCCACCCGCCGGCCGTCCAGGCGCGTGACCGTCAGGCGCACCGACTGCCGGCCGTGAGTCGTTGCCACGATCACCGAGTCGCCGACCTCGGGCAACCGCCCCAACCGCTCGATCAAGAGTCCGGCCAGCGTTTCGCTGACTTCCCCTTCAGGCAGGTCCAGGTCCAGGGCGGCCGCAACCTCGTCGGGACGCAGCCGCCCGGCGAGCAGCCAGGAACCGTCGGCGCGCTGGAGAATCTCGTCGCGGGGCTGGTCCTGCTCGTCGTGGATCTCGCCGATGATCTCCTCGACCAGATTCTCGAGCGTGACCATGCCGGCGGTGCCGCCGTACTCGTCCACGACGATGGCCGCTGCCAGTGGGTCTGCGCGCAGCGCATCCATGAGGGAATCGAGCTCGAGGGCCTCCGGGACCGCCAGCGCTGGATGCATGATCGCCCGCACCTGGGTATGCCGGCGGTCCACCCGCGCAACGCGCAGCGCGTCCTTGAAGTGCACCATGCCGACGATGTCGTCCATGCCCTCGCCCGCCACCGGGAAGCGGGCGTGGCCGCTGGAGCGCGACAGCCGTAGCAGCTCGGCGGCGGTCT
>JBIRBF010000082.1:0-11329 GCA_044326505.1 Candidatus Nanopelagicales bacterium | reverse complement strand
TGCCGCGCACGATCGAGTCATCGACCACCACCAGCCGCTGTCCTGCGATGACTTCGCGCAGCGGGTTCAGTTTCAGCCTGATGCCCAGCTGCCGCAGCGACTGAGAGGGCGAGATGAAGGTGCGCCCGACGTAGGCGTTCTTGACCAGGCCCTGGGCGAACGGCAGGCCGGAGCCCTGGGCGTAGCCGACCGCGGCCGGCGTGCCGCTATCGGGCACGGGCACCACGATGTCGGCGTCGGCGGGGTGCTCCTTGGCCAACTCGCGCCCCACCGCAACGCGCACGCCGTGCACGTTGATTCCGTTGAGCATCGAGTCTGGACGGGCCAGGTAGACGTACTCGAACAAGCAATACTTCGGAGCGGCGGCCGCGAATCGGCGTGAACGGACGCCGTCCTCGTCGATGGCTATGAGCTCGCCCGGCTCGACGTCGCGCACGAAAGTCGCGCCCACGATATCCAGGGCCGCGGTCTCGCTGGCTACCACCCAGCCGCGCGACAGGCGGCCGAGCACGAGCGGGCGGATGCCCTGCGGATCGCGGGCGGCATACAGCGTGTTCTCGTCCAGGAACACCAGCGAGAAGGCGCCCCGGACGTTCGGCAACTCCGCGACTGCGGCGTCCTCGAGCGACTCCGTGGGATGCGCGGCCAGCATCGCGGTGAGGAGTTCGGTATCGCTGGTCGGCGCCTCGCGGCCGTTGAGCAGGGGGAGTTCGCCGGACTCGTCGCGCATTGCGGCGACGCGGTCGGCCAGCGCCGCGGTGTTCGTCAGGTTCCCGTTGTGGCCGAGCGCCATGTGCCCGGTCGGCGTCGTGCGGAAGGTCGGTTGGGCGTTGGCCCAGGTACTCGATCCGGTGGTGGAGTACCGCGCGTGGCCGATGGCGATGTAGCCGCGCAGGGACTCCAGCGCCGACTCGTCGAACACCTGCGATACCAGGCCCATGTCCTTGAAAACGAGGATGCGGCGGCCGTCGGACACCGCGATGCCGGCCGACTCCTGGCCGCGATGTTGCAGCGCGTAGAGGCCGAAGTAGGTGAGTTTGGCGACTTCCTCGCCCGGGGCCCAGACCCCGAAGACGCCGCAGGCATCCTGCGGGCCCTTCTCACCGGGGAGGAGATCGTGCGAGAGCCGACCGTCACCGCGCGCCACATCTCGAGTGTACGGGTCACGCGGGTGAGCAGTCGGGCCAGGCGTGCTCCCAGGGCGGCCATCCGGTTGCCAGCCGGATCTTGACGGGGGCGGCGGGTGCGCCTCAGCCAGTCCATAGGATAGGTTAGGCAAACCTAACTTCGATCCGGGCGGCGCATCGACGCGTCGGTCTCCGACAGCAGCGAGGAGGCACCTAAGTGCTGTCCAACTACCTCATCGGCCTTCGTGAGGGCCTCGAGGCGTCCCTTGTCGTGGGCATCCTCATCGCCTACCTGGTGCGGACCGGCAACCGGGACAAAGTGCGACTGATCTGGGCGGGCGTTGCCGGCGCGATCCTGCTGTCGCTGCTCTTCGGGGCGGCCCTGACATTCACGAGCCGCACGATGAGCTTCCGGGCCCAGGAGATCTTCGGCGGGGTCCTGAGCATCGTCGCGGTGGTCTTCGTGACATGGATGGTCTTCTGGATGAAGTCGGCGGCGCGCGGCCTCAAGTCCGAGATGCACGGGCAGCTCGACAAGGCGCTGAAGGCCGGCGGCTTGGCCTTGGCCGTCGTGGCCTTCATCGCCGTCGTGCGCGAGGGCCTGGAGACGGCCCTGTTCCTCTGGGCCGCAGTGAAGGCCACCGGCACCACCAGCGGTGTCCCGCTGATCGGCGCCGTGTTCGGCCTGGCGACCGCGGTGCTGCTGGGCTGGTTGATCTACCGGGGCGCCCTGCGCCTCAACCTCGCGGTCTTCTTCAAGTGGACCGGCGTCGCTCTGATCGTGGTGGCCGCGGGCGTCCTCGCCTACGGGGTACACGACCTGCAGGAGGCCGCCGTTCTACCGGGGCTGAACTCCTTGGCCTGGGATGTGTCCGCTCAGGTGCCGACCTCGAGCTGGTACGGCTCGGTGCTCAAGGGAACCGTCAACTTCTCGCCGCAGACCACGTGGCTCGAACTGGGTGTGTGGCTGGCCTACCTCGTGCCGGTGATGTACCTGTACCTGCGCCCTGCCCGTACGCCCCAGCCTGCGCCTGTGGGAGCCGCGGCGAAGGCGACCGCGTCGACCGCTCCCACCGCCTCCGTGTGACGGCAGACGCTCACAGAGCCACGGCTGGCCTCACCAACCCCAGCAGCAGCCCCCACTCACTCACGTAGGAGATTCCCGTGCGCCCAGATGTCCCCGCCGTCGTCCTCTTCTGCTCGTTCGCCCTCGCGGCGTGCAGCGGATCGGCAACCAGCTCGAGCGAGTCGGCCAGCGGCGCCAGCGCCGCCAGCGCCGCCAGCGGCGCGGCGAACACGCTGAAGGTCACCGCGACAGGCGACGCCTGCCAGCTGAGTTCGACGTCGTTGGCCGCGGGCCGGGTCACTGTCGAGGCCACCTCGACCGCTGGCGGCGAGGCCGAGATCTACCTCTACGGACAGGACAACGGCGCCTACACCAAGATCATGGGTGAGGCAGAGGGGCTCACGTCCGGCCTGACGAAGACGTTCACCGCGGATGTCCCTGCGGGCACATACGAGGTCAAGTGCGAGGTGTCCGGCAAGCAGGACGTGCGGGTGCCGATTACGGTCGGCTAGCCGAGCCCCTTCTCCCAGTCGAACAGCGGCAGGTAGCCAGACAGGTCGCTGCGTTCGCCAGATGCCCGAACGCGGCCTGCCGCCATGGCGTCGCCCCAGGTCAGGTCGCCCACCGCGAGTTCGAGCAGGTCGCGTGGTGCGATCTGCACCAGGGCCGGCGGGGTGCCGCGGCGGTGGGTCGTGCCGGCCACGATCTGCACAGCGGCGAACGGTGGAACGCGCAACTCGACGCTGCGCCCGGGAGCCCTGGTGGCGAGTTCGTCGGTGACCGCACGCACCGCGGCCTTGGTCGTCGCCCGATCGGGGGCCCCGCCATCGCGCCAGGCGCTGAGGCAGGCAGCGACTGACTCCGGTGGGCGGCCACGGGGGTGCTGGCCGGGCACGGTCATCGGGGCCACTCGGCTAGCCGAACAGAGTTGGCAGGGTGCCTTCGTAGGCCTCGCGCAACTCGTCGAAGCCGAGCACCAAGTCCTCGCCGTAGACATTGCCGACGATCAGCACCTCGTCGTCGCGCTCAAGGTCCCCCCGCAGCCCGGAGTCCACCACGCCGATCCGCTCGCAGGCGAAATGGCGCGCCCCGCACATCTCGGTGAACCGCAGTTCCTCCGAACGCGGCACCACCACCAGCGCCCGGGTCGCCGACTCCGACAGCAGGAACACGAACGGGTCTACGTTGTCGGGGATCCACAGTCGCGCACCGACGCCCGAGCGCAGCGCCATCTCGACGATGCCCATCGCGACACCGCCGTCGGACAGGTCGTGCGCCGCAGTCAGCATGCCGTCGCGGGAGCCTGCCACGAGGATCTCGCCGAGCACGCGCTCGGCATCAAGGTCGAGCTTGGGCGGTGTTCCGCCGAGGTGCCCCTGCAGGTGCGCCCATTCCGAGCCGGCGAACTCGTCCTCGGTAGCACCCAGCAGGTAGATGAGCTCGCCGTCGGGTCCCCAAGCCATCGGCGTACGCCGGTCGGTGTCGTCGAAGACGCCCAGGACACCCACCACGGGGGTGGGGTGAATCGCGGTGTCGCCGGTGGAGTTGTAGAAACTCACATTGCCGCCGGTCACAGGTGTGCCCAGCGCCAAGCAGGCGTCGGCAAGACCAGTAACGGCCTCGCGGAACTGCCACATCACCCCGGGGTCCTCTGGCGAGCCGAAATTGAGGCAATTGGTCACGGCCAGCGGGATCGCGCCGGTCGCCGCGACGTTGCGGTAGGCCTCGGCGAAGGCGAGCTGGGCGCCGACGTATGGGTCGAGCTTGGCAAACCTGCCGTTGCAGTCGGTGCTGATGGCCACGCCGCGGCCAGTTTCCTCATCGACCCTGATGACGCCTGCGTCCTCGGGCTGGGCGAGCACGGTGTTACCCCGGACGTAGCGGTCGTACTGGTCGGTGACCCACGTCTTGGCGGCAAGGTTGGGGCTGGCCACCAAATCCATGATGGTCTGGCGCAGCGCGCGCGGATCTGTCGGGCGCTTGAGGCGGTCAGGGGTGTCGCGCGCCAGCGCGTCCTGGAACTCCGGCCGCGCCAGCGGACGGTCGTACACGGGCCCGTCGTGGGCGACCGTTCGCGGCGGCACATCGACGATCACGTCGCCGTGCCAGGTGATCCGCAGCCGGCCAGTGTCGGTGACCTCGCCGATGACTGTCGCCGCGACGTCCCACTTGGCGCATACCGCCAGGAAGTCCTCGACCTTCTCCGGGGTCACCACGGCGCACATGCGCTCCTGCGATTCGCTCATCAGGATCTCTTCGGGCGAGAGGCTTGCGTCGCGCAGCGGGACGAGGTCCAACGCCACGGCCATGCCGCCATCGCCGTTGCTGGCCAGCTCGCTGGTGGCGCACGAGATTCCCGCACCGCCCAGGTCCTGGATCCCCTCCACGAGGCCGGCGCCGAGCACTTCGAGCGTGCACTCGATCAGCAGCTTCTCCATGAAAGGGTCGCCGACCTGCACCGCCGGCCGTTTGGTCGGGCCGGTGTCGGTGAAGGTTTCCGAGGCAAGCACGCTGACCCCGCCGATACCGTCGCCGCCGGTCCGGGCGCCGTAGAGGATCACCTTGTTGCCCAGGCCCTTGGCGCTGGCCAGGTGGATGTCCTCGTGCTTCATCACGCCGACGGCAAGCGCGTTGACCAGCGGATTGCCGGCGTAGCAGGCGTCGAAGACGATCTCGCCGCCGATGTTGGGCAGACCCAGGCAGTTGCCGTAGCCGCCGATGCCGGCCACGACGCCGGGCAGCACCCGCCGGGTGTCCAGTGCGTCGGCTGGGCCGAATCGAAGGGGATCCATCACCGCCACTGGGCGGGCACCCATCGAGATGATGTCCCGGACGATGCCGCCGACGCCGGTGGCCGCGCCCTGGTAGGGCTCGACGAAGCTCGGGTGGTTGTGGGACTCGACTTTGAACGTCACCGCGAGGCCGTCGCCGATGTCCACGACGCCGGCGTTCTCGCCGATCCCGACGAGGAGGGCGTCGCTCGCAGGGGCCTTCTCGCCGAACTGGCGCAGGTGCACCTTGGAGGACTTGTACGAGCAGTGCTCGGACCACATCACCGAGTACATCGCCAACTCGGAGTTGCTCGGCCGACGGCCCAGGATGTCGCGGATGCGTTGATACTCGTCGGCCTTGAGGCCGAGCTCGGACCATGGCTGGGAGTGGTCAGGCGTCACGGCTGCACGTTCGACGGTGTCGAGATCATGGGTCACGCGACTGAGTCTATGGCGACCTCGCCGGGCGCCGCGGCTGGCGTTGACCCCAGCGCGATGGGCCTGGTCGCACTTCTTGGCCCCGCCCATGGGCGAATCGACGGTTGTTGCGCCGTCCGCCGCTTGATGGAGGGCGGATGGCGCAACAACGGGCGCCTGGCGCCTGAGTGGCCGGCGGACTGGTCTCGCGAGCGGACTCTAGAGACGACGGGTGGCGGATAGGGGCTGTGGATGACGACTGCCGGCGAATCCGCGTTTCCCCGCATCATGGGCTCTATGGAGCGGCTGCGAGCGGAACTGGTCGCCCTGGCCGAATCCGGCGAGGGAGTCATCCTGACCGAGGACTTGCGACGTCACGGCTTCGACGCGGCCGAGCTGGCCTCAGCCGTGCGTCTGCTGCACCCGCTTCGCCGTGGGGCCTACTCGATGGTGGAGCCAACGAACGCCGCAAGCCGGCACAAGCTGGTGCTCCGCGCGGTGCTGCGACTGCGAGGCGATCGGGCAATCGCAAGTCACGCCAGCGCGGCGTTGTTGTACGGGCTTCCGGTGCCGGAGGCGTCACTCGACACAGTGCACATGCAGTGCGGGACCCTGCCGCTCGCCTCGGCGTGCGGAACGGAGTGCACATCCATTCAGCCGCGGACTCGAGGAAGGCGGTTTCGATCGCGGCGATTCCCGCCACCGATGCTGCGACCACCATGCTCGACTGCGCCAGGTCACTGCCGGTTGTGGATGCAGTGGCGATGCTCGACGCAGCGCTGAACAGGCGCCTCGTCGAGCTGGTCGACATTCGGCGCCGATGCGACCTGGCCTGCGGTGTACCGGGCATCGCGACCGCTCGGCGGGTTGTGGGTCTGGCGGATGCGGGAGCGGAGAGCGTCGGCGAGACCAGGATGCGGCTGATCCTGGTGGGAGCGGGCTTTGACGTGTTGAGCCAGGTGGAACTGCACGACGCGAGTGGAAGGTTTGTGGGTCGGGTGGACCTGAAGCTGCGGGATGCTCCGGTGGTGGTGGAGTTCGACGGTCGGACCAAATACACGCTGCAGGGCACGCCAGCGTCGCAACACTGGCGTGAGAAGCTGCGGGCAGACCGGATAGGCAACCTCGGATACCAGGTTGTGCGGGTCTGGTGGAATCGGCTGGCAGATCCGGCGGTGATCGTCGCCGACGTTGAGCGGGCCCGGGACCGGGCTCTTGGCGGGGTGCCGCAGACGCCGCGTATCGGCGACCGGAGTGACGGAACGACCGTTGCCTGACCATGTGCCAGTCGTTGAGGGGCGCAACGTGCAACTACGGGCGCTTCGCGGCGGCGCGGGCGCGGGTCAGGCGCGCACCAGCGAGCCCAGCACGGATGCGAACAACCCGAGGCCGTCGGTGGTGGGGCCGGTCAGCGGCTCCACGGCGTGCTCCGGGTGCGGCATGAGGCCGACGACGTTGCCGCGGCTGTTGGTGATGCCGGCGATCGCCCGACGGCTGCCGTTGGGGTTCTCGCCGACGTACCGGAACACCACACGACCTTCGCCCTCGAGCTCGTCCAGCACAGCATCGTCGGCGACGTATCGGCCTTCGCCGTTCTTCAGCGGGACGACGATCTCGTCCCCGGCGCTGAAGGCCGACGTCCATGCGGTGGTCGCGTTCTCGATCCGTAGCCGCTGGTCCCGGCAGACGAAGTGCAGGGACTCGTTGCGCGTGAGCGCCCCGGGAAGCAGGTGGGTTTCGCACAGGACCTGGAAGCCGTTGCAGATTCCCAGAACCGGCAATCCGCCGCGCGCGGCGACCACCAGCGGATCCATGATCGGCGCGAACCTCGCGATGGCGCCGCAACGCAGATAGTCGCCGTACGAGAAGCCGCCGGGCAGCACCACCGCATCAACGCCGCGCAAATCCGCGTCGCCGTGCCACAAGGGAACTGGCACGGCACCCGCGAGGCGCACGGCCCTCGAGGCATCCACGTCGTCAAGGGTGCCGGGAAAGGTCACCACGCCGATGCGCGCGTCGGTGGCGCCGGTCACGCCGGGGCCCCGACCTCGTCGGCGCCGGCCGCGACCCGCCAGGTGTAGTCCTCGATCACGGGATTGCTCAGCAACGAGCCGGCGAGCTCCTCGATCAGGGCTTCGTCGGGTTCGGCGTCGAGGTCGAGGACGAACCGCTTTCCCTGCCGAACATCGGCCACGCGATCGAGTCCCAGTCGGCCCAGCGCCCCTTTCACGGCCTGTCCCTGCGGGTCGAGAATCTCAGGCTTGAGCATGACTTCGACGATGATCCGGGTCACTGGCTCTCCTTGGTCGGCGCCGTCGGATTGACGCTCCCCAGCCTAGCTGCGGCCGGCTGGCGGCAGTGTCGCTGCCATCGGCCTGTGCGGCTACTTGAAGTAGCCGTAGAGGTCGATGACGAGATCGGTCTGGCTGGGGGAGCCGGAGCGGACGTTGATTGTGCGTTGACCGTCGATGGCCGCGGTGAGGCCGTTGGCCACGGGATTGTTGGCCCTAGGCCAGTTCACCGAAGTGGTGAACTGGTTGGCGACATCACCCGGGGTGACCGAGAACCAGCCGCGACTGGTGGTGCCGGTCGCGGTGATGTTGTACACGATCGACGGGGCGCCGCTGGGGATCACGTCCGCGACGGTGACCGCGCCGGTGGCCAGATCACGCCCGTCGGCCACGGAAACGTTCCGGGTGTCGCCGCCGGGTACGGGTCCGGGGTTGGGTTGGGGCACCCGGGAGTCGTAGGCCCTGATCGGGTCCAAAGCATGGAAATAGGTGCCGTGGGTGGCGCCCACCGAGGGGGTGAAGTAGCCCAAGACCTCGATCACCAGGTTCGTCGGCGGACCGTAACCGTTGAACACCTTGATCTGACGATTCCCGTCAAGCTTGACGAGCTGGCCGTTATCGATCACGTCACCGGCAGCCGGCCAGTTGATCGTCGACGACCGGTACACCGCAGCGTCGCCAGGGGTGACCGCGAACCAGCCCGGACCCGAGGTATCCACCGCCGAGATGTTGTACGCCACCGCAGTGGCCCCCGCCGGAACCACATCCGGAGCAGGCGGAGTCAGGCCGTTCGCCACCGACAGCACCCGGTTCGCACCACCCGGCAACGGGTCGGGGGTGCCACCGGGGCCGGCGACGCGCGAGTCATACACCCGCGTGGGCGTGACCTCGTGGAACACATTGCCCGCGACGGTGGGGTCGATGAAGTAGCCCACGATGTCCAACACCGCGTTGGCCGTGTCCACCGAACCGTTGAACACCTTCACCGTGCGATCCGGGGCGATCTTCACGGTCAACCCGTTCGCGATCGCGAACTGCCCCGAAGGCCAGTTCACCACCGACGCACCGAACGTGGCGGCATCGCCAGGAGTGATCGCAAACCAGCCCGGAGCCTGCGTCCCCGTCGCGGTCAAGTTGAAGGCCACCGCAGTCGCACCGGCCGGCACCACGTCCTTCTGCACCACCTGACCGGTGACGATGTCGATCGCATCAGCAACCTGCATCACCCGGGAACCCTGATTACCCGCAATCGGCAACGGCGTACCGCCCGGACCAGCTAGCCGGGAGTCATACGCCCGCGCCGGCTCGATCGGCACGAACACCGACGCCCCCACACCCGCCGACGGCGTCGCCGTAGCCACCCCCACCTGCCCCGAAACGTTGCCGTCTGCGACCTGCGCCGACACGCCGAACTCGTAGTCGACCCCGTTCTCCAGGCCGGTGATCGTCGTGGTGCGCGCGAGGATGTCGAAGGGTCCGTTGATCCAGAACGGGTCGCCCAGTTTGCGGTAGTAGACGCTGTACCTCGCCGGGCCCGGGTTGCCGGCCAAGTCCGGCTCGGTCCACGCGACCGTCACCTGATGGTTACCGGGCGTCGCGCTGACGACCGGGATGCCGACGTCGCCCAGCGGGGTGGCCGTGACCTCGTTGGAGCGGGGGCTGGGGCCGACACGGTTGATTGCGGCGACCGTGAACACGTAGCGCGTGCCGGGTGTGAGCCCGGGTATCGTCGCGGTGAGTCGGTCCGCCCCCGACACGTAGTACGTCTGCAGCGGACCGCCCGCGGCCGGGGAGTAGAAGATCTCGTAGGCGCTGATCGGGCCCGACGCGGGGTCCCGCGGCCGGTTCCACGACAGCGGCACCGAGGTCGAGGTGATTGAGGAGGCGGGATCCAGGGTTAGGTGCGGGGACTGCACGTTCTGAACCGCGCCGATGTTGCGCTTGCCGTTACCGGCGTCCCAGCGCGGATTGCCGAGCACGTCCTCGGTGATGCAGGAACTGTCGATCGGGTTGAGCAGCGCATTGGCCCCACCCGGGCACGTGGCGTCAAGCACGGCATCGATCAGCACGCCCGGTGTAGCCGACGTGCCCAGACTGGGCGTGACCGCGTCCACCCACAACTGCCCGAAGTCGATGGCCTTCAGCCCGGGAGGGTCGGTCAGGACGTTCGGCAGGATCTTCTTCAGCGTCGCGGCCGACTGGTTCGCCGTCTGCTGCACCCACGTCAGGTTGTCCGAGGAGAACTTCGAGGTATCCCCGAAGAGCACTGGCCCTGAGTTGTTGAACGTCGCCACCGCTCCGACCGCTGAGCTGCGGAAGTCGAAGGTGCCCGTCCCTGAGGTCTGGAAGCCCATGCCGTTGACGCCACAGCCCGGGTCGCAAACCGGCCGCATCCAGTAGAACGTGCTCGCCTCGACCGTCGTCGCGTCGCGGGCGGAGGTCACCCTGTTGGCTGCGGTCTGCCCGTGGGTGTAGAGCGCGCTGTTGACGATCCGGTTGGTGTCCGCATCCAGGCGCAGACCGCCGGAATCGAGGATCTTGGTGGACACGATCTTTGCTGTGGCGGCGCCTTTTAACCTGAGCCACGACACCGCGCGGCCCTGCTCGTTCGACTCCAGAGTCACCCGGTCCATGACCAGATCGCCGTCCATGCCCTCGATCAGTCCGACGATGTCGTTCTCGCCGGTGCCGGCCCCCGGTGCGTGGGAGTCGGAGATCTCCACATTGCGCAGGGTGATGTCTGCCCCGGTGAAGCCGGCGATCGCGCTGCGGTGACAGTCGCCGTTGAACGAGTTGATGCGGCTGGCCTTGACGTCGGTGACTGTCAGCGACGCGTCCTGCTGGGCCGCAAAGAGCGTCGGCAGACTGTCGAACGACAGGCCCGACACCGACACGTCCACGCCGGAGTTGCCCTGACCGACGGTCCCGGCCGAGAGGAAGCCCTTCGACTGCGATTGCCACAAGTGCCCGACGGAGGTCAGCGGGCACTTGGTCACCGGGTTGATCGCCCCGCCGGCATCGATCCAGACCTGGTTGCCCTGGATCTGTGCGCCCTTGCCGACGATGTCAAGAGCCTCGGTGACCACGATCGGGAAGTCGTCGGGCCCGGGGTGGAGTTTGGCACACGATGACACGTCGACTTTCAGCCCGGCGGTGAACTCGATTGTGTCCTTGCCGGGGGCGGCGTTGGCATCCTTGACCGCCTGCTCGAAGGTACCGGCACCCCCGCACAGCGATGGAGTCGTGACAGCCAACGTCGGCCCCGCCGCGAGAGCGGGCGACGCTCCGAGCGTGCCCACCCCCATCACGGCCACTAGTGCGATTCCCGCGCCCACCCTTCTACGCCACATCTCTTGCCTCTCCAGATGCCCGGCGGGGCCAAACCCGCTCGGGGCCATCATGGCCGCATGGCGCCGTTCGAAGCAGCGAGAGGAACAGTTTCGCCGGGTCGTCGGCCTGTACGGCTACTTGAAGTAGCCGTACAGGTCGATGACGAGGTCGGTCTGGCTGGGGGAGCCGGAGCGGGCGTTGATGGTGCGGTTGTCGTCGATGGCGACGGTGAGGCCGTTGGCGACGACGGTGTTGGCCCGGGGCCAGTTGATGGAGGCGGTGAGCTGGTTGGAAACGTTGCCGGGGGTGACCGAGAACCAGCCGCGG
>JBIRBF010000261.1:0-1835 GCA_044326505.1 Candidatus Nanopelagicales bacterium | reverse complement strand
CCGTCGCCGTCGCCCCAGGTGGTCTCGGACCGGATGCCGACCGAAACGTTGGTGGTGTCCTGAATAGCCATGTGTTCCTCCTAGCTGACCGTCTCGTGACGCTGGAAAGGGGCCACACAGAGCCACTTGAGCCAGCCGTTTTCTTGTCCGATGAACTGCGCCGAGGGCACCGCGCCGCCGGGCCCCCAGAACTTCAAGCCGACCGCCGGCAGGGTGAGCGCGCGGAAGATCACGTTGAACCGGTCGCACAGCGTGCGACCTGGCCCCATGCCCTGCTGGTCCAGGGTGAACACCTCGAGCAGGGCACTGCCGACGTGCCGATCCGTGCGGGTTCCAAAGGCCACGATCTGTCCGCCCGCTTCCTCGACCGAAAACCGCACGTGATTCACCACCGGCTCTGTGTCCGTGGCCGTCAGGCCAGTCGCACCGGTGAAGTGTCCGGGCAGCCCGACGTACTCGACCGGGACGTCCGGTTCGACGGCGCCCCAGGCCACGCGGAAGTGAGCGCTGATCGCGTCAGCGGTTGACTTGAATCCCAAGGCCTACGCGCTCCCCTTGGGGCGGCGCTTGACCACCTCGAATGGCTCGAGCTTCCCGTTGCCCATCAGGCGCTGCTCGACGACCACGTAGCGCTCGATCTCTGGCGCCGGCTCGGCCGCCACGATCTCGGCCAGTGGCGCTTCCTCTGGCACGCCGGGCGGCGCCAGCTCCGGCGCGGAGAACTCCAGCGGCGCCTCGGCGTGATCCTCAAATCGGTTGCTGAACTTGCCCATCAGCTGCCTCCGTATCGGTTCAGCACGGCGTCGACCGCCGGGCGCAACATTCCGTGTGGCGCTTGCTTCGAGAACCCGTCCACCGTCTTGCCCTCGCCGCCCTTTGGCGGGTTCGGGTAGCCGCCGTACTCGACGGTCACCGCGTAGGGCAGGCCATTGCGCACGTGCGACGAATCGCCCAGCCGCTTGGCGAGCTCCACCGTCCAGGAGCGCTTGAGCGCCCCGGTGTCCACCGGCGTCAGGCTCGACGCCTTGTCGCGGATCTCGGTCGTGAGCTGGTTCTGGAACGCGAGCACTTCCGCCGGCACCGCGTCCGCGTGCGCCTTGACCGAGCGGACGAAGTCGGACGCGTTCAAGCCGCCACCTCGAGCTCGTAGATCACGAACTCGCCCTCAACCTTCGGCGCCTGTGGGATCCCGAGGATGGTCCGCTCGCGGCCGGCGATCGACAGCCGGAAGCGCGTGGTCAGCTCGGGCAGGTTCAGGCCCGAGACGAACACCGAGGAAGAGCGGACGTCCGACACGCCCGGCAGGTTGCGCGGCTTGCGCAGTTGGTCCAGGACGTAGACGTCGTACTCGACGGTCGGGTCAGCGACGGACGCCTCGGTCACTAGGCTCACGCCGCCCTCGGTGGTCAGGGTCGAGTTGCCCTCGGTCAGCAGCTCCACCTCGAGCGGGTCAAGCGAGCCGGTGTCCGGGTTCGCCCGCGTCTCGTTGCCGGGATCCGACAGCACGGCCAGCTCCCCGAACTCCTGGAGCAGGTCCGCGCTGATGTCCTGGAGATCGGACGCGAGGGCCATCAGTTGCTGCTCACGAAGCGCAGGCCGCCGGGCGCGGTGAACAGCGCGGCAAGCCGGTTCAGTTGCGGGTAGCGCTTCGATGCGGCGCGCGCGAGGTCGTAGACCACTTCGAGCGGACCCACCACCACCTCGGCGATGTTCCGGCTCTCGGACTTGGTGAAGGCGGCGGCCGTCTTCTGCAGGTAGGCCACCTCGCACACCAGGTTGAGAATGCGGGTCGGCGCCGCCTGCCCAGACACGGCAAGCGAGGCGCCCACCCGGTT
>JBIRBF010000201.1:0-4596 GCA_044326505.1 Candidatus Nanopelagicales bacterium | reverse complement strand
CTACGGCATGACCGAGACCTTCGGCGGGTGCGTCTACGACGGCCATGCGCTGCCGGGTGTCCACGTTCGCATCGACGCCCCGGATGCCAACGGGGTCGGGCAGGTCCTGCTCGGCGGTGCCACGCTCGCGGCCGGCTACGCGCAGGGTCCGCTGCCCCTCATCGATGGCTTGCTCGCCACCGGCGATCGGGGCCGACTCGTGCCGGTCGACCCCGGGCTACCTGGCGGCTCAACCATGGGTGGCACACGGCTGGAGCTGCGCGGTCGCGGTGATGAGGTCGTGACTGTGGGCGGTACCAACGTCGATCTCGCAGCGGTCTCCGCGGCCGTCGCAGACGTGCCCGCCGCAGACGACTCGGCAGTTGTGGCGCTGCCTGCACCCGACGGCGGCCATCGGCTGGTCGCCTTCGTGGTGCCCGACGCCGCATCCGCCGACGAGGCCGCGGCTAACCCCGACCGGTTCGTCCGCACCGTGCGAACCGCCGTCGGCGCCGCGCTGGGACGCGCCGCCCGCCCCTCCGTCCGCGTGGTGCCTGCGCTGCCGCGACTGCCTGGTGGGAAGGTAGACCTTCAGCGTTTGGCGGAGGAGGCACGGTGACCTCGGTTCGGAACTGGTGGTCCGGCGCGCGCCCGCGCACGCTGCCCGCTTCGCTCGCACCTGTGGCCGTCGGCGCCGGAGCCGCCACGTTCACCGCCGTGACGCCCTATCACTTCGTCGATCTGCTGATCGTGGCCCTCTGCGCCGTGGTCGCGCTGGCCCTGCAGGTCGGAGTCAACTACGCCAACGATTACAGCGACGGCATCCGCGGCACCGACGTCGAACGCGTCGGCCCGATTCGGCTGGTCGGGCAGGGGTTGGCACCCGCATCCGCGGTGAAGCGCGCTGCTTTCCTGGCCTTCGGCGCGGCCGCGCTCGCCGGGCTCGCGCTGGTCTTCGTCACCGGTCTGTACTGGCTGCTCATCGTGGGCGCGGCGGCCATCGCCGCAGCGTGGTTCTACACCGGCGGCCCCCGGCCCTACGGCTACGCCGGGCTGGGCGAGGTCTTCGTCTTCATCTTCTTCGGACTCGTGGCAGTCATGGGGACGGCGGCCTGCCTGGACGGCAGTGTCTCGCTGCTCAGCTTCGCGGTCGCAGTGCCGATCGGGCTGCTCGCCTGCGCGCTGCTGGTGGCCAACAATCTGCGCGACATTCCCACCGATGCCGCGTCCGGCAAGCACACGCTGGCGGTCCGGCTCGGCGACGAGCGCACCAGGCGGCTCTTCGTCGCCCTGCTGTGGGTGCCGTTCATCGTTGTTCTGGCCGTGTCGGCTGCGGGACTCGTCAGCGACTCGTGGCCGGCACTGAGCATCCTGGCGCTGGTGTCGATCCCGTTGGCGGCCGCTCCGGCTCGCGCCGTGCGCAACGGAGCGAGCGGCCCGGCACTGATCACAGTGCTCGGCGAAACTGCCCGTCTGGAGCTCGTCTTCAGCCTGCTGCTCGCCGTCGGGATGACGCTCTCGGCGCCTTCCTAGCCACGCTCGTGCCCGGGGCGGGCGTCAGAGAATGTCGTCCTCGGCGTTGACTTTCTCCTGCTGGCGCTCCCGGCGCCGAGCGGAACGCTCCGAGTAGCGCAGGCTGGCCGCGTCGCGCAGCCGACCGAGCAGGACGAAGGACAGCAGCCCGGAGACGAGCAGCGCGAACAGCAGGAGCACCAGCCCGCGGGCACCGATCAGGTAGAGCACCGCGCCGACGCCCACGAAGAGCGCAATGCGGGCCGCCGTATAGAGCACGAACGGGTGGCCGTGGCCGGCTTTGCGGACTTCGGCGAGGTACTCCTGGTCCGAAGCATCGAGCGCTTCGCTGGACCCCTGGGGATCGGCGGCGGTCTGGTCGGCCATGTGCTCAAGGTTACGCGGGCTGTTGCCGACTGCCCACGGCGACGTAGGCTCAACACGTGGGCCGACTCGTGGTGATGGCGATCCCGCTAGCAGTGATCGTCTACGCGTTCATCGATGTGTTGGTCACGCCTGCCCATGCGACCCGGCGCGGGCCGAAGGCGTTGTGGGCGCTGGCAGTCATCGTGCTACCCCTGATCGGGGCCGTGCTGTGGTTCGTCCTCGGCCGGCCGCGCCGCGGCCGGGGTCACGCGACGATGGCTCCGGACGACGACACCGAATTCCTACGCGATCTGGATCGGCGGCTGCATCGCGATGACGAGGGGCACACGTCGGACGACGACCACACGTCGTAGCGACGGCCGTCGGCGTCCTCAGACTCCGCTGTAAGAGTGCAGGCCGGTCATGAACAGGTTGACCCCGAAGTAGTTGAACAGGAAGGCGGCATAGCCGGCGACCACGATCCACGCGGCCCGGTTGCCCTTCCATCCAGCCGTCGCGCGGGCGTGCAGGTAACCGGCGAAGATCACCCAGGTGATGAACGCCCAGGTCTCCTTGGGGTCCCAGCCCCAGTAGCGGCCCCAGGCGTTCTCGGCCCAGATAGCTCCCGCGATCACCGCGAAGGTCCACAGCGGGAACGTGAACGCCACTACGCGGTAGGCCAGCGAGTCCAGCCGGTCCGCGCTCGGCAGCCGGCTGCTCAGCCAGCCGGTGGCCTGGCCGTCGGGGCTGCGCCCACCCGAACGGGACACCAGCAGGTAGGACAGCGAGAGGGCCATCGCCAGCGTGAATCCCCCAGCGCAGATGATGGCGGCGGACACGTGAATGATCAGCCACCAGCTCTTGAGCGCCGGCACCAGCTCAGCGGATTCGGTGTAGAGCACCGTGACCGCGAGGCCGAGGGTGAGCAGCACCGCCCCGCTGATGAACACTCCGAGCCAGCGCAGATCATGCTTGATCGACAGGGCCAGGAAGACCACCGAGACGGCCAGCGCCGCGGTGATCGAGAACTCGTACATGTTGCCCCATGGCACGCGCCCGGCCGACAGGCCGCGCACCACCACGCCGGCGAGCAGCAGTGCGGTGCTCAGCCACATCAGGGCCATGGCGATGTTGCCGGCGCGCCGTCCCGGCGGCAGGGAATCGGCATCCTTCACGGGGTCAGCAGTGACCACCGCCGGGCCGTCGACGCCGCTGGCGCCCACAGCCACCGGCTGCTTGGCCGCGACCGCAGCCGGCTGCGACGAGCGCCCACGAGTGGCCGCCAGGGAGCCAGCGAACGAGATGAAGGCCAACGTGTAGACGCCCATCGCGGCGTACACGAACTGGTTGGACAGTTGAGCCAGGCCTTCGTTCACGCGGATCCTCCTGAGTGACCACCGGTGGCGGCGTCGAGAACTGAGGCGGCATCGGCGCCGACCGAGGAGCTCTCGGTCCGGGCCAGACCCGCCACCTGCACGAGGGTACGACCCTCATCGTCGGTGGCCGCGCGCGCCCAGACCCTACGGCGCGGCACGAACAGTGACACCAGCAGGCCAAGGATCGCCGCGACGGAGGCACCGAGCGCCCACTCCTTGCCCGGGTCGTGCGCGACGGCGAAGTTCGCGTACTCGTTCACCCCGGCGAATTCCAGCGTCCCGAGCCCATCCGGCAGGGTCCATGCGGCGCCTGGCTTCATCGACTCCAGGCCGATCTTGGTCATGTGGCTGGTGTCCAGCCGGAACACCGACTGCGGCGTACCGTCGTCCAGGCCGAGGTCGCCCTGCCACGCGGACAGGAACAGGCCCGGATCGGTCGCGTCCGGGAAGACGGAGATGGGCCCCTTCTCCATATCGACGCTGGTCGTGGGCAGGAAGATCGCCTGGAAGCCGAGCTGCGGGTCGGTGTCCGGGACCTTGATCACACCCATGGACGTGAACATCTTGTCGCGCGGCAGGAACGCGACGGAACCGTCGAACACCACGGTGCCGGCGGCATCGCGCACGATCACGTGCGGGGCGTAACCGTGCCCGGTGAGAAACACCTTGGCGCCATTGACCGTCAGCGGGTCGTTCACCGCAATCGTCTTGGTGTCGGCAGCGGCACCGGGCTCAGGAGTGAAGGTCACGTCGGCCTCGTAGTCCCGCGGGGCCCCGGACTGTGGTCCACCGACCTCGTAGGTGGCCCGGAAGTCGTCCAAGCCGACCGTGAAGGGCGCCAGGTTGGCCTTATCCACCATCCGCCCCGCGGTGAAGCTGTCGTACTGGGTCACGGTGTTCGAGAACGCGGCCTTCTCGATGACGATCACCGACCCGCGCCAGCCGAACAGACTGCCTGCCGCGACGGCGGCGAGCAGCACCAGCAGGCTCACGTGGAAGACCAGGTTGCCCGCCTCGCGCAGGTAGCCCTTCTCGGCGGCGACCCAGTCCTCGCCGGTGCGGACGCGCCAGCGGTGCCGGCGCAGGTGGTGCGCTGCCAGGCTCAGGGCCTTCTGAGGGTTCTCGTCCGTCGTGGCCGAGGCGTACCCGGTGAGTCGGCTCAGCCGCGACGGCGGCGGCGGTGGGGGCGTGCGCAGCGCGCGGGCGTAGGTGGCGATGCGCGGCAGGATGCAACCAGCGAGCGACACGCACAGCAGCAGGTAGACGGCCGCGAACCAGGGCGCGGCGTAGACGTCGAAGAGCGAGAGCCGGTCGAGCCACGGCGCGATCCCAGGGTGGTCGGTGAAGTACTGGTCCACCCCCG
>JBIRBF010000079.1:0-11925 GCA_044326505.1 Candidatus Nanopelagicales bacterium | reverse complement strand
GGACGTGCTCGATCTGCTCGACCCAGTGGAACTTCTGCAGCGCGACGGCGTCGAAGCCGCCCATCTCGCCGATGCCCGCGAAGGACGGCTTCAGCTTCGCCAGGCCCTCCATCGTGGTCTCGGGACGCATGTGCTCGTCGTGGTCGAGCAGCGTGACCCCGTTGCGGTCCTTGACCGGCACGACCGACTTGGCGAAGCGACCCTCGGCCCAGGCCTGGGCGGCGCGCTTCTGCGACTCCAGAGCCAGCGCGTCGCAGTCCTCGCGGCTGAAGCCCTCGGTGGTGGCGATCAGGTCGGCCGAGATGCCCTGCGGCACGAAGTAGGTGTCGTAGGCGGTCTCGGGGTCCATCGCCCAGGCGCCACCGTCGGAGCCCATCGGCACCCGGCTCATCGACTCGACGCCGCCGGCGATGATCAGGGAGTCCCACCCGGCGCGCACCTTCTGCGCGCCCATGTTCACTGCTTCCAGCGCGGAGGCGCAGAACCGGTTGATCTGGGTGCCAGCCGTCGTGTCGGGCAGTCCCGCGGCGATCGCCGCCGTCTTGGCCACGTCCGCGCCCTGGTCGCCCACCGGGGTGACGCAGCCGAGGATGACGTCCTCGATCGCGTTGGGGTCAAGGTAGGGGTTGCGCTCGAGCAACTCGTCGATCAGCCCGACCACCAGGGTCACGGGCTTGACGCCGTGCAGCGAGCCGTTGGCCTTGCCGCGACCGCGCGGGGTGCGGATCGCCTCGTAGATGAACGCCTCGGTCATGGTTCTCCTCGATTGGGCTGCGTGGTGCTATTGACTATATGTCAACAAGGCGCCCGGCCTGCATCCGCCCCGCCGCCATGGCGCTACCACCTGCCGCGTGGGGCTCGTTGACGTTGCCGCAAGGCCCGGCTAGGTCTGCGCGCTCGCGGCACTGGCGCGGCGACGGTGGGCAAGCCGGACTAGTACCGCAGTCGGATTCGCCGCGCCTCAGGATCGATGCGCTGCAGCAACAGCGCATAGAGGACCACGACTCCGCAGATCAGAGTGATGAACACGCTGAACGACACGGCACTGGTGGACTCCGCCAACGCTCCTGCTGCCACCGTCCCAACGGCCATGACCAGGTCCGCCACCACCACTCGACGGCCCGACTTCCGTCGAGCCCAGGTGATCAGAGCCATCGCGATGAAGACCAGACCGAATGCGCCACCGAGCTTCAAGAAGTGCAGAGAGGCGGACAGGGACTCCGCCAGGGCCTGCACGATGGCCAGATCGATCGCCCCGACGATGCCGATGAGCAGCACCAGATGCGCCAGTGTGAGGAGATTGAAGCGGTAGGGCGAGGCGGATGCCTCCCCCGACATGGCGCTGTCGAAGTAGAGCCGCCACAGGGCGAAGACCGTGGCGAACGCCACCGCGACCAGAGGCAGGTTGACGTAGTTGCCGTGGCCGAGCAGAGTCGCCGTGAGCACGAGGAAGACCTCGCCCAGCGTGATGAGCGCCAGCTGACCCCACCGCTCGTCGAAGCGTTGGGGGTACAGCAGCGGGCCGTCCTCATCGTGACCAGCGATCACCCGGGTCAGCGGTGCGATGGCGATCAACGCGGACACTGCGCAGACCGTGGACAGCAGCGCGTAGCCAGTGTCGTCGTCGGTGATGAACGGGCTCACCGCCAGGCAGATCGCACCAGCCAGCGCCGCGGCACCACCGGCCATCAGCGCGGTCGACGCGGCCATCGCCCGACCCACGTAGACCTCCAGGTACATGGCGGCGATGCACCAGAAGATCAACGCGAAGCACACCCCACCCACCGCGTGCGTCACCACGTCGTCGGGACTGAACGCCAGCGACGACACCAACAGGAAGAACATGATCAGCGCCATCAGGCCGCGCCGGATCGCACTGTCGGTCGGGTAGCGGTTGTTGATGGTCGACGTGATCGTCCAGATGGTGAACACCAGGAAGCCCCCGGCCAGTGCCACCAGAATGCCGCGCGACTCCTCACCCTCGACCAGGGCCGCGTTGCGGAACGTCAGCCAGGACACCACGGACAGGTCGAAGAAGAGTTCCATCCAGCCGACGCGGAATGTCACCTCGCTGTCGGTCGATGCCGGGCCGGGATTACCGCCGCCGGGGGGCGTCGATTCGTCTGCCACCGCTGGATTCAAGCATGGTCGCGGTCCGGCCGCCACACCCTCGACATGACACCCCCGAGCCGACCGCGACGCGCGTCGGCATCACTGCGGGAGCAGCTCCGTCACGCCAGCGGCGATGCCATCGAGCAGGATCTGGTTGTCCGCCCCGTGCTGCAGGTCGCCGGTGACCGCCACGTTGACCGAGCCGTTGTAGGAGTTGATCCCCACGACGGTGCGCACGCTGGAGCCGATGGGGATGATCGGCGACACGTACAGCACCTCCTGACCCAGGAAGTAGTATGGGTCCGCCGGGCCGCGGACGTTCGTGACGAGCGTGTCGGACACCCAGCCGAAGGCCCAGCTGAAGCGCGGGACCATTGCCTCCATGATGGGCGCGGGCAGGATCTTGTCCAACGTGTCGTTTACGGCCCCGACCACCATGGGGACCATCGACTTCTTCCCCTGCCGGGTCTGGCGCACCACGGCACCCAGCCGCTCCTTGCCGTCGGCGACCCCCACCGGCAGCTCCACCGGGATCATGCTGACCTGGTTGTTCGAGCGGGTGTCGCCGGGGCTGCGCAAGGACACCGGCATCACCGCGCGCACCACGCGGTCGGTGGGGTCGCCGCCGTTGGCGACGATCACCTCGCGGAAGCCGTTGGCCACCGCTGACATGAGCACGTCGTTGACCGTGCCGCCGTTGGCCTTGCCGGCCCGCTTCACGTCCTCCAACGAGATGTGGATGCCGCGCCAGTCACGCCCGGCCGCGGGCTTGCCGCTGATCTCGGTCGGCAGCGCCGGGGCGAGCCGCAGCAAGGCCCGCACCGTCGCGGGTGTGGTCACCGCCACCGTCGCCGCGGTGCCGGCCGCCTGCTTGACGGCCCCGAAGATGCGGTCCATCGGCGAACTGCCCGCATCCGCCTCGTCCTCGCTCTCGGCCTCAGCGGCCGCCTTCATCGCGAGCACCTGCGACACCATCCAGTCGGTCAGGGTCGTGCCGCCTTCGGGCTCCATATCCAGCGTGCGGCCGATGAGCATCGTCACGCCCTCGCCGTCGGCGATGGAGTGATGGATGCGCCAGACCGCCGCCCATTCTCGCGGCGCGTAGCCGGTGACGATCGTCAGGTCCCACAGGGGGCGATCCGTGGGCATGGGCCGGGCCATGATGTCCGACACCGCCGCCGACATGTCCTCGACCTTCTGCCTCGTGACATGGACCTCGAGGTCGGGCTCCACCTCCTCCCACTTCGGCTGCAGCACGCCGCTGCGGCTTGACACGGGCACCTGCCGCAGCCGGACGGCGGCGCCGGTGATGTCGGCGACGCGCTGGCGCACCCGCGCCTCGGAGGGGGCGCGCCCGGTGAACTCCAACACCGCGCCCACCGCGATGGGAGCATCGCCGGTGTCCAGGTCCATCCAGATCGAGTCGATGAAACGCATGCGGGTGGGGTCGTCGACCTCAGCCATGAAACTCCTCCTCAGACCGCTCTCCCGGGCCCTCGCGACCCGAACCTGACTCCTGGCACCTGACTACTGGAAGCTGCCCGGCATTCCGCCGCCGATCCAGAACCACATCAATGCGAGCGCCACACCCACCAGGGGGCCCACGATCGGCACCCAGGCGTACGACCAGTTCGACGACCCCTTGCCTTTGATCGGCAGGAACGTGTAGACGATGCGCGGGCCGAGGTCGCGCGCCGGGTTGATCGCGTATCCGGTTGCCCCGCCGAGCGAGGCCCCGATCGCGATCACCGTGAACGCGACACCGGCGTAGCCGAGCGCGGCGTTGCCGAACTGCGGCGTCGAGTCGCCCACGCCGGGCTGGAACGGCGAGCTCTCCTGCACCCAGATGACCAGCACGAACGTTCCGATCGCCTCGGACACGACGTTCCAAAACGGCGCGCGCACCGACGCAGTCGTGAAGAAGATGCCACCAGTGTTGGCCGGATCATCATGGGTGTCGAACTGCTTCTTATAGACCATGTAGGCCAACCCGGCCCCAGCCATCGCGCCGAGCAACTGCGCAGACAGGTACAGCGGCACCTGCCGCCACGGCAGCACGCCGATAAGGGCCTGTTCGAGTGTGACCGCCGGGTTGAGGTTGGCCCCCGAGCGCCAGGCCACGCTGGCCCCGACGAATACGGCGAAACCCCAGCCGAACGCGATGAGCAGCCAGTTGGGCCCGTGCCCGAAGGCCTTCTTGAGCGTGGTGTTGGCCGATACGCCCACTCCAAGGAGCAGCAGCAGCAGAGTGCCGGTGAACTCGCTGAAGAACAGCACCACGTTCGACGGTCCAGGCATGTCGACAACCTAGTGCGGCTGGGACCGCGTTGCCCGACGCGCGGCCTTCGCGGCCCTCACCTGCTCCTCGACCACTTCGGCCTGCGCCAAGGTCGGCGCTGTGCCGCCGTAGCGCGCCGGCAGCCACCAGCCGTCGTCGCCGACAGGGCGATCGGGGTAGCGCGCGACCGTGTCGTCCAGCAGGCCGATCATGCGCTCGCGCAACTCGTCGGTGACCACTCGGGGATCGTCCTCGGCAGTCGGGTGGAGTGGCTCGCCCACGGTCACACAAACCGCATTGCCGCGGGAGAGGTTCTTGTGGTCGTAGGAGTACATGCGGTGGGCGCCGAACACGATCACGGGGATGAGCGGGACGCCAGCATCGGCAGCCATCCGGGCGGCCCCGGACTTGAAGTCCTTGAGGTCGAACGATCGGCTCATGGTGGCTTCCGGGAAGACCCCCACGAACTCCCCTGCCCGCAGCGCGTCCACCGCGGCGTCGAAGGCGTGCGCGCCGGCCTCGCGATCCACTGGTATGTGGTGCATCCCGCGCATGAGCGGGCCGGACACTGAGTTCCGGAACACCGAGTCCTTGGCCATGAATCGGACGTACCGGTGCCCCACATCGTCAGCCGGGATACCCGCGAAGATGAAGTCGAGGTAACTCGTGTGGTTGATCGCGAGCACCGCGCCGCCGTCACGGGGCAGGAACTCCTCGCCGCGGGAGTCGATCCGCAGGCCGAGCAGCGTGAACATCGCGCGCGCAGATTTGATGATCGGGAAGTAAAGGGGGTCCGCCATTCTGCCGACGATAGCGGCGGCGCGGCTGCCTGTGCCACCATCGCGCCCGTGACGATCGAGCAGGTACACCTCAGCGCCGGCGGTCCACAAGTCTCGCGGCTCGCTGCGGGGTGCATGCGGCTGCTGGACTGGGGCTGGGACGACATCGCCGTCGAGGCCTGGGTGGATGCGTGCGTCAACGTCGGCATCACGACGTTCGATCACGCGGATATCTACGGCGACTATCGCGCTCTGGAGGTCTTCGGCAGAGTGCTGCGCCGCCGGCCCGATCTGCGCAGGTCCATCCAACTCATCAGTAAGGCGGGCATCAGGCTGGTGAGCCGCCGTCGGCAGGAGAACCGGCTGAAGAGCTACGACACGTCGCAGGACTACCTGATCGCCTCGGTGCACAGCCAGCTCGCGGCGCTCAACGTCGATCACCTCGACGTGTTCCTGCTGCACCGTCCGGACCCCCTGATCGACGCCGACGAGGTCGCCGGCGCGTTCGAGTCGCTTCGGCGAAGTGGTGCCGTCGCGCACTTCGGGGTGTCCAACTTCACCCCCGCTGACTTCGACCTGCTGGCCAGCCGCACCGAACTGGTCACCAACCAGGTGCAGCATTCGCTCCTGCATCTGGACCCCATGACCGACGGCACACTCGCGGATTGCCAGCGGCGCAGGATCCGGCCGATGTTCTGGTCCCCGCTGGCCGGCGGGGAACTGCTGCTCGGGGACTCGCAGACCGCGGCGCGCACCCGGCTAGCGCTGGACGACATCGCTCGAGAGCACGGCTGCCACGCAGCGACCGTGGCCTACGCGTGGCTCCTGCGGGAACCCAGCGGCGGAGTTCCGGTGGTGAGCAGCTCCCGCGCGGCAGGGCTGGGCGATGCCGTCGCAGCGCTGGATCTCGCGCTCGACCGCCAGGAATGGTTCGCGCTGCTGGCGGCGACGAGCGGGGCGCCCGTGCCGTGACGGCACGACCCTCACCGACCGGATTAGGAACGCGTCTGCGGCATTGTCCCGCGCGCTAGGATGAAGACTCGGACGAAGTCCCCCGCGGCGCGGAAAGGGGTCTGACGTGGGCGAATCCCGCGACCCCCGGTGGCGGTTCCAATGAGTACGGTCGGCTCTGTACTGGACCTTCCGGGGCGGCGGCGGTCGTCACCACGCTGGCTGGGCCGGCTGCGCCGGACGATGCTGGTGGGTGCACTCGCCCTCACCGTGCTGGGGCTGCTCGCGTGGCCGACCGGGCTCTGGCTCTTCCTGTATGAGCGATTCCACTGGTACCCCGTCGATCAAGCCTCGCTGGTCGGGGTGCTCGTGCTCATTCTGGGAATCTGGTTCGCCGCCGCACCGCGCCACAGCCGGCGGCGGTTGGCGGCGGCGATCGCCTTGCTGCTGGCCTTCGGCGCGACGGTTCTGGCCAACGTGCTCGAGTACACGATGGGCATCCATCCGGGCGTGCTCACCGGAGACCCGCCGCCGGGCACAGACCCCGTGCGCTGGGGCCATCCCACCGCCGCGATGAGCGTGGCAGTCCTGCTGCTCAGCACAGCGGGACTGATCGGCCTCTGGCGTCGTGGTCGCGTCATCTCCGGTGCACTGCTGGCGACGGCGCTGATCACGTCTATCGGAATCCTGGCGCTGACCACATATGCGGTCGGAGTCCCCCTGCTGCCAGGTGTGACGGCCGTGGTCGGACCCGGGGTTGGACTCGCGGCCCTGATGCTGAGCGTGGCGAGCGCGACCAACGAGCCGGACCTGCCACCCATGACCTGGCTGGCCAACCGGAGCGCGGCGATCACGCTGGTGGTCGTGGGCCTCAACCTGCTCTTCTGGCCGCTGCTCTTCCGCGCCCTGACGTTCCTGTTCGAGTCCGTGGGAGTCAAGGCGTCGCTTGACTACACGCTGGTCACCTTCATCGTGATCGTGCTGCTCGAAGCCCTGCTCGCCGCGCAGTTGCTTTCCGACCGCGACCGCTGGGGACGGATCACGGAGTTCGCGGCTGACGGCGTCCTGATCATTGACGACGCCGGACGAATCGTTGAAGCGAATCGGCGCGTAGCTGCGATCTTCGGCGCAGACGAGGACGACCTGGTCGATCGACCGCTGGCGGACTTCGTCCCACCCGCCGCAGACGCCTCGCTCAACGGCACGTGGGCGCAGCCCGAAGGCGACCAGCCCGCGGCAGTGATCGTGGCTCAGCCCGCCAAGGCCACGACCACGGCCGGCACATCGATAGACGTCGAAGTCAATCTCACACCCGTGCAGAGCCGCGGGAACCGATTCGCGATCGTGTCGGTGCGCGACATCAGCCGCAACCGGGCCATCGAGCGGGACTTCGCCACCACCCAACAACTGCTCGCCGACGCGACTGACCTGTCGATCATCGGACAGGCGCTGATACAGGGGGATCGCGGCCAGATCATTCGAGCGAATCCGTCCCTCGCCACGATGCTCGGCTACGACGATCCGCAAGACCTGGTCGGGCTCACGATGGACTCCTTGACCATCGCCGACGACGTCGCGCACATGCGCGAAACCATGGTTCCCGTGACTACCGGCGAGGTCCCGGTCGCCGAGGCAGAGATAGCTCTCACCCGCCGGGACGGCTCGATCGTGTACGGCCACGCGCTGGCCCGAGGGCTATTGGATGCCAACGGCCGCATGGTCGTGTCGGTGCAGATCCTGGACGTCAGCGAGCGGGTCGCCGCCGAGGCCCTCGTCGACGACACCCTGGCCCAACTCACCTACCGATCGACCCACGACATGCTCACCGGCCTGCCCAACCGAAGCGAACTCGTCCGCGAGATCGATGCGGCCCTCGCGCGCGCCACCCATCCCGGGAACGGCTTCGCAGTGATGTACATGGACATCGACAACTTCAAATTCGTCAACGACGAGTACTCCCACGACGTCGGCGACCAACTGCTGCGCGGGCTGTGCGAGGTCATCGCGCACAACCTGGGTCCCGGGGACATGCTCGCCCGGATCAGTGGCGACGAGTTCGCCGCCGTGATCGCAGACGCGGCCGATCCCGCCTCGGCACAAGCAGTGGTCCGGCGAGTGATCGAAGCCGTCGCGGCGCAACCCTTCACGACCAGCAGCGGTCCCGTCTTCTCGAGTATCAGCGCCGGGCTCAGCCTGTCGCGCGACGACGTGACCGCCGAACGGATGCTGCAGGAGTCGGACCTCGCGCTGCTCGCCGCGAAGGAGGGCGGGCGCTCGACCTACCGGGTCTTCGAGGGCGACATCAGCCGACGTGCCATGGACCGGCTGGCGATTGCGACCGGCTTGAGTGAAGCACTGAGCAAGGGCAGGATCTCGGCCGAGTACCAGCCGATCGTGTCCGTGGCCGACGGACGCACCGTCGCCTTCGAGGCACTCGCGCGGTGGCACTCGTCGGACAGGCGGATCTGGCCGGCGCAGGAGTGGATCGACGTAGCCGACGAGTTCGGCCTGCTGGCTGCCATCGGCGAACGGGTCATGACCGAGGCGATCGCCGCCCTGGGCGAGTTGCCCCAACCGATGTGGATGGCAGTCAACGTGGCAGGTTCCCAGTTGAGCCCTGATTCGGCGCAAGGTTGGCTCGACCTGCTGGCCTCGACGGGCACGCGTCCCGATCGGCTCGCCATCGAACTACTCGAACGCTCGCTGATGCGCGCACCCGCCGCCAGCCTGTCCGGCATCGCCATCCTCGCCGATGCTGGCGTGCGCATCTTCTTCGACGACTTCGGCAGCGGCTCGGCACCACTGTCCTCCCTGCATCGCTTCCGGGTGACCGGGGTCAAGATGGACCGTTCGTTCACCGCGGCGCTGACGCAGCCCGACGCCCCGGAGACCAGGGTGGCCGCAGCGCTGGCGACGATGGCCACCGAACTTGGCCTGGAGTCCATCGCCGAGGGCGTCGAGACCGCCGAACAGGCGGACGTGCTGCGGGGGGCCGGTTGGACGTACGCGCAGGGCTGGCACTTCGGCGCTCCCGGACCATCACCCATCATTCCGAGCACCGTGCACGACGACAACCCCAGACCGGAGGTCACCTGATGCAGGCCGTCGAGATCGTCTCCCCCGATCCGGACCCGGCTCTCGCCCTCCGGATCGTCGAGCGGCCCCCCTCGGCGCTCGGCCCGGGGCAGCTGCGGATCCAGGTCACCGCCTGCGGAGTCTGTCGCACCGATCTGCAACTGGCCGCCGGCGACCTGCCGGCCCACCTGCTCCCGGTGGTACCGGGCCACCAGGTGGTAGGCCGGGTCATCGAGACGGGTCCCGACGTGAAGGACTGGCAGCTGGGCGAACGCGTGGGACTGATCTGGCTCGCGTGGGCCTGCGGGGAGTGCCGATTCTGCCGCCGCGGGGACGAGAACCTGTGCCTGCACGCCGAGTTCACCGGTTGGGACGTCGATGGTGGATACGCCGGCGAGGTCATAGCCCACGCAGTATTCACCCATCGGCTCGGGCACCTCGACGGGATTGAGGATGCCGCAGTGGCGCCGCTGCTGTGCGGTGGTGTGATCGGCTACCGGGCGCTGCGGGTGGCCGGCGTCGGCCCCGGCTCAGCCGGCCTCCCCCTGGGCCTCTACGGTTTCGGCGCTTCGGCCACATTGGCGCTGCAGGTGGCCCGGCACTGGGGGGCCGAGGTGTACGTGGTGACGCGGTCGCCAGCAGAGGTGCAGCGGGCACTCGACCTCGGCGCAGTCTGGGCCGGGACGTACGACGAAGCCGTCCCCACCAGTCTGGGGGCCGCCGTGACGTTCGCGCCCGTCGGTTCAGTGGTGTCGCGCGCCCTGCGCGACTGCGATCGCGGCGCGGCCGTCGCGATCAACGCGATCCACCTGGATGAGGTTCCGCGCCTGGACTACGCCGACTTATGGTGGGAGCGTTCGCTGCGCTCGGTTGCGAACGTGACCAGGCAGGATGCGGCCGAGTTCCTGGCACTCGTCGGGACTGCCGGCATCACGACCCAATTCGAGGAGCTGGCGCTGGCCGACGCGTCCGCAGCCCTCACTCGATTGAACGCCGGCGATGTGCGCGGCGCACTCGTGCTGCGCCCCTAGACGACCGCCCACGACCAATTGTCGCCGGCGCGACCGATCCCGACGGTGACTTGGTTGGCCGTGCGATCACTGGCCGTGCATGCGCGCAGCGAGCCGTCCGGTAGCGACGACTCGCTACACGTCACGGTCACTCCGGCGCCGATCTGGCAGGCCACGGACTCACTGGGCACGTTGAATTCCCCGAAAGGCCCCGGGAACATCCCCAGCAGCGACTGCTCCACCACTCCGCCGCCGCGGTCCGCCGTGTTGCTGCCGGTGGCCAGGTCGGCAGGATCTCCGGTGGCCGGGCAAGCCTCGGCAGCGGGCGCAAGCGGCCCGCCCAGCGGCCAGGTACCGGCGATCCAACCGATCACCCAGAGCAGAACCAGCACGATTCCGAGGACGGCAACGCGGCGCACGAGTCGCCGACCGGTGCCCGACGCCGCAGCCTCGGGCTTGTCGCCCGCCGGAGGCGGGACTTCCGGTGGAACGCCCGTGGGCCCGGCTGGGGGGACGGACGGCGGTGCGACGGGGTCAGCCGGCGGGACCGGCGGTAGGGCCGGCACGGCCGGCGGCGGTAGGGCCACTGGCCCGTCCGCCCCGGCGATCCCGGCGATCACCCCGAGCGCAGGACGATCGGAGGGTTTCTTCGACAGGCAGGCCGTAATCGCGTCGCGGTACTTGACCGCTCCCCCCTGCAGGTCGACCACCTGCGGCGCGGAGTTCTGGATCCGCCAGGCCACCGCGTCCGCCTGCCCGTATCCGTACACGTGTCGCCCGCATGCGGCGAAGTAGAGCAGCATCCCGACCGCGTGGACGTCCGCGGCGGGCCCGCACGGATCGCCGCCAATCTGTTCGGGCGCCATCCAGGTGAGCGAGCCCACCCGGGCCGCCTCGTCCGCCTCCGCGAACGGCGCCCGGGCCACGCCGAAGTCCAACAGTCGGACTCCGTCCGGGGTAAGGACCACGTTGGAGGGTTTGAGGTCGCGGTGGACGACCCCCGCCGCGTGCACCGCCGCCACGGCACCCACCAGATCCACGGCGAAGGCATCGAGTTCGTCCGCTGGCAGCGCCCCGAGCCTGACCCGGTCGGCGAGCGTCGGACCTTGGACATAGTCCATGACTACCCAGGGCTGCTCGGCGTCGACGCCTGTCGCCAGCACGCCGGCGGTGTGCTCGGCGCCGACGTCGCGCATGACCCGAACCTCGTCGGCGAAACGTCGGCGGAAGTCCGCATCCGCGGCCAAATCCTTGCGCACGACCTTCACCGCGACGGCGCGCCCCTGACTCGTGCGCCCCAGGTACACCACCCCCATGCCCCCGGCCCCGAGCCGACCCACGATAAGCGCATCACCGATCCGCATGGGATCGTCGTCGTGCAGGTCGCTGTGGGCCACGGCACACAGTGTGCGCCGTCTTGGGGCCGGTTTGTCGCAGCGGCCCGTCTGCCATTGCTAACGTGGTGATCAGCATCGACGGAGGCGCACATGAGAACACTCGGCCGCATTGCCCTGACCGTCGTCGCACTCGTGGCGCTGCTCCATCCGCTCATTTTCGGCGGCTTCGGATCCTCGTCGTCCAGTACCGCCACCGACCCGGTGCGCATCACGGACTACCAGGGCGAGTTCACCGTCACTCCCGGTGGCGACCTGGTCGCGACCGAGACGCTCACAACCAACTTCCCATCGTCGCCGGCCAAACACGGCATCTTCCGCTTCTT
>JBIRBF010000171.1:0-5876 GCA_044326505.1 Candidatus Nanopelagicales bacterium | reverse complement strand
CGAGGACGGTGCCGGAGGCGGTCCGATGGGTGCGCCGGGAGCGGTGGCACCGTCGCCGCGGCCGTCGGTGGTGCACACCGGGGCGGACTCCGGTCGGGTGCGGGCGGTGGCGGCGATCGTCGTGGCAGCCGAGTCACCAGAGGCGGAGATCGCCCTCCCTCCGGCGCCAGACGTGCCGCGCATGCACCCGGCCCAGACTCAGGGAGTGCTGGCCGCAGCACTCGCCGCAGGAACGCGCGTGTGGCTGCGACACGCCGACAACGCCGGGCAGGACAGCACTCGGCTGGTCGAGCCGCTGCACCTCGCAGGTGGCGTCCTGGAGGCTATTGAGGTGGAACGCTCCCGGCCGCGTCGCTTCGCGACGGCCCGACTGCTCGGGGCGGCCGCGGCGAAATCGACTGACGCTGCGTCAACCCCCACGGCGATCGGAGAGCAACGATGAGCGGCGGCCCCCTGATCGTCCAGAGCGACAAGACGCTGCTGCTCGAGGTGGAGCACCCCGACTCCGACCAGGCCCGGCGAGACATCGCGCCATTCGCCGAACTGGAGCGGGCGCCTGAGCACGTCCACACCTACCGGATCACGCCGCTTGCGCTGTGGAACGCCAGGGCGGCGGGCCACGACGCCGAGCAGGTGATCGACACGCTGATGACCTACTCCCGATATGCAGTTCCGCATGCCCTATTGGTGGACATCGCCGAGGAGATGGGCCGATACGGTCGGTTGACCCTGCTCGACCACCCCGCACACGGGCTGGTGCTCGAGACCAACGACGTCCCGGTGCTGGAGGAGGTGCTGCGCAGCCGCAAGATAGCGCCGCTCCTCGGGGTCCGCATCGACGATGCGATGGTGGCTGTCCACCCGTCTGAGCGCGGGCATCTGAAACAGGCACTGCTGAAGTTGGGATGGCCGGCGGAGGACCTAGCGGGGTACGTCGACGGCGAGGCGCACGCGATCGAACTACGCCCCGATGGTTGGGAGCTGCGCGACTACCAGCGCCATGCGGCCGAGTCGTTCTGGCATGGTGGTTCCGGGGTCGTGGTGCTGCCCTGTGGTGCCGGCAAGACCCTCGTCGGTGCCGCGTCGATGGCGCTCGCGGGTGCCACCACTCTCATTCTGGTGACGAACACCGTCGCGGCTCGGCAATGGCGCGACGAATTGCTGCGCCGCACCTCTCTTACCGCCGACGAGATCGGTGAGTACTCGGGTGCGCGCAAGGAGGTCCGACCGGTCACTATCGCGACCTACCAAGTGCTCACCACCAGGCGCGAGGGGGTCTACTCCCACCTGGACCTGCTCGACGCGCGGGACTGGGGGCTCATCATCTATGACGAGGTGCACCTGCTGCCCGCTCCCATCTTCCGCTTCACCGCCGACATCCAGGCGCGCCGTCGGCTGGGGCTCACGGCCACGCTCGTCCGCGAGGACGGCCTGGCCGACGAGGTCTTCAGCCTGATCGGGCCCAAGCGGTTCGATGCGCCCTGGAAGGAGATCGAGGCTCAGGGATACATCGCCCCGGCGGACTGCACGGAAGTCCGGGTGACACTGTCGGACGCCGATCGGCTGGCCTACGCCATGGCCGAGCCGGAAGACCGCTACCGGTTCGCCGCGACCAGCCCGCTCAAGCTTCGCGCTGTTGCCGATCTGGTGGCCAAGCACGCAGGAGAGCGGGTGCTGGTCATTGGCCAGTACCTGGACCAGCTGGCCGAGGTCGGCGAGCTGCTGGCGGCCCCGGTCGTGACCGGCGAGACGCCGGTGAAGGAGCGCGAGGTGCTATTTGAGCAGTTCCGCACCGGTGAGCTGCTCACGCTGGTGGTGAGCAAGGTGGCGAACTTCTCCCTTGACTTGCCTGAGGCCGGCGTGGCGGTGCAGATCTCCGGAACCTTCGGCAGCCGGCAGGAGGAGGCGCAACGACTGGGGCGCATCCTGCGGCCCAAGTCGGATGGTCGGGCGGCGCACTTCTACACGGTTGTGGCCCGCGACACCGTGGATGCCGACTTCGCAGCGCATCGGCAGCGCTTCCTGGCCGAGCAGGGCTACGCCTACGGCATCATGGACGCTGAAGTGCTGCGCGACCAGCCCGGCTGATCAGGGGCGTGCGGGCCAGCGGCTAGGACTGCTGGCCGGTGATCTTGAACACCCATACGCCGCGGGTGTTCTTGCCGTCGGCGGCGAGCGCGCGTACCTCGAGCATCATCCCGGCTGCTGGCACCTGGCTGATGGAGGTCCGGAAGTAGGTGCCGTTGATCGTGTCGGTGGCCTGCTCGCCGTTCTGCGCGATGAACCAGCCGTTGTCGGTCACCACGGGATCGACGCTCACGCCGAGCGTGCTGCCGCTGACAACCGGCAGCGTGGGCACGCTGCTGCCGTCTGCCGCCGCCTTGATCGCCGCCTCTGCGCACTTCTGCGCGTCAATGGACTGGGCAGCGTCGTTTGACCAGCACAGCGCGGGTGTGTGCTGTGAGTTGGTTCCCGACCACATCGTGACGCCGGGGTTGGGCTTCTCGCAACCCACGAGGACGGTGGCGGCTGCGGTGCCGGCGAGGCCGATGGCGACGAGGCGCTTCACTGGGGGTCCTCCTGCGGGTTGGGCGCCTGATCGGCGGTTGTGATCGGGAGTGCGACATCGTTGGCGGGCTCGGTCGGAGCGGCAGCCTCGGCCTGCTCGGCCTGGTCAGCCGGCTCGGTCAGCGCGGCCGGCTCGTCGGCGAGGTTCACCGCCTCGTAACTCAACTCATCGACCACCACCTCGCCACGGTCGAAGCTGCGCAGCACGATGTTCTCGCTGTGCGCCCCGCAGCCGTAGTCAAGCGCCACTACGCGGCCATCGCTGGGCGCCTGCTCGTTGGCGCACACACCGAAGGCACCGCCCAACGGTCCCGCGATGCCGAGCAGGAAGCCGCAGGTGCCGCAGGCGTTGGCGGACAGCTTGGCCATCTGGGCGTCGGGGCCGTGGCTGGAGTACCAGCGGTCTGCCGTGTCAGCCCGTCCGAGCGGGGAGAGAACCCGCCGACGTCCGACGCCGGCCTCCCAGAAGGCAGGCAGCGGCTGCTGCGGATCGAGGATCTCGGCATGGACGTGTGAGGGGACCAGCCTGTCGTCGAGCGGATCGGCTGGGATCACGTCGCCGGCACCCAGGTCCTCAGGCGTGATGCGGGCGTCGAAGGGCACCCACTGCGGAGCCACCACCGAGTCGGCACCGCTGATCAGAACGACTTCGTCGATCGTGACGGTCCGTCCCCTCGGCACCCTGGCGACGGTCACCGACCAGCGCCAGCCGCGGTAGGCGGGATCAGTGCACTCGAACAGGTGAGTCACGACTCTGGAGCCCTCCGAGACGGTTCCCAGGTGCTCGCCCACAGGATGGCCGTCAGCTTCCTCAGCGGCGGCGTCTCGCGCGCGCTCGACTGCGCGGGCGCAGACGGCATCAACGGCAGTGGTCACGACAGTGATTCTCCCCCATGGGTATTGGTCGACTCACCGTGAGCCGCCGCGTGGCGTCGGTAGGCGGCCCGGCGACGCAAAACATAGGGCAGTCCGGCGAGGCCCATGAGCGCACCGGCCGGCGGTACCCAGAGCCACCAGCTAGCGCCGTGCTCGGCCAATGCCGGCCTGAAGAAGAGCATCAGCACCAGGCCTACGACCACCCAAGCGATAGTTCCCGCCAGCACCGCCGACACACCGTCGGCGTCCACCGGCTTCGAACTCAACAGAGCGACCTCGTCGGTTGCGCTGTCCGGGGCGGTGGGGGTCACGCTGTCAGGCTACCGGAGCAGGTTCGCAAGGTCGGGGGGTACTGTGCTCGCGTGAACCCACGCAGCCGGAGGTTGATCACACTCGCAGTCCTCATCGGGCTCGTGGCGGTTGGGGTGGCGGCAGCGCTGTTGCGCTAGCGGCCCTTCGGCACAGCGGGGCCTAACGGCCGCCGAAGGACTCCTCGTCCTCGTCGTCGTCCTCGTCGGCGTACTTGGCGTAGAGGTCGTCCTCGTCCTCGTCGGACTCCTCGCCGTACTCGACGTCGAGGTCTCCTTCGTACACCTGGTCCGACTCGTTGGGTCCGGCGTCGGAACCCGGTCCGGAAAGCTCTTGGCGCAGCGCATCGAGGTCCATGCTCGGGGAGCTGTACTTCAGCCGCCGGGCAACCTTCGTCTGCTTCGCCTTGGCACGGCCGCGACCCATGGGCGACCCCCTCATAGGTGGTGAAGTAGGCAACGTCGTGGTTGAGCCTACCTGTTAGGTCGGGCCAACGTCACATGGGTGCTGGACTATCCTGCGTACTCGCCGACCAGCAGTGCCGCCCCGCCCTGCCCGCCCTTGCCGGCCGCGTCGCCGGTCTCGTCCTGGGTGCGACGCCGCACCCTCCCGGCCACCCAGGCCGGCACTCCGCGGTCGGTCAGCAGCGCCAGCGCGCGGTCTGCGGCGTCTGCGGCGACGACGGCCACCATGCCCAGGCCCATGTTGAACGTGCGCTCCAGGTCCGCCCGATCGATGTCGCCGACCTGCCCGATCATAGTCATGATCGGAGGCGCCGCCCAGGTGCTGCGGTCGATTTCGGCCGTTCGGTCGGCGGGCAGCACACGCGCGATGTTGGCCGCCACACCCCCGCCAGTGATGTGCGACAAGGCATGCAGGTCTTCAGCCAGGCCCTCAATGAGTGCCAGGCAGTCCAGCGAGTAGATCCGCGTCGGTTCCAGGAGTTCCTCGCCCAAGGTGCGGCCGAACTCGTCGACGTGGCGGTCCAGCCGCCAACCGGCCTCGGCCAGCAGCGTGTGGCGCGCCAGGGAGTAGCCGTTGGAGTGCAGCCCAGAGGCCGCCATGGCGATGATCGCGTCGCCCGCGGCGACTCGCTCGGCGCCCAGGAGCCGGGCCGCCTCGACGACCCCCGTGCCGGCCCCGGCGACGTCGTACTCGTCGGGGCCCAGGAGGCCGGGGTGCTCGGCGGTCTCGCCGCCTACCAGCGCGCAGCCCGCCAGCCGGCATCCCTCTGCAATCCCCGCGACGATGGCGGCGATCCGGGTCGGCACCACTTTGCCGCAGGCGATGTAGTCGGTCATGAACAGCGGCTCAGCGCCGCAGACGACTAGGTCGTCGACGACCATGGCCACCAGGTCTCGGCCGATGGTGTCGTGCTTGTCCAGGGCTTGTGCGATCGCGACCTTGGTGCCGACCCCATCGGTCGACGTCGCCAGCAGCGGACGGTCGTAACCGTGCAGCGCCGAGGCGTCGAATAGGCCCGCGAAGCCGCCGAACCCGCCGACGACCTCGGGTCGCTGGGCGCGCGCGATTGCTCCCCGCATGAGATCGACGGCGCGCTCGCCTGCCTCGACGTCGACGCCAGCCGCGGCGTAGGCGCCGGCCGCGGCGTAGGCGTCGGCCGCCATCAGGCCTGCCCCCGCATCAGGGTTGCTCCAACGCCCCGAGCGCCCCGCCGCCCACTCCCGCTGTGACGATCTGCGCCTCCAGCAGGTGCTTGTTCTGGTGCTCGAGTTCGGGCGGGGTGATGGGGTAGACGCCGTCGAAACAGGCCCGGCACATCTGGTCCGAGGCGACTTGCGTGGCGTTGGTGAGGCCTTCGAGCGAGATGTAGCCCAGTGAGTCGGCTCCGATGGACGCCCGAATCTCGTCGTTGCTCATGCCGTTGGCGATGAGTTCGGCGCGGCTGGCGAAGTCGATGCCGTAGAAGCAGGGCCACTTGACTGGGGGTGACGAGATCCGCACGTGCACCTCGGCGGCGCCCGCTTCACGGAACATGCGCACGATTGCTCTCTGGGTGTTGCCGCGCACGATCGAGTCATCGACCACCACCAGCCGCTGTCCTGCGATGACTTCGCGCAGCGGGTTCAGTTTCAGCCTGATGCCCAGCTGCCGCAGCGTCT
>JBIRBF010000166.1:0-6147 GCA_044326505.1 Candidatus Nanopelagicales bacterium | reverse complement strand
GTCGGCGGCGGCGACTGTCTCCATGGTCACCACGTCGCCCGCGCTGGCCAGCACGATGTCCGGCGAGGTGGCGCCGTCGTCGTTACCGGCCCACTCCCAGATCGAGGCGCCCTGGGTGCAGTGCGCGATCGCTTCGTCCATCGTCAGGTACTGCAGCTGCGGCTGCTTGTCGATCACGATCACGTTGACGTAGTTCTTGGACGTGAAGCAGTGGTCGGCGACGCTGAGCAGGCAGTTCGCGTCCGGCGGCAGGTACACCCGGGAGACCTCGCCGCGGTTGGTGATGACGTTCTGGATCAGTCCGGGCCCCTGGTGGCTGAAGCCGTTGTGGTCATTGCGCCAGCAGGTGCTGGTGAGCAGGATGTTGAGGCTCGGGATGTCCACGCGCCAGTCGAGCTGGTTCATCTCCTCCAGCCACTTCGCGTGCTGGATCGTCATCGAGGCGCTCACCATGGCGAACGACTCGTAGGTGGCGAACAGCCCGTGCCGACCGGTCAGCGTGTAGGCCTCGAGCCAGCCATGGCAGTTGTGCTCGCTGAGCACCTCCATCACCCGGCCGGACGGGCCGATCTTGACGTCGTCCGGGATGACGGTTTCCATCCAGGCGCGGTCGGAGACGTCGAAGACCTCGCCGATGCGGTTGGAGTTGGTCTCATCGGGGCAGAAGACGCGGAACGTCTCGGGGTTGTCCACGTAGATGTCGCGCATCATCGCGCCGAGCGCCCGCGGGCTCTCCATCCGCTCGGTGGCGGGCGTGGGCACCGGCACCTCGTAGGTCCGGAATCCGCGCAGCTCGAGCGCCTCGGTGAGCTTGCCGCCGTTGGCGAAGGGCTCGGCGGTCATGCGCAGGTCACCGTCGGGGTTGTTCTTGGTGACGATCTCAGTGGGGGCGCCGGTGTCGTCGAAGAGGTCCTCGGGCTTGTAGGAGCGCAGCCAGTTCTCGAGGATGTCCAGGTGCTCCTCGTTGCCCTTGACCCCTGAAAGCGGTACCTGGTGGGCGCGCCACGAGTCGGTCACCTTGATGCCGTCGACGGTGGGCGGGCCGGTCCAGCCCTTGGGGCTGCGAAGGACGATCATCGGCCAGCGGGGCCGGGAGGTGAAGCCGTTCGTGCGCACCTCGTCCTGGATCGCCTTGATCTTGTCCAGCGCCTCGTCGAGCGTCTTGGCGAAGCGGTTGTGCATGCCCGGCAGATCGCTGCCCTCAACCTCGAGCACCTCGTAGCCGTGGCCCTCGAAGAGCGACCGCACTTCCTCCGGGCTCTTGCGGGACAGCACCGTGGGGCCGGCGATCTTGTAGCCGTTGAGGTGCAGGATCGGCAGCACTGCGCCGTCGCGCTCCGGGTTGATGAACGAGATGCCCTTCCAGGAGCCCTCCAGCGGGCCGGTCTCGGCCTCGCCATCGCCCACGACGGCGACCGTCACCAGGTCGGGGTTGTCCATCACCGACCCAAAGGCGTGGATCAGCACGTAGCCGAGTTCGCCACCCTCATGGATTGAGCCGGGCGTCGTCACCGACACGTGGCTGGGGATGCCGCCCGGGGCTGAGAAGCGGCGGAACAGCGTCCGCATGCCCTTCGCGTCCTGCGGGGTGTCGGGATAGGCGTCAGCCCACGTGCCCTCTAGCCAGGACGCGGCGGTGAGGGACGGGCCACCATGGCCCGGTCCGACCATGAAGATCGCCTTGGTGCCGCGCTCGCGGATGCAGCGGTTCATGTGCGAGTAGATGAAGCCTAGGCCGGCCGAGGTCCCCCAGTGGCCGAGCAGTCGGGGCTTGATGTCGCTGCTCTTGAGCTCGCGGCGCACGAGCACGTTGTCGCCGAGGTAGATCTGCCCGACGGTCATGTACATGTTCGCGCGCCACCAGGCGTCGATGGTCTCGATGGCCTCGTCGGACAAGTAGCCCTCGCCGCCGGACTCGGGCAGCCCCTCGGGGTTGTAGCCTTCGTCGGCCTGAGGCTTCTTCGTCGATCCGGATGTCTTCGAGGCCATCGCTGCTCCCTGGGCGTGTGGACTGTCGTGGAGGGCACGGAAGCGGCGTCGGGTGACAGCTATTCCGTGCGCGTATGAGTCTGCCGACAGTGACCGTGTCAATGCATGCCGGACGCAGAACCGAGGCGTCCATTCACCCGAAATTCACCGCACCTGTGGTCGCGCACGCTCCTGGGCGAGCGGCGGGGCGTCAAGAGGCGCTGAACACGGAGCCCGTGAGGCGTTCATAGACCTCCACGTACTTCCTGCGCGTTGCCTCGACCACGTCGGCCGGCAGCGGTGGCGGGGGCGTGTCGCCAGCACGGTCCCAGCCACTTGCCGAGGAGGTGAGCCAGTCGCGTATGAACTGCTTGTCGAAGGACGGCTGCGCGTGCCCTGGCGTCCACTGATCGGCCGGCCAGTAGCGCGACGAGTCGGGGGTGAGGACTTCGTCCGCGAGGATCAGCGCGCCGGACTCGTCGAAGCCGAACTCGAACTTGGTGTCCGCCAGGATGATCTCCCTGGCGGCGGCGATCTCGCGGGCGCGGTCGTAGAGAGTCAGGGTGCGCTCGCGGAGCTGGGCGGCGAGCTCCGCCCCGACGGTCTGCGCCGCTTGGTCGAAGGTGATGTTCTCGTCGTGGTCGCCGATGGCGGCTTTGGTCGCGGGCGTGAAGATCGAGGCGGGCAGCTGGGAGCCATCGACGAGCCCGGGTGGCAGCGCATTGCCGCACACGCGGCCGTCACGCGCGTACTCGGTCAGGCCGGAACCGGTCAGGTAGCCGCGCGCTACGCACTCGACCGGCACCATCTGTAGCGGCCGGCACACCATCGCCCGACCAGCCACCGCGTCGGGCACGTCGGTGGACACGACGTGATTGCCGATGAGGTCGGCCAGTTGCTCGAACCACCACAGACTGGCTGCGGTAAGGATCCGGCCCTTGTCGGGGATGGTGGTCGGGAGGATCCAGTCATAGGCCGAGATCCGGTCGGTGGCCACGAACAGCAGGTCGCCGCCGGGTGTTCGCCAGAGGTCGCGCACTTTGCCGGAGTAAAGGTGGGTGTAGCCGGCGGGCAGGTCGTAGTCCGGTGTCGGGACGGTGTTGGTCGGCACGACGGCTCCGGATCTCTGTGGGTGGTGGCGTGTGGTGGCTGGTGGGCGGCCCGGCCGTTGGTGGGTCAGCCGACCGTTGTTGCTCCGAACGACCGTCAGTAACGGGCGGCCGACGCAACGACGGTCGGTTCACCGGACTGTGGCACGAGCGGCGCTACAGGATCGGCTCGGGGGAGTAGTCGGCCGCGCCGGGGTGGTCGGCCGCAATTCGGGCGACCTCGCCGACGATCGCCGCCACCTGCTCGCGGGCCGCCCCGGTGAACTCCAGCGGCTCGGCCAGCAGCGCCCGCAACTGTTCCTCGGTCAGCCCGAGGCGCTCGTCGGCGGCGAGCCGCACGATCAGCTCCTGTCCGCTGCCGCCGGAGTCGCCGCGCATGTCCAGCGCGACGTCCACCGCGTGGGACTTGATCGCTTCGTGGGCTGTCTCGCGCCCGACCCCGGCCCGGACGGCCGCCATGAGCACCTTTGTGGTGGACAGGAACGGCAGGTAGCGGTCGAGCTCGCGCTCGATGACCGCTGGGAAAGCCCCGAACTCGTCGAGCACGGTGAGGAAGGTCTCGAGCATCCCGTCGAGGGCGAAGAACGCGTCCGGCAGCGCCACCCGGCGCACGACCGAGCACGACACGTCGCCCTCGTTCCACTGCCCGCCGGCGAGTTCCGCGGTCATGGAGGCGTAGCCCCGCAGGATCACCTGGAAACCGTTGACGCGCTCGCACGATCGCGTGTTCATCTTGTGCGGCATCGCCGACGAGCCCACCTGGCCGGGCTGGAAGCCCTCTGTCACCAGTTCGTGGCCGGCCATCAGACGGATCGACGTCGCCAGCGACGACGGCCCCGCCCCCAACTGTACGAGCGCGCTGAGCACGTCGAAGTCCAGCGACCTCGGGTACACCTGCCCGACGGCCGTGAGGGTGAGGTCGAAGCCAAGGTGGGTCGCTACTCGATCCTCGAGCTCGGCCAGGTGCTCGGCGTTGCCGTCCAGCAGATCGAGCATGTCCTGCGAGGTCCCCATCGGACCCTTGATGCCGCGCAGCGGGTAGCGCCGCAGCAGCTCGTCGAGTCGGCGGTAGCCGGCGATGAGCTCGTCGGCGGCGTTGGCGAAGCGCTTGCCCAGGGTGGTGGTCTGAGCGGCGACGTTGTGCGAGCGGCCGGCCATGGGGGTGCCGGTGTATTCCGCCGCCAGCCGGGCCAGCCGAGCCAGGACGGCGATGACCTTGGCCCGCACCAGCACCAGCGACTCGCGGATCTGTAGCTGCTCGACGTTCTCGGTCAAGTCCCGTGAGGTCATGCCTTTGTGGATGTGCTCGTGCCCGGCGAGGTCGTTGAACTCCTCGATCCGGGCCTTCACGTCGTGCCGGGTGATGCGCTCGCGGGCGGCGATGCTGTCCAGGTCCACGTCCGCGACGGCGGCCTCGTAGTCGGCGATAGCGGACAGCGGTACGTCAATGCCCAGGTCGGCCTGGGCCTGCAGGACCGCGAGCCAGAGCCGGCGCTCAAGCCGGATCTTGTGCTCCGGCGACCAGAGGCCGATCATGGCGGTGGAGGCGTAGCGGGCCGCCAGGACGTTGGGGATCACGGTCATTGGAGGGATCCTTCCGAGGCGCGCGCGGCGATGTCCGAACGGAACTGGCCGCCGGGCAGGTTGATCTCGGTCATGCCGGCGTAGGCAGCAGCGCGTGCCGCGGCCAGGTCGGCGCCGGTGCCCACGACGCCGAGCACCCGACCACCGGCCGACACGACGGCGCCGTCCGGGCCAGCGGCAGTTCCGGCGTGCAGCACGGCCACTCCAGGTACGGCGCCGGCCGCGGCGAGGCCCGAAATGGGATCGCCGGTGCGGGGGGTGCCGGGGTAGCCCAAGGCCGCCAGCACCACGATGACCGCGGACTCGTCGCGCCACTGCAGGTCGGGCAGCTCCGACAGGTCGCCGGCCGCAGCGGCTGCCAACAGCGACCCGAGCGGGGACTCCAGCAGTTCCAGCACGGCCTGGGTCTCGGGATCGCCGAAGCGCACGTTGAACTCCACGACGCGCAGCCCGCGGCTGGTGAGCGCGAGGCCGGCGTAGAGCAGGCCCACGAAGGGGGTGCCGCGGCGCGCCATCTCGTCGATGGTCGGCTGGGCCACCGCGCGGACGACGTCGTCCACGAGGCTGGCAGGAGCCCAGGGCAGCGGGGTGTAGGCCCCCATGCCGCCGGTGTTGGGCCCCTCGTCGCCGTCGAAAGCCCGCTTGAAGTCCTGCGCGGGCAGGAGCGGCACGACTCGGGTGCCGTCGGACAGCAGAAACAGGCTGACCTCGGGGCCGTCGAGGAACTCCTCGATGACCACGCGCCCCTCCGGCTTGGCCAGGCAAGTCGCCGCATGCTCCAGCGCCGCGGTGCGGTCGTCGGTGACGACCACGCCCTTGCCGGCCGCCAGGCCGTCGTCCTTGACCACGTAGGGCGGGCCGAAGCGGTCCAAGGCGGCTTCGGCGGCATGGAGGTCGTGGGCCGTGACTGCCAGCGCCGTGGGGACCCCGGCGGCGACCATGACCTCCTTGGCGAAGGTCTTGCTGCCTTCCAGTTGGGCCGCCGCGGCCGAGGGCCCGAAGCAGAGCCGGCCGCGGGCCCGGATGGCATCGGCGGCGCCGGCGACTAGCGGCACCTCCGGGCCGATCACGACGAGGTCGGCATCGACGCCGTCGGCGAGGTCGGCCACAGCGGTGGGGTCACCGGCGTCGACCGCCATAGTGGTGGTTTCCGCCGCGATGCCTGCGTTGCCCGGGGCGCAGACGACCTCCGTCGCACTCGGATCGCGCTGAAGAGCGCGGACAAGGGCGTGCTCGCGCCCGCCGGAGCCGATGACCAGAACTCTCATGCCGGCCAGGCTAGCGGTGAGCTGACAGCCAGCACTTGTGCGCGTCCGCCACGGTCGGTGCGAGGCGTCACGGCTGAGTCCTGAGCCGGTCTTGAGGTTCTCTTGGGCTGCCGAAGAATCCCCTTGGACATCGTTGGCCGCCTAGGCGGGCAGGAGCCCGCTTTCTGACGTAACTCGCAGTACGCGAAGGGCCAGGACATGCAGCGCAGGACATGGTC
>JBIRBF010000057.1:0-14338 GCA_044326505.1 Candidatus Nanopelagicales bacterium | reverse complement strand
CCCCCCCCCCCCCCCCCCCCGCGGCCGACTCAGGTTGCGGCGGCAGCCGAAGCGGCAGCGGTGACCGTGGTGGTCGTGGTGGTCGTGGTGACGGTGTCGCCACCACCACCGGCGACGGCCTCCAGCTCGGCCTCGTCGACGACCTCGGTCGCCGAGGGCAGGAACTGCCCGGCGTTGGCGGCCACGTCGGCGGGAGTCACGTCGCCGAAGCCCAGCTCGTCCAGGGCGGCGGCACGCTCGTCGGCGTTCGCGTTCGACAGCCGCTCGCGCAGCGCCGGGTCGGCGGCGATGGTCTTGATCAGCTCGGTAACTCGGGTTGAATCGGCCATAGGTGTCCTCTTCTCGTGAATCCACTGCTCGCGCAGACGGCGCGAACGACTGATCGACCGGGCGCCGAACAGCTTGAGCCCACCTTGCCGCGAGCCGTCGCGCTTGGCAAGGCCAGCAGAGCGGCCGGCTACCGAATCCTTACGTTGCCCGCCATCGGCATCGGCCCCCTAGCCTTGGCGAATGGATCAGCGACCCCGCGACGAGTCCTCTCCCGAGCCGGATCCTGGGCGCGAGCGCACCCGCCTGCGCGGCCCCACCGTGCTGCGCCGGGAGCGGCGCCGCGAGTCCACCTATGACCAACGCTTGCTGGACACGAGCCAGAGTGCGGAATGGGTGCACACGGATCCCTGGCGGGTCCTGCGGATCCAGTCAGAGTTCGTCGAAGGCTTCGGCGCCCTGGCCGAGGTCGGACCCGCGATTGCCGTCTTCGGCAGCGCGCGCACTCTGCCGGAGACCTCGGCGTATGCGGCCGCGGAGCGGATAGGGGCCGGCCTCGCTTCCGAAGGTTTCGCGGTGATCACCGGTGGCGGACCGGGAATCATGGAAGCTGCCAACAAGGGCTGCTTCGAAGCAGGCGGGCAGTCAATCGGCCTGGGCATCGAGCTGCCCCACGAGCAGGCGCTCAACCGGTACCTGGACCTGGGCATCAACTTCCGCTACTTCTTCGCGCGCAAGACCTGCTTCGTCAAGTACTCGCAGGGTTTCGTGGTCTTCCCCGGGGGTTTCGGCACGCTGGACGAGTTCTTCGAGGCACTCACCCTGGCCCAGACCAACAAGGTGACGTCGTTCCCAGTCGTGCTGGTGGGAACGGAGTACTGGTCCGGGCTGGTCGATTGGCTGCGCCGCACGGTGGCCGAGACGGGTCGGATCGCGGCGGCCGACCTCGACCTCTTCCGCGTTACCGATGATGCGGACGAGGCTCTGCGGTACGTCGTCACCGGCGTCGCGCGTACTGGCCGGCACGAGCCCGACGACTCCTCCGACTGACAGCCGGGGAGAGGTACCACACAGGTTATCCACAGACTCGGGTGGGGGTGTGCGCGGCCTGGGGGACCTCGTCTGGTAAGCGGTTTGGCGGTCCCGCGAGAGGCCACGGAATCCGCCGTCAGCACCAGCGGCGGGTGGGCGAAGGCGTTGCCTGCCAGCGGTTTTGGCATCTTGCTGGGTGGCGGACGGCCGCGTGCCGCCCGCCCGGCCCAGGCCTCAGCGCCGCCCCGGACGGGGCTGAAGGATCGCGTTCGGCAGGGCTGGCGCGGGCAGGGGGGTGTTCACATCGCCCACAACTTCGCCGAAGCGCTCACCGGCTTCCCACGCAGCGCGGGCAGCGGCGATCTCGTTGTGGCTGCGGCCGACGAAGTTCCACCACATCACCAGTTCCTCGTCGAGCGGCTCGCCGCCGACGAGCAGGAGGGCCGCGGCCCTGTCGGTGTCCAGGTCCACCGAGTCGTGGCCCGGGTCCAGGTACAGCAGCGCGCCGGAGTCCAACGGCTCACCGGCCACCCGGCACCCGGGATCCAGGGCCAGCAGGCCGTACTCAAAGGACGGGTCCAACTCGACTCGCGCCGCCGCTGCTCCGGTTGCCCGCAGTTCCGCCCCGACGATGGGGGAGTGGACCGTCGCCGGGGACGTGGCACCGGCCAAGCTGCCCAGAATGACGGTCGCAGACATCGGCGCCGAACCGGCCTCGACGTCGAGAGCCACCTTGGGCAGGTCGTCGTGGTGGGCGAAGCCGGGCTCGACGTCGACGGCGGCGGCCGGCAGGGCCACCCACGTCTGCACTCCTCGCCAGGGCCCGTCGCCGACGGCGTACTCGGAGTGGGCGATGCCGTGGCCGGCGGTCATGAGGTTGAGCTCGCCGGGCAGCACGCGGCCGGTGCCACCGGAGCTGTCGCGATGCTCGACCTCACCGGCGAGCAGCCAGGTCACGGTCTGCAGGCCCGTGTGCGGGTGCGGTGGCACGTGCATGGGCGGGTCGTCCGGGGTCGAGGGCCCGTAGTCGTCGATGAAGCACCATGCCCCGATCGTGCGGATGTCGCGGTGGGGCAGAGTGCGCCGGACGGTCATGGCGCGCGGGCCGCCGAGCGGCACCTCGCGCGGGTGCAGGATCTGTCGCGGGGCGTCAGGAGTCACATCCGCCACGGTAGGGCGGTTCGATGCCCGGCGCCAGGACGCGCCGCCGCCGGCTAGGCCGTCGGCCCTTGGCGGGCGGGCCGGGCGTCGCGGGTGTTGCGCTGCACCCACCAGGTGACGCCCGCCAGCAGCACGCCGGCAGACACCGAGGCGATCGTCAGTCCGGCGCTGAACGCGTCGCCGGCGGCGGTGAGCAACTCGTTGGCCAGGGCTGGATCGGCGAGGCTGGCGGCCGCATCGGTCACCCCGGTCACGGACTCGCTCACCGAGGCCCGCACCTGGTCGCTGACGCCTGCCGGAATCGTCAGCCGTGCCTGGTAGATCGCCGTGATCGCGCTGCCGATCAGCGCGATGCCCAGCGCGGACCCCAGTTCGAAGGAGGTCTCTGACACCCCGGTGGCCGCGCCCGCCCGTTCGTGCGGTGCGCTCATCAGCACCAGGTCTGCCGCAACCGTCAGGACCGAGGCAAACCCGTAGCCCAGCAGCACCAGCGGCCCGACGATGGCCCAGTACGGCTGAGACTCCAGCAACCCCAGACTGATGAGACCGACAGTGCTGGCGAGCATCCCGGAGAGCAGCACCTTGCGCGCGCCGAAAGCCCGGATCAGCTTGCCGGTATTGGGCGAAACGGCCACCGACACCAACGACACCGGCAGCAGCGAGAGACCGGTGCGCATCGGGCTGTAGCCGAGCACCTCCTGGAAGTAGATCGGGATGAAGAACAGGGCTCCGGTGGCGGCGAACACCACCGAGAACTCGGCCACCACCGCCGCCCGGAAGCGCACCAGCGAGAACAGCGACAGGTCCAGCAGCGGGACCGGCAGGTGCAGCTGGCGGAGCAGGAAGAGCACCAGCATCGGCACCGAAACCACCAGCGCAACCCACGGAGCGACGTGGCCGAAGCCGGAGTGGGCGAACTCGGTGACGGCGTAGACGGTGCCGATGATTCCCACGGTCGAGAGCAGGATCGAGAGCAGGTCGAGCGGCTGTTCGGAGTCGCCCTGGGACTCCGGCAGCACCCACGCGCCCACCACGACGATGAAGATCACCACGGGCACGTTGATGAGCAGCACCGAGCCCCAGAAGTAGTGGGTCAGCAGCACCCCGGCCAGCGTCGGGCCCACTGAGGCGCCCGCGGACCCCGCGGCACTCCAGATCCCGATCGCCCTCGTGCGTTGGCGTGGCTGGGTGAACACGCTGCGGATCAGCGCCAGCGTGGGCGGCATCAGCCCGGCGCCCGCTACGCCCTGAAGCGCGCGCGTGAGGATGAGCAGCTCGGGGGTCGGCGCCATCGCTGCGGCGACGCTCATGATGCCGAACCCGGCGGCGGCGAAGAGCAGCAGGCGCTTGCGGCCGATCCGATCGCCGATGTTCCCAGCGGTCACCAGCAGACCGGCGAGCATGAAGGAGTAGATGTCGCCGATCCACAGCACCTGCGTGTACGTCGGGCCGAGTTCCGCGGTCAGCTCCGGCACCGCGATCGCCATGACCGTGCCGTCCACCGCCACCAGGAACACAGCGGCCGAGAGCACCACCAGCGACGCGATCTGGCGGCGGGCCATCGGGCTGCGGGCCTCGGTGACGGCGGCGCTCACAGCGGCCTCCCGGTGTCGCAGGTCTGCGATGATCGGAGCGCGTCCACAACGGCACCCTAGTGATATCCGGCCGGTGCACGGGCATGAGTGATCGGAGGGCAGGGGTCATGATCGACATCGACGAGGGGACTTTCCGCGAATTCGTCGCGGAGGCCCTCGACGAGATCCCCGCCGATCTCGCCCGGGTGATGTCGAACGTCGAGGTGATCGTCGCCGACTGCCACGACAGTGAGCCCGACCTGCTCGGACTCTACGAGGGCATTCCGCTGACCGAGCGCGGCGACTCGTATGCCGGAGCGCTGCCGGACCGCATCTGGATCTACCGGCTGCCGCTGCTGGACATGTGCCACACCGTGTTCGACGTCATCGACGAAGTCCGCATCACCGTGGTCCACGAGGTTGCTCACCACTTCGGTATCGACGACCAGCAGCTCCATGAATGGGGCTGGGGCTGACGTTTCCGGCGTGGCGGCGTGCGACGGCGGCGCGCGAAGTACGCTCAGCAGCCAGGACGGTCGATCCCCGCGACCGTGCGCAGCAGGGAGGCAGGGCATGTCAGCAACCGCGACGGATGTCGCCGACGATCCCGAGGGCGGCGTCGCGGCCGCGCCCGGCACCGGTCGGTACCACCTCGGGGCATTCATCGAGATGCTGTGCTCGAGCATCCTGGGCCTGGTCGCTTCGCTCGTCCTGAGTGTTGATGCGATCAAGCTGGCCGAGAACCCCAACGCTGCGCTGTCGTGCAATATCAACGAGAAGATCTCGTGCGGCGCCGTGGGCGTCACCTGGCAGGCGAACCTGCTGGGCTTCCCCAACGCCTTCCTCGGCCTGATCGCCGAGCCGGTGGTCATCACCATCGCCGTGGCCGCGCTGGGTGGGACGCGCTTCCCCCGTTGGTTCATGCTGTCCGCACAGGCGGTGTATTCGATCGGCCTCGCCTTCGCCTACTGGCTGTTCTACCAGGCCTACTTCGTCATCGGAGCGCTGTGCCCGTGGTGCCTGCTCATCACGGTGACCACCACACTGGTGTTCTTCTCGATGACCAGGGTGAACATCATGGAGGGCAACTTCGGAGCCGCCGCCCAGCGCAAACTCAACTTCCTGTTGCGCAACGGGGCCGACACAGCCCTGGCCGTCGTGCTGATCGGCATCCTGACCGTCATGGTCATCCTGCGCTACCTCTGACCGGGCCCGGCAAACCGCTGGGCCATATGCGGGAGGGTGCCCGAACTGTCTACGGAGTGCCCGCGGTCGGGGAGTCGGCCGAGTCCGGGGACGCGTTGCTGGTGGGCCCGTCGGATCCGGCGGAGCCGTCCGTGGGGCTCTCGGTCGGCGACCCGGTCGGGGACTCCGTCGGCGTCACGGTGGGCGTCGGGGTGGGACTGCCGGACGACGTGGGCGAGTCGGTGGGGACGGGGCTGGACGAGGGCGTGCTGGACGGACCTTCCGGGCCCTCGGTGGGGAACTCCGACTGCGCCGGTGGGCTGGGTTCGCTCGTCACGATCTGGGTGGGGAACTGCTGCGGCTGCGGGGCTTTGCCCTCGCCGCCGAGGGTGCTCCACAGCGTCACGGCCGCCAGCGCGGCGACGGCCACGAGCGCTATCGCGCCGACGATCTTGCCGCCTCGGTGGTTGTCGGCTTCGTCGGCTGCGGCGGTGGTGGCGGCAGTCTCGACGGTCGGCATGGCCGCCGGCGCCTCGCCCGGGACTGCGGGCAGTTCCTCGGTCCGGGGCTCGCCGATCGCGAGCTCCTCGGTGGGAACGTCTTCGCCGTCGGGCTGGCCCGTCTGGTCCGCCATGGTGCCCAGGCTAGAGCGAGGGCGGCGGTTCGGGTGCCCGAACCGCCGCCCTCGGCTGCTCCTGCTGTCGCTGGCCGGAGCGGCTAGAGGCGCTCGACGACGTAGTCGATGCTCTTGGTCAGGGCCTCGACGTCGTCCGGGTCGATGGCCGGAAACATCGCGATGCGCAGCTGGTTGCGGCCCAGCTTGCGGTACGGCTCCGTGTCCACAACGCCGTTGGCGCGCAGCACCTTGGCCACAGCAGCCGCATCGACCGAGTCGTCGAAGTCGATGGTGCCGATGACGTTGGACCGCTTGGCCGCGTCGGCGACGTAGGGGCTGGTGTACGAGGTGCGCTCGGCCCACGAGTAGAGCCGCTGGCCCGAGTCGGCGGTGCGCATGGTGGTCCAGGGCAGCCCGCCGTTGGCGTTGAACCAATCGACCTGCTCGGCCATCAGGAACAGCGTCGCCAGAGCCGGGGTGTTGTAGGTCTGCTCCAGCCGCGAGTTGCTCACTGCGGTGGCCAGGTTCAGGAACTCCGGCGTCCAGCGGCCGCTGGACGCGATCTCGTCCACGCGTGCCAGCGCGGCGGGGCTCATGAGTGCGAACCAGATGCCGCCGTCGGAGGCGAAGCACTTCTGCGGGGCGAAGTAGTAGACGTCCGTGTCGGCGATGTCGATCGGCAGGCCACCGGCCGCGGAGGTGGCATCGACGAGCAGCAGCGCGTCGGGATCGGCGCCGACTGGCTTGCGCGGGGTGATCGCGACACCGGTGGAGGTTTCGTTGTGGGGTGTGGCGTAGGCGTCGATGCCGGGCTCGGCGGCGAACTCCGGGGCGTCGCCCGGGTCGGACGTGATGATCGTGGGCTCGCCCAGGTGCGGCGCCGTCTTGGCCGCCTTGGCGAACTTCGAGCCGAACTCGCCGAAGCTCAGGAACTGCGCGCGGTCGCGCAGCAGGCCGAAGGTGGCGATGTCCCAGAAGGCGGTGGAGCCGCCGTTGCCCAGGATCACCTCGTAGCCCTCGGGCAGGTCGAACAGCGTGGCCACACCCTCGCGGACGCGCTTGACCTGGTCTTTGACGGTGGCCTTGCGGTGCGAGGTGCCCAAGTACGTCGGTGCCACGGCGTAGAGCGCGTCGATCTGCTCCAGGCGCACCTTGGACGGTCCGGCGCCGAAGCGGCCGTCGGCGGGCTTGAGGTCAGCTGGGATGAGGATGTCGGTCATGGGCCCAGATTAGTCGTGGGCCAGGGGACATGCGCCAGCGGCGGGCACAGGTCGTGCGCTGCGTCACGCGGCCGTGTTGCGCAGCCGCAGCGTCGCTGCAATCCGCCGTCCGGCAGGGGTCCGAGCCCTACGCCTGCCGGTAGCCCGACGGCGCCACCTTGACCGGGTCCCAGCCCTCGACCGCTGCCGGCGGGCGCGGCGCCGGACCGATGTAGCGGGCGCTGGGCCGGATGAGCCGGCCGGTGCGCTTCTGCTCCAGCACGTGCGCGCTCCAGCCCGCGAGCCGCGCGCAGGTGAACATCGACGTGAACATGTGCGGAGGCACCTGGGCGTAGTCGAGCACGATCGCGGCCCAGAACTCGACGTTGGTCTCGAGCACGCGGTCCGGACGACGCTCGCGCAACTGGGCCAGCGCTGCGCGCTCGAGCGCCTCGGCCACCTCGTAGCGCGGGGCGTTCAGTTCCTTGGCCGTGCGCCGCAGCACCCGGGCTCGCGGGTCCTCGGCGCGGTACACCCGGTGGCCGAAGCCCATCAGCCGCTGATTCGAGTCCAGCACGTTGCGCACGTAGGCGTCGGCGTCCCCGGTCTGCTCGATCTCCTCGATCATCCCCAGTACCCGGGATGGGGCACCGCCGTGCAGCGGGCCGCTCATGGCGCCAATCGCGCCGGAGATCGCCGCTGGCACGTCTGCCCCGGTCGAGGCGATGACGCGCGCGGTGAAGGTGCTGGCGTTCATTCCGTGCTCGGCCGCGGATACGAAATACGCATCCACCGCCTGGACATGCTTGGGGTCGGGTTCGCCCCGCCACCGGACCATGAAGCGCTCGACGATCGTGGAGGCCTTGTCGATCTCGGCCTGCGGCACCATCGGCTGGCCCAGCCCGCGGGCCGCCTGCGCCACGAAGGACATCGCCATCACCGACACCTTTGCCAGGTCCTCTTCGGCCTGGTGGTCGTCGATGTCCAGCAGCGGCCGCAGACCCCATGCGGGCGCCAGCATCGCGATCGCCGACTGCACGTCGACGCGCACGTCGCCCGAGTGCACCGGGATCGGGTACTGCTCCGCCGGCCGCGGACCCTGCGTGAAGGTGTTGTTGACCAGGAGGCTCCAGACGCTGCCGAACGACACGCGCCCGACAAGGTCCTCGATGTCCACCCCGCGGTATCGCAGGGCGCTGCCCTCCTTGTCCGGCTCGGCGATCTCGGTTTCGAAGGCGATGACGCCCTCAAGGCCAGGAACGAAGTCGGACATTGGGCCTCCAGCGGGATAGCGGCGGTGGGTCTCGCGGCGATCCTACTCGTGGGCCCCAGCCCACGGGGGGCGCTTTGGCGCATGCGCTACTGGGCGCCACCCACCACGTCGGTCAGCAGCGACGTCACCCGAGGGTGATCTAGCAGGTCGTTGTGCCCGGCACCGCCGATGAGCACGAAGGTGTCGTGGTCGCCGTTGGGGGCGAAGGCTGCGCTGGGGGGGCGCACCAGGCCGTCGCCTAGCACCGCCGCTGCAACGGAGTCCGGGTTCTCGGAGAGAGTCGCGACCGCTGCGTGATGACGCGTGCCCGCGGGTAGCGGCAGGGGCGTCGTCCGATCGAGCAGCGCCGCGTCTGGGTGCTCCCCGGCCCAGTCCTCGTCGCGCACCGCGCCGAAGCGCAGGTCCTTGATGCCTCGGCTGCGGCTGTCGCACAGGTCGGCCACCGGGGCGGCCATGGGATCCAGGCGTAGACCCTGGATGACGACGTTGGCCACCTTCTCCATAGGGGCGCCGCGATGGGGCGTGGCGAGCGTGACGACATCGGTGAGCGTGGACGGCCAGCTGGCCGCGTCCGCTGCCGCCGCTGCGCACGCCGCTCGCGTGACGAGGCCGCCCATCGAGTGGCCCACGACGATCAAGCGCGTGACCGGCTGGGGCCAGGCGCGCACGAGCTCGTCCAGCAGGTGCGAGAGCGCGCGGCCGTTGCCGGCGATCGCGTCGCCGGTGTTGTACCGGACGAAGACGCTGGTGGCACCGCTGCTCGCCATGGCGGCGGCATAGTCGTCGCTCCACACCAGTTCAGTGGCCGCCAGGCCGTGGACGAAGACCACCACCGTTCCCGTGGCGTCCGGGTAGGCGTGGGCGAGGGCGGCGGGGGTGCAGTCGAGCGCGGCGCCTTCGAAGCGCAGTGCCATCGGGGACACGAGAGGTGCCGAGGCCGCGTCTGCGGCAAGCGAGTCGCCGAACGCGGCGGACAGGGCGGCTGTGGCCGCGGCCCAGCGGGGATGCTCAGGAGGGGCCTCGGCTCCTGCTCCCTGCCGGCGCCGCTGGACCGCTGACGCTCCGTGGCCGATGGCGGCATCGCTCAGGCGAGTGATGCCGCGGATCTGGGTGTGGACGATCTTGGTGTGCCACGCCACCGCGCTGAGCACGCCAGAGGCAGCCCGTCCCACAGTTTCGGCGGTCGGGTGTACCTGGGCCGCTGCGTCGAAGCCGGCGCCGACTCGGTCGCGGCCCACCGCCTGCATCTGTTCCACCGTCGAGGAGACGGCGACGACGGCAGAGGCACGGGCGCGCGCGCCGGCCCTGGCGGAGGCCGGGTTACCGCCGGCGACGGAGGGTGAGTTGTCGGTTGATTCCATACCACGATGGTGTCAATCGATCAGAGACAAAGATAGCGGCTGCGGAATGGAACTCGACTAGATACTTATTGCGTGAGGATAGTTTGTGGTCCTCAGGGCTTCGAGCCGCGCCGCAGTTGGCGTCCTCGGGGCGGTGCCCGGCGGGTGACTCACCTGGAGACTTGTCCGGTGATCCACCACGATGGGCAGGTGAGCCTATGGGAGTCGCCCGACGTGGCAGGTATGCGCACCTCCTATGAAAGCGGGGAGTTGCGCCGGGCGGACCTCGAGCCGACCCCGCTTGCCCAGTTCCGTCGCTGGTTGTCCGACGCTGTCGCGGCCGACCTCCCCGAGCCCAATGCGATGGTCCTTGCCACCGCCGGTCCGCATCGGGTCGAGGATGGCCCTTGGTCCGGCCCGGAGGTCGAGGTCACCACCCGCATCGTCCTGCTCAAGGGCGCCGACGAGCGCGGGTTGAGCTTCTTCACGAATTTCACCTCGCGCAAGGCCGCGGCGATGCGGGCGCAACCGGAGGTCTCGCTGCTGTTCGCGTGGTTCGCGATGGAGCGACAGGTGAGCTTCACCGGGATCGCCGAACTGCTGCCCGAGGCGGAGTCCGCCGAGTACTTCCGCTCGCGCCCGCACGGCTCGCAGGTGGCCGCGTGGGCGTCGCGGCAGTCATCGCTGCTGCAGGGACGCGAATCCCTGGATGCGAGGTACACCGAGCTCGGCGGCCGGTGGCCGGAGGGATCCCAGGTGCCCGTGCCGGACTTCTGGGGCGGCTATCTGGTACGAGTGCGCTCGGTCGAGTTCTGGCGGGGGCGGGAATCCCGGATGCATGACCGATTGCGCTTCGTCAGCGCCACGGGTGCGCCAGCAGATCTGGGCGATGCGACGCAATGGCACGTGCGCCGGTATTCCCCCTGATCGGGACTGCGTTGCGGAGCCGGTGGGCGGCGACGCGGCACGCTGGAATGTCTCGGCGCGTGAAAGCGCGGGAGCCGATGTGCCGCATGACACACTGAGGCGATTATGACCCCTCCGCCGCCCGCCCAAAGCGACGAGCCGACCGTCGTCGCCGTCATGTCGCTCAAGGGCGGCGTGGGCAAGACGTCGGTCGTGCTCGGCCTGGCCGGGGCAGCTCTGGAGCGCGGCCTGCCCACGCTCGTGGTGGATCTGGACCCGCAGGGAAACGCCACTTCGGCACTGGATCCGGTCGCAGCGCCGTACTCGATCTCGGACGTGCTGCACGATGCTCGAGCTGGCATCGCCGCCGACGCAGTCGTCGACTCCTGCTGGGGCCGCGAGATCAAGCTCATCCCGTCCGAGCGGGCCCTTGAGCACCGCGCGGCGGAGACCGGCCCGCGATCCGAGCGCCGCCTGCGCACGGCGCTGCTCGGGGTGACCTCCGGCTTCCGGTTGGTGCTCATCGACTGCCCGCCCAACCTGGGTGAGCTCACCCGCAACGCGCTGTACGCGGCGGACCAGGCGCTGGTCATCACTGAACCCTCGTTCTTCGCCGTGCAGAGCGCAGCGCAGTCGATCGAGGCGATCGAAGTCGCCCAAGGTGCCGGCCACACCGACCTGCGGCTGCTCGGAATCCTGGCCACCAGGGTGCGTCCTCGTTTTGCCGAGCATCGCTACCGCTTGCGCGAGCTCAACGAGGCCTTCGGCGACGTTGTGCTGCCGCCGATCCCCGACCGGACCGCGATCCAGCAGGCGCAGGGATCCTGCGTCCCGGTCCAGCGTTGGCGCAGTCAAAGCGCCAAGGCAGCATCGGCGGCTTTCGAAGAATTGCTCGATCTGGCCCTCGCCCCGGGCCCCGCGGCCCCTGTGAAGAAGAGGTAGACATGGCCACCAACCCAGCGCCCCGTCCCGCACTCCGCAAGGCGCCGGACGCCAGCGTGCACCCCGCCGCCCCTGTCGTGGGGCCCGACTCCCCACCGGGAGTCGTGCAGCCCAAGCCGATGCCGGGCGGCAAGGCGCCCGCCCATCTGCGACCCGTGGTCGGAATCGGCGGGTCCACCTCGGACGTGCTGCGACGAGTCCCCGCCGACCCCAAGGATGCGGCTGCGAAGAAGGCCAAGAAGCAGTCCAAGAAGGCAGCCAAGGCCGAGCGCAAGCGGCGTCAACAGCGCGTCGAGCTGCAGGTGAAGGTGCCCAAGGACGTCCGCAACCAGCTGCGCAAGAACGCCAAAGCGCGCGGCACCAGCGTTGACGACGTGGTGACTTCGGTGCTCGAGGGCTGGCTGCACGCCTGATCAGGCGCTGGCGGCTTTCATTGCGTCGAAGCGCGCCAGGGCAACGTCCTTCTGCTCGAAGTGGTCCACGATGCGGTCTGGATAGTCGGCTGCGAGCAGGGGCGCCTTCCACGGTTCATGCGCCGCGGCCCCCGCTAGCCCCCGCAGTTCGGGCAGGTAGCGCCGCACGTACTCGCCGGTGGGATCGAAGCGCTGCCCCTGCAGCACCGGGTTGAAGATGCGGTAGTACGGGGCGGCGTCGGTACCGCAGCCGGCGGTCCACTGCCATCCCTGGGAGTTGCTGGCCAGGTCACCATCGGCCAAGTGCGCCATGAACCACTCCGCCCCGCGCCACCAGGGCAGATGCAGATCCTTGACCAGGAACGACGCCACGATCATGCGGACCCTGTTGTGTACCCAGCCGTCGGCGAGCAATTGCCGCATCCCGGCATCGACGAAGGGATAGCCAGTGCGCCCCTCGCACCATGCCGCGAACCTGCGGTCGGCTTCGGCGCCCGTGACGTACTCCAGGTGCTCGTCGAACCTGCGATCCAGGGACTGAGTCGCGGAGTCAGGGTTGCGAAACAGCACGTCGGCGTAGAACTCCCGGAAGGCGATCTCGCGGCGGAACGCCTCGGCCCCGGCGGCCGCCGCCGGGTTTTCGGCGGCGATGGCCAGGTCGGCCAGCAGAGTGCGCGGGTGGATCTCGCCGAAGCGCAGGGCGGCGCTCAGGGCAGAGGTGGCGCGCAGATCCGGACGATTGCGCAGGTCGGCGTAGCCGGCCAGGCCGTCGGAAAGGAACGACTCCCAACGGTCGAGCGCGCCCTGCTCGCCTGCGGGGGGTAGCGGCGGGGCATCGGAGTCCGGATCGACCGTCGGGTGCTGCAGCGGCGCCGGGAGCGGGTCGGAGTTCACCGTCAGCCAGGTCGGCGTCACTCGTCCCGCAGGGGGACGCCAGCCGTGCGCCTGCCAAGCCTTGTAGAACGGCGTATAGACCCGGTAGGGCGTGCAGTCGGGCTTGACTACGCGTCCGGGAGCCACCGCGTAGGGCGACCCGGTGTCCACCAACGCGCAGCCCAGTTCGCTGAGCTCCGCGGATACCCGGGCGTCGCGCCGCCGGCCGTAAGGGGCGTAGTCGGCGCTCACGTGCACGTCGTGGGCGCCGAGTTGGGCCGCCAGGGCCGGAACGACGACCGCCGGATCACCGGTGCGCACGACCAGCGCTCCGCCCATTGCCGCATTCAGCGCCCTCAGCGATGCGCCCAACCGGCGGGTGCGAGCCGACCCGTCGAGCAACGCCGGGTCGGCGACGAAGAGGCCGAGCACCTCGCCGCCGCCGTCAGCGGCGCGGGCGAGGGCGGGCTGGTCGGACAGTCGCAGGTCGCGCCGAAACCACATGATCGATGGCCGCTCCATAGCGGCGGCGCTATGGAGCCCCACGTCAGTCCGACACCATGATCAGGTCGGCCGCCCAGCCCGGCAGCACAATGGGCGTACCGTCCGCGGCGAGCTCGTATCCGTCTGCGACCGGCTGCACCCGCGCCAACGCCCCCGGCCGCACGCCGGCGGCCTGCAGACCCACCATCAGCGCTCGATCGTGCTGGACCTGCTCGCCGATCCGCAGGATGAGGACGCTGCTCTGCCCTGCGGCCGCCGCGTCCGCGAGGGGCCGCCGGCGCTGATCCGCGGGCGCGGGCTGATTCCAATCGTCGAGTTCGTCCAAGCCGGGAATCGGATTGCCGAAGGGCGAGGTCCGCGGGTGGCCGAGCAGCGCTACGAGGCGCCGCTCGACGGAATCACTCATCACGTGCTCCCAACGGCAGGCCTCTTCGTGGACCTCGTCCCAGGGCAGTCCGATCACTTCGAGCAGCAGGCACTCGGCCAGACGGTGCTTGCGCATCACTCGCACGGCGGCGTTGCGGCCCTCGGAGGTCAGCTCCAGGCTGCGGTCCTTGCGGACGACCAGCAGCCCGTCGCGCTGCATCCGGGCGACCGTCTGGGACACGGTGGGTCCGCTATGGCCGATGCGCTCGGCGATGCGTGCCCGCAGTGGCGCGATGCCCTCCTCCTCGAGTTCGAACACGGTCCGCAGGTACATCTCGGCGGTGTCGATCAGCTCACTCATGCGAGTAGTCCTCGGCCGGGCATGGTGACACGGTAGCCGTCGCCGGACCGCTCGGCACGCGGCGTGATCGCACGGTGTGGACGACTGGTCCAGGCGTTGCAGTGCTCGGTCGACTCCACGCGGTGTCTTACAGTGGAGGGCGCCCCGGTCCCCATCGTTGCCCTCGGAGGCCCGACCATGCCTGCTCGCTACCCCGCCGCGGCCGCCGTGCTGGCATCAGACGCCCTCGCTGGACGCCGTGCCCTGGTGACCGGCGGCGGCTCCGGGATCGGGCGCGCGGTGGCGCTGCAGCTGGCGAGGGCAGGCGCGGACGTTGCTGTCCTGGG
>JBIRBF010000196.1:0-4798 GCA_044326505.1 Candidatus Nanopelagicales bacterium | reverse complement strand
GCCGCTCCCGCTCCCACGGCCGTTCCTGCGGCTCCGGCAGCTCCGGCACAGCCTTCGGGCGATGCCGCCGCTCCCGGCGCTCCGCGTCCGGGCGGCGCACCCGGCGCCCCGCGCCCCGGAAACAACCCGTTCTCGAGCGCGCAGGGCATGGGTCAGCGCCCCGCGGGTCCGCGACCGGGCAACAACCCCTTCAGCTCCGGCTCGGGCATGCGCTCGCCGGGTGCCTCTCGCCCGGGCAACAACCCCTACGGGTCTACGTCGGGCATGCGCGCGCCGGCTCCGGGACGCCCCGACGCCGGCACGCCTGCCGGAGGTCCCCGGCCGAACCCCGGATCGATGCCGCCCCGCCCCGCACGACCGGCCCCCGGTCGCGGCGGTTCTGCTCGTCCGGGCGGCGCTCCGGGTCGTGGCCCCGGCCGTCCCGCCGGTGGTGGTCGACCAGGCGGTGCTCCTCGTCCCGGCGGCAGCCCGGCAGGGGCCGGCGCTGGTGCTGCCGGTGGTGGCGGCGGTGCGGGCGGTGCCAGGCCAGGTCGCGGTCCAGGTGGGCCCGGTCGGCCCGGACAGGCTGGCGGCGCCTTCGGAAAGGGACCTGGCGGCGGCCGCTTCGGCGGTCGCGGCGGTCGGCGCGGCGGCAAGAAGTCGCGCAAGGCGAAGCGTCAGGAATTCGACAACATGGCGGCGCCGACGATCGGCGGCGCGAAGGTACCGATGGGCGACGGCCGCTCGGTGCGGCTGCCCAGAGGCGCGTCGCTGACCGACCTCGCCGAGAAGATCGACGTGAATGCCGCGTCGCTGGTCGCAGTGCTCTTCGCCCTGGGCGAGGTCGTGACTGCCACCCAGTCGGTGGGCGACGACACACTCGAGTTGCTCGGAGCCGAGCTCAACTACGACATCCAGGTGGTGTCGCCCGAGGACGAGGACCGCGAGCTGCTCGAGCGGTACAACATCGACTTCGGCGAGGACCTCGGCGACGAGGAGGACCTGTCGGCGCGGCCCCCGGTCGTCACCGTCATGGGTCACGTCGACCACGGCAAGACCAGGCTGCTCGACGCCATCCGGGACACCAACGTCATCGAGGGCGAGGCCGGCGGCATCACCCAGCACATCGGCGCCTACCAGGTGCGTGCGCATGCCGGGGAGGACTCCGAGCGGGCGATCACGTTCATCGACACCCCTGGCCACGAGGCGTTCACCGCCATGCGTGCCCGTGGTGCCAAGGTCACGGACGTGGCGATCCTGGTGGTCGCCGCGGACGACGGCGTCAAGCCGCAGACAATCGAGGCGCTCAACCACGCACAGGCGGCCGAAGTTCCGATCGTTGTCGCGGTCAACAAGATCGACAAGGAAGGCGCGGACCCCACCAAGGTCCGCGGCCAGCTGACCGAGTACGGGCTCGTCGCCGAGGAGTACGGCGGCGAGACGATCTTCGTCGACGTGTCCGCCAAGCAGCGCACGGGAATCGGTGAACTGCTCGACGCGCTGCTGCTCACCGCCGACGCGACCCTGGACCTCCGGGCTAACGCCGATCAGGACGCCCAGGGTGTGGCGATCGAGGCGCACCTGGACAAGGGCCGCGGCCCCGTCGCCACGGTGCTCGTCCAGCGGGGCACGCTCCGACCCGGCGATTCGATCGTCGCGGGTGACGCCTACGGGCGTGTGCGGGCCATGCTCGACGAGAAGGGCGATCAGCTCGCCGAGGCCGGTCCGTCGCGCCCCGTGCAGGTGCTGGGCCTGACTTCGGTGCCCGGCGCCGGCGATAGCTTCCTCGTGGTCGAGGAGGACCGCGTCGCGCGGCAGATCGCCAATACCCGTCAGGCGCGCGAGCGCAACGCGATGCTTGCCCAGCAGCGCGGTCGGCGCACGCTGGAGGACTTCCTCAAGCAGGTCGAGCGGGGCGAGGTTGCCGAGCTCAAGCTCATCCTCAAGGGTGACGTGTCGGGTTCGGTGGAGGCGCTCGAGGACGCCCTGGTCAAGCTCGACGTGGGCGAGGATGTCTCGCTGCGGGTCATCCACCGCGGCGTGGGCGCCATCACCGAGAACGACGTCACCCTGGCCAGCGCCTCGGATGCCGTCATCATCGGGTTCAACGTGCGGCCCGAGGGCAAGGCGCGCGAGTTGGCCGAGCGGGAGGACGTGGATGTGCGCTTCTACAGCGTCATCTACCAGGCCATCGACGACGTCGAGGCCGCCCTCAAGGGCATGCTCAAGCCGGAGTTCGAGGAGATTCAGCTCGGCACCGCGGAAATCCGCGAGGTCTACCGGTCCTCGAAGTTCGGCAACATCGCGGGCTGCATCGTGCGGTCCGGCGAGATCCGCCGCAACTCCAAGGCCCGGCTCGTGCGCGACGGCGCAGTCGTCGCGGACAACCTCAGCGTCGAGTCGCTGCGGCGCTTCAAGGACGACGCCACCGAGGTCCGCGAGGGCTTCGAGTGCGGTATCGGCCTCGGCTCGTTCAACGACATCAAGGTCGATGACGTGATCGAGACCTTCGAGATGCGGCAGAAGGAGCGCGTGTGAGCGAGGCGCGAGCCAGGCGGCTCGGCGAGCGGATCCACGAGATCGTCGCCGAGGCGCTGAAGTTCAAGATCAAGGATCCGCGGGTCGGGTTCGTGACCGTAACCGACGTCAGGGTGACCGCCGACCTACGCGACGCCACCGTGTTCTACACAGTCCTCGGGGACCCGGAGGAGCAGGAGGCCACCGCCGCGGCCCTGGCCTCGGCGACGGGTCTGCTGCGCTCCGAGGTGGGCAAGGGGACCGGGGTCAAGTTCACCCCGACGCTGGCGTTCATCCCGGATGCGGTGCCCGAGAACGCCAGGCATATCGAGGACCTGCTGCGGGAGACGGCCGAGCGGGATTCGGCCATTGCGGCCGCAGCCGCGGGTGCGGAGTTCGCCGGCGACGCCGACCCCTATCGCAGCGCGGACGACGAGGATGAGGTCGAGGCCGTCGATGACGGACCCGAGCCTTCGATCGCGTCGGACGACGATCCCGACGGGGGATCGGACTCCCGATGATCCTTCCGGCGCCGCTGCACGGAAGTGTCGGCTCGCCGGCCTGGGAGGCGCTGGTCGAGGCGCTTCAGCGGGCCCGTCGGGTCCTGCTCGTCTCCCACGTGAACCCCGATGCGGACACCCTCGGTTCTGCCTTGGCGATCGCGCTGGCCTTCCGAGCCGATGGTCGCGCGGCCGAGGTGAGCTTCGACGCCGAACCGTTCGCGGTGCCGCGGGCTCTGCAGTTCCTGCCGGGCGCCGATACGGTGCTCGCCCCGGCGCAGATCGATCCGGCGGTGGATCTGGCGCTGGCTGTGGACTGCTCGTCGCCGGACCGACTTGGCGCCCTGCTGGGCGTGGCGGAGCGCAGCGGGGTCTTCGCGGTGCTCGACCATCACGCCTCCAACGCTGGATTCGGCGACATCTGCGTCGTCCAACCGGGCATGTCGTCCACCGGTGAACTGGTCGCGGGATTGTTGGATCGGCTCGGCATGCCGTTGTCGGCGGGCGTCGCGGACAATATCTACGCCGCGATCAGCAGCGACACCGGCAGCTTCCGGTTCGGCAGCACGACCGCGGACACCCACCGCCTCGCGGCGCGGCTGCAAGATGCCGGGGTCGATCATTCGCCGATCGCCGGCAACCTCTTCGCCGGCCGGCCGCTGCCGGTGGCGCGGCTGGCGGCCGAGACCGTCGCGGCTGCCGTCCACGAGCCGAGCGCAGCCGGGGGAGCCGGTGCGCTGATCGGCACCGTGTCGCGTGCGGACCGGCAGCGCTTGACCATCGGCTACGACGACGTCGAGTCGCTGGTGTCCGACCTCGCCGCGGTGGGCGACGTCGATGTGGCGGTGCTGGCGAAACAGACCGACACCGGTCAGTGGAAGGTCTCCATGCGGTCCAAGGGACGCCTCGACGTGGGTCAGTTGGCCGCCGACCATGGCGGCGGCGGTCACCTGCAGGCTGCCGGCTACACCGCCGAGCCGCCGCTCGAGCAGGTCGTGGCCGAGTTGCGCCGCGCGCTCGATCTGCCTGGCTACCGCTGCTGATGACGACGGGTTTCGTTCTGCTCGACAAGCCCGCTGGTCCCACCAGCCACGACATCGTGGCGCAGGCGCGCCGCGCGCTGGGCACCCGTCGCATCGGCCACGCGGGGACGCTGGACCCGATGGCGACCGGGGTTCTCATCCTCGGTGTCGGACGTGCGACCAGGCTTCTTGGCGCCGCCCAGCACGCCGACAAGACCTACACGGCCACCATCCGCCTCGGACAGTCCACGAGCACCGACGATGCCCAGGGCGACGTCCTTGCCGACCGCGCCGCGGACCGAGTCACCGAGCCGCAGGTGCGCACAGAAATGGCCCGGCTCACGGGAGCCATCGAGCAGCGACCCAGCTCGGTGAGCGCCATCAAGGTGGACGGCCGGCGCGCGTACTCACGTGTTCGGGCAGGCGAGCAGGTAGACCTGCCGGCGCGACCGGTCACCGTTTCCGAGTTCGACCTGCTGGCGGTCGCGCAGGTGGCGCGAGGCATCGGAGGCGCGTACCTCGACCTCGACGTGAGGGTGAGGTGCAGCAGCGGGACGTACATCCGTGCCCTCGCGCGCGATCTAGGGGCGGTGCTCGGCGTCGGCGGGCACCTGACCGCGCTGCGGCGCACCGAGGCGGCCGGCATCGGGATCCAGAGGTGCCGAGCGCTGGCCGACTTCGTCGCCGATCCAGCCGTCGTCGCTGTCGCTGACGTGGCCGGCGCCTGAGCCCATGTCGTCCGCCGAAGTCGTTCCCCTCGCGGGGGTCCGGATCGCCGTC
>JBIRBF010000224.1:0-3514 GCA_044326505.1 Candidatus Nanopelagicales bacterium | reverse complement strand
GGCGAAGGCCAGCGCCACAACCAGGGCGTTCTCCATCCCACTCGCGATCCAACCGGCCGCGGTCCACGAGCAGGCCACAACAGCGCCCACCGCGCAGCTGAGGAGCGTCGAGCGCACAACGGCAGCTCGTGCCGGCAGGCCCATCCGCTGGCCCAGATGGGTCAGGAGCACCGTGGTCGCGGCCGCGGCGATAAGCATCGAGACGATGAAGACGCCGATGCTGCAGGCCTCGTAGCCCACGTTGCGCACGCCAAGTACGGCGGCCGACACCAGCACTCCTAGCGGCGACGACGACCCCTCCGAACGGTCCCCCAAGGACACGCCCACGGCGCCGCTCTGCACCCAGTTCAGGCCATGTCTCATGGTGATCACGGCGTCGTCTCGCCAGGCCCACCATGCGGTCGGCACCTGCGCCAGTCGCACTGCGAAGGCGGTAAGCCAGAAGACCGCCGCGATCGCGGCTGCAAGAACGTCGCGCCATGCCGGGTCCCGTGGCGCCGGACCCCCAGCCGGCCGTGAGCTCACCAGTCCCAGGCTACGCGAGCGCGGCCACCCGTCGGTGTCAGGCACACCGAGTCGAGTCAGACCGGCGTGACACCGTGGCGGCGCCGTGCGAAGGCGCGATCCTTACTGGCCGCGGCCGCCAGCCGGGCGATGAGCTCGCCGCGCAGCTCATCGGGCTCCACGATGGCGTCCACGACCAGCTCGGCAGCCAAGTGCACGATGTCGATGTCCTGCTCGTACTCCTCGCGCATGTCCGCCACGTACCGCTCCCGCTCCGCTGCGTCGGTGATGGCCGCGATCTTGTTGGCGTAGACGGCGTTCACCGCGGCCTCCGCACCCATCACCGCAATCTTCGCCGTGGGCAGCGCGATGGTGGCGTCGGGGGCGAACCCCGGGCCGGCCATGGCGTACAGGCCGGCGCCGTAGGCCTTGCGGATGACGACGCAGAACTTGGGCACCGTAGCCTCGGAGACGGCCGTGATCATCTTGGCCCCGTGGCGGATGATGCCCGCGCGCTCGACCGCGGTTCCCACCATGAAGCCGGGAACGTCGGCCAAGAAGATCAGCGGGATGTTGAAGGCGTCGCATAGCGAGATGAAGCGGGTGGCCTTGTCGGCCGAGTCCACGAACAGCACACCGCCCTTGAACATCGAGTTGTTGCCCACGATGCCCACGACCCGGCCGTCGAGCCGGGCGAAGCCCACCAGGACCTCCTTGGCCCAGAGAGCGTGGATCTCGAAGAAGCTGCCCTCGTCCACCAGGCCGCGGACGTAGCGGCGCATGTCGAAGGCCTGCCGCTCGCTGGCGGGCACCAGCCCCGCGAGGTCGATGGCCTCCGGTCCGGCGGGGGCGGTCACCGGTGGCTCGCCCAGGTAGTTCTCCGGCAGGTAGGAAAGGTAATCAGCCACCGCATCGAGCGCCGCGTGCTCGGTCTTGACCAGTTTGTGGCCCACGCCGCTGACGGTGCAGTGCACCTTGGCGCCCCCCATGTCCTCCAGCGTGGTCTTCTCGCCAGTGACCATCTCGACCATGCGGTCGGACCCCAGGTACATGCTCGCGTTGCCCTCGACCATGATCACGATGTCGCAGAAAGCCGGGATGTAGGCCCCGCCCGCAGCGCTCGGGCCGAACAGGGCGCACACCTGCGGGATCGACCCGGACGCCTTGACCTGGTTGTAGAAGATATTGCCCGCACCTCGACGACCCGGGAACAGATCCACCTGGTCGGTGATCCGCGCACCCGCCGAGTCCACCAGCCAGACCATGGGCACGCCGATCTGATAGGCGCGCTCGATGATGCGGATGATCTTTTCGACGGTGCGGGCGCCCCAGGAACCCGCCTTGACGGTGGAGTCGTTGGCCATCAGGCAGACCTGCCGACCGGCGATGCGTGCGGTGCCCGTCACCACGCCGTCGGCGGGGAGGCCATCGGCGAGGGCGTTGGCCAGCTGCCCGTCCTCCACGAAGGAGCCCTCGTCCACCAGGTAGGCGATCCGCTCGCGGGCGAACAGCTTGCCCCTCGCGGCATTCGCCTGGTGGTACTTGGCGGCGCCACCGGCCAGAGCGCGCTCACGGGCTTCGTGGTGGATGTCGATGGTCAAGGCAACTCCAGCATCAGTCGGGATCGGTGCGCGCCGGCGCGCAGAGCGCGGACGGCGGGATGCTGCGAGACTACCGAGCGGGCGTGACGGACCACGCGCGCACGGGTCCCAGGCCGCGCAGCGGCCTGGGACGCAGGGTGCGCAGATAGAACCGTGGATCGCCGAGGAGTCCCCGGGCGCACGCGTCGTCGACCAGGGTGGCGCCCGGCCTGGCCAATGCAGTCAGACGGCTGGCCTGGTTGACGGTCGTGCCGAACACGTCGCCCATCCGCGTGACTACTTCGCCGAAGGCCATGCCGACGCGAAGCTGTGGCACGTCCTGGCCCTGACCGTGGGCGGCGTGCAGCCCGAAGGCGGTCTCGACCGCCGCGTCTGGCTCGTCGGCGACGAACATCACCTCGTCGCCGAGCGTCTTGATCAGCCTGGCGCCGGTGGCGGCAACCACATCGGCGCTGTCGTGCTCGAACGAGGTCACCAGATCCGCGAGCCGCTTGTCGGGCAGCTGCCGGCTGAGGCGAGTGAACCCCACGAGGTCGGCGAACCCGACCACCAACTGTCCGGCCTCGTCGTCATCGCCCTCGTCCGCCGCGTCCACACTGCGCTGGATGGCGGCCGCGAGCTGACGGTGCCAGGCGTAGACGAGCATTTCCTCCAGACTCGGCAACAGGGCAGCGGTGAGCTCGGCGACCTTCTCTACATGTTCGTGGCGCAGGGTGTTCTCGTCCGGGATCTCGCGTTGGCGGGCAAGCAGGCGGGCCAGCGTGCCCGTCTGCCATTCGGCCATTCGAGCAGTTGTCTGGCCCAGACTGCGCACAACGTCGAGGGCCTCGGACTTGTCCAGTACGCCGGAGGCGACCAGCCGGTGAACAGCCTCCAAGGCCTCAAGGTCGCGGGCCGTGAAGGCCTCGGAGTCACCGACATCTGCGAAGCCCATCGCCCGCCAGTACTGCCGCGCGTCCTCGAGCGACATCCCGGCGGCGCGCGCGACCTCGCCACGACTCATCGTGCGGGGCGCGCCGAGGACGGTTTCGATCAGGGCGTCGGTCATGGTGTGCAACTCGGCCGGCCGAGCCGATTGGTCATCGCCCCCGCGAGTGCCAGGCTCCCCCGCCGGGCCCATCAGGTCGGGCCAGGCGGCGGATCGGTGCGAGTGGCCGACTCATCGCTGGCGGCCGGCGCGGGCGGGAGCGGCGCGGGCGGGAGCGGCGCGGATCCGGCGCCCTCCTGCCGCCCGGCCCCACCGTCGCCCTGCAGCGGGTCGGGCGTCTGACCCGTGCGCAACTGCTGCTCGAAGAGCTCGGCGCGGGCCGAGCGGAATGCATCGTCGTCGTCGTGCAGCCGGTAGACCTCGCGCTGTACCTGCTCAGCGAGCGCCAGTGCGGTCGGAGCTCGAATTCAACTTCTTCGCC
>JBIRBF010000190.1:0-5092 GCA_044326505.1 Candidatus Nanopelagicales bacterium | reverse complement strand
TTCGTGTCCGTCGCGGTCAGCCCGGTCCACCCTGTGAAGTCGGTCTTGGCCGCCGGGCCGTGGCTGCGGAAGAAGCGCAGCGCCAGCGTCCTCAGGGCCTCGTCGCGATCGAGCTCGACCTGCGGCGGCAGCCAGTCCGAAGCCAGTGCGAACGTCTGCTCCTTGCCGCGCTGCGGCCCGATCACGGACACGCCGGTTTGCGAGGCGTACCAGAGCACGTGGTAGCCGCGCTGTCCGGACACGTCGATTCCGCCGCTCTGCAGCGACGCCAGGATCTCGGCCCGCGTCATCGGCCCGGCGGCCAGTGCGGCGCCGACGGCCTCGGCAGCGGCCCGGACGGTGGCCTCCTCCAGACCAAGGATGTCCCATCGCCGCTCCACCCCCCGCATGCTGCGCACTCCGGTCAACTGCAGCATCCAGGTGACGTCGGCGGGCGGGACGAAGTGGATAGTGCCGCGCATCGGCCAGGTGCGCACGATCTGGCGGTCGTGTGTGGCGCGGTCGATGTCGGCATTGGTGGACCCCGGCAGGCGTACGCCGAAAGACCAGTGGCCGGACGCGACGTCTTGGGCCTGCATGGCGCCGAACCACTCGACCACGGCACCGGGATCGGCGGCGACGCCTCGCGCGGAAGGGGTCAGCAGCAGCGACTGCAGGCGCAGGCGGCGCGCTTCGGGCTCGGAGATGGGGGTCGGCACGGTGCCAATCCTGCACCGAGCAGGGTCAACGGGGAAATCCCTCGCACAGGTGTCTGCCCGCGCTCAGACGGCGCTACCATGCGATAGCCCCATCGGGTGACGTGGCCGCATTCCATCTGGTTCCGCCGTCAAACCCCCGATACTTGCCGCAACCTCCGATCCCGACCCGAACGGCGCTGTCATGAACTCCACAACACGCAAAGTCGCTCTGGCGACCCTCACGGGCGCGGTCGCCTTGGGCACCGTCCTCGGCACCGCCGGGGCGGCTTCGGCCCGGGATCTGGCTCGGGTGCCCGACGGCCAGGTGATCCGCATCCACACCGACGCCGTCGAGAAGACCGTCATGGGCACGCTCACGGTCACCCAGCCCTTGGGCGCCGGCCACGCCCGCGCGTACGAGTGCGGCAAGCCGCGGCCGAACTCCTCGGTCATCAACTTCGCAGCCGGCCAGACCGTGGCGTCCTACGTCACCGTGCATACCGACGAGAAGGGCGACTTCTGCGTCTACACCTCGGCCGAGGCGCACTTCGTGTTCGACCAGACGGCGGTCGTGGACGACGACACGCTCAAGGCCGAGCAGCCCGAGCGCCGCATCGACACCCGCCGGCCCGAGGACGGCGAGCACAAGTCCGTCGGCGGTTCCGTCACCAAGGTCACGACGCCCAACGCCGACAGCACGGTATTCGGCACCCTGACTGTCACCAACCCCGAGAGTTCCGGCTGGGCGCTTGCCTACCCGTGCGACGGGCCGCGGCCGCTGGCCTCGACGGTCAACTTCCAGGCCGGCCAGACCATCGCGAACTTCATCGGCGTGCGGACCAACTCCGCCGGTGAGTTCTGCATCTTCTCGCCGGCCACCGCCGACTTCGTGTTCGACCAGGTAGCCGCCACCGCCTTCGTCAAGGCCGAGCTGCCCGAGCGGCTGTTCGACTCCCGCGACGATGACGACCACGACGGCGACAAGGTGCTCGCCGGCGAGGTGATCGAGGTCCAGACCAACGACCCGAGCTCGATGGTGTTCGGCACGCTGACCGTCACCGGCGGCGAGGCGCAGGGCTGGGCGACTGCGTACCCGTGCGACAAGCCGCGGCCGTGGGCGTCGAGCATCAACTTCCCGGCCAACAGCTCCATCGCCGCGTTCGTTGGTGTGGCCACCGACGACACCGGCAAGTTCTGCGTCTACACCAACACCAAGGCCAGCATCGTCTTCGACCGGGTCGCGGCCACGCAGCTGGTCAAGGGCGGCGAGCCGTTCCGGCGGCTGGACTCCCGCGAGTCGTGGGAGGACGAGCAGGAGCACGAGCACACCCAGGAGAACGAGGGCCAGGACGACTCGTCGCCTGTGAGCTAGCTGATCGGAGACGGTTCGGACTGATCGGACCCGCCGCCGGGCCAGAGCCGTGAGCCTCGGCCCGGCGGCGCTGTGTCAGGCTTGGCTGGTGACCGATCGCTATGGCCGAGATGTCTTGTCAGACGATCCGCACAAGCGCGGCAGGCGGGCGCCGGGCGAGGTCGAAGCCACCCGCGGCATGGTGGTGGAGTGCGCCGACACCGGGTTCTGCGGGGCCGTGGTGGGGGTCGAGAAGACCTTCGAGGGCTGGGCAGTGGTGCTCGAGGACCGGGTCGGGGCGCGGCGGCTGTTCCCGCTGCTGCCGGGCGGGTTCCTGTTGGAAGGGCAACCGGTGACGCTCGTGTTGCCCCGGGGCGGTGCGGGCGCGGGTGGGGCCGGTGCCGGGGCCGGTTCGCGTGCCGACTCCGCCGCGCGACGGTCGGCATCGGGCTCGATCCTGGTCCCCGACGCGCCCGCGCGGGTCGCGCGCGACAGCCGCATCTGGGTGGAGGGGATCCACGACGCGGAGCTGGTCGAGAAGGTGTGGGGCCACGACCTGCGGGTCGAGGGCGTGGTGGTCGAGCCGCTGCACGGGGCGGACGACCTGGTCGGGGCGCTGTCGGCGTTCCGTCCCGGGCCGCGTCGTCGGGTGGGGGTGTTGCTGGACCACTTGGTTCCGGGCAGCAAGGAGTCGCGGCTGGCCGCGGCGGCCACCTCGCAGTTCGCCGACGTCGAGGTGGTCGGGCACCCCTTCGTGGACGTGTGGCAGGCGGTCAAGCCGCGCGCCGCCGGGATCGCCGCATGGCCGAAAGTCCCCAAGGGCCAGCCCTGGAAGGCCGGCGTGATCGCGGCGCTGGGGTGGAAGGCCGACGACCGCGAGGCCTGGGAGCGGATCCTCGGGTCGGTGACTGGGTACGCCGACCTGGAGCCGGCGCTGCTGGGCCGGGTGGAGCAGTTGATCGACTTCGTGACGGCGGAGTAGGGCTTGACGCCGGCTATCGGTTTCGCCTGCGCAGCGGTGGCACCTGGAGCTCGGGTATGGCGCGTAGCAGGAACTTGTCGAAGTGCGGAACCGTAAACGCCGCGTATCCATGTTCGGGCGTATAGAGCAGGCCCATGCTGATCAGTTCCGCGCGCGTGGGACCAAGGTTGGTGGAACTCCGACCCATGGCGTCTGCCACGTCGGAGGCCTTCTGCGGTTCCGGCCCGAGCTGTGCCATCGCCCGCAGGTAGGCCCGTTGCAGCTCGGTCGCGCGATCCAGCCGCACCCGAAAGAACGACTGATCCAGTTTGGCTTCGTACGCCGGTACCGCCGCGAGGATGTCGTCCATGGTGATCAATGGTCCGTCGGACACCGTCCAGACGGCGTAGCCGAGTTCCTGCAGGAAGTACGGGTAGCCGCCCGAGATAGACACGGCTTCCTCCAGCGCGGCCGCGGTATAGGCGACGCCCTCGTCCTCGGCCGGGCGCACGAGCGCCGCCGCCGCGTCCTCGTCTGTGAGGTTCCCGATGGCTGGGAATTTGAAAAGCCGTTCGGCATAGGACTTGGCATCGCCCGCCAGGGCGGCAATTTGGGGGAGTCCTGCGCCCACCATCGTGATGGGCAAGCGGCGCTGCACAACTTTGTGTAGCGCCTCGATCACCCCCTCCAGTTGCGGGGTGGTGAGGAACTGAATCTCGTCGAGCAGCAGGACAAGTCCCAGGTGCCGCTCCCGTGCAGCCTCGCCAAGGGCAGTGAAGACATCGATGAGATCAAGAGCCAGATTCCCGTTGTCGGCCAATCCTTCGGCAGCTTCGACATCGATCCCGGCGGACCAGCCGCCGCCTTGATCGATGCTCACGGTGAAGGACTTGAGTACAGCCGCGGCATGCTGGAATCGCTCCGTCCACCGCGCCCGGGGCGAGAGTTGCAGCAGGGCGCTGCGCAGACGCGCCGCTAGGTCACGGCGGAATTCGGACTCGTCGTGCTTGCTGATTTCGATCTCGACCACGACCCACCTGCGTTCCAGAGCCTTCGCCCGGAACTGTCCCAGAAGGACGGTCTTCCCGACGCCGCGCAAACCCGTGATGATCATTGACTGCTCGGCGCGTCCAGCCTCTATCCGTGCGAGCAGGATGTCGAAGGAACTCAGTTGGTCGTCGCGGCCCACGACCGCCATTGGCTCGGCACCTGCGTTCGGCGTGTACGGATTGGTGATGGGGTGCACAGGGTCACTTTACTAGGTTTAGGTGACTTTATCCGAAGTTGATAAAGTCACCTAAACCTAGTAAGCGAAGCTGGGGCGCCCACTGCGGCCGCGCTCGCTCAGGTCGATGTGTGGCGGGCGGCACCGTGGCCGCCGCCCGCCCCACCGGTGCGGGCCGAGCCCGCGTGCCGGGCACCACCACGACCAGGGGTGGTGCCGGGTGCTGTTGGTTTTGGTGCATCGGTGTCGGCGGCGCCCGGCCAGTTGGGCGTGGACTGGCGGTGCGCATGACCGTCGTAGTGGTCGGCGATGCAGCGGTACATGGTGTTCTCGTCCTCGACGAAGTACACGTCCACCACGCCGTCGGTCCAGTGCAGGACCAGCAGGGCGTAGCGCTTGGCGATCTTCACCAACTCGTCGATGCCCGACACGTCGATCACCGCACCGTGGTGCTCGGCGACCTTGGTGACCGACACGACCATGCCGTGGTGGCGGTTGGCCGTGGCGTTCTGATCTCGGGCGTCGCCCTTGGGCAGGCGCCAGTAGAGCAGGAAGCCCAGACCCCCGACGAGCAGCAGGGCCATGCCCAGCTTGCGCATGAGGTCGATGCCGATGGACCAGCCCATGATCTTCAGGGAGTTCTCGACCACGACGGGGTCGTCGTGGGTGGTGGTGGCCGTGGCGACCATGGGGTCGGTGCCGGTGGCGCCCGAGCTGCTCGCGGCGCTCGCCTGCGCGGCCGCGCCCGACACCTGCATCGACTCCTTGTCCAGCTTCAGTGAAAGCGTGGGCGTCTGCTGGCCGGCGTGGGTATCGACGGTGGTGATCACGTCGACGGTCAGGCCGTCCATCGGCACGCCGGCAGCCTTGGTGCCGGC
>JBIRBF010000254.1:0-2228 GCA_044326505.1 Candidatus Nanopelagicales bacterium | reverse complement strand
GTCCCTGGTCGTCCGGTCCACGATGGGTGATGACGTCGAGCATCGGCCCGATCACCTCAGCCGTGAAGTCCTCGGCGCCGAACACTCCCGCGATTCCACACATGCGCCAGATTCTAGGTGCGAGGCCCCGCACCACCGGGCCCCGCCACACCGGCGCAGGCGCAGGCGGCACCCATGCCGCCAGCTAGGCGACGTGGGACCTTCTCCCCTATTCGTGCCCGGCCCGAGGCGCAGACTGAAGGTATGAGCGCAATGGTGGAGTCACATGTGGACGCCGCCCTGCAGGTGTGGCAGGCCGACGGCCTGCTCACGTCTGCGCAGGTGGCACAGCTGCGAGACGACCTGGCCGCCCACGACGCCACCACCGAGCAGCGCCGCGGACACCTGGCCGGATGGCTGGTCGAAGGGCTCGGATACCTGGGCGGGGCGCTGGTAGCCGTCGCAGTCGGGCTGGTGGTGAGCTCCTACTGGAGCAACCTGGCCGATGGCTGGCGCGCGGCGATCCTGGTCGGACTCTGCCTGGCGCTGGGCGGTGCGGGGTTCGCGGTGCCGCAACGGGCCGGTGCCGGGATACGCCTGCGCTCCGTCCTCTGGCTGGCCTCGACTGGGGCCGCAGCCGCATCGGCGGCGTTCATCCTCGGCGAACTGGTGGACGTGTCCGACCGCTGGATCGAGGTAGAGGTGACCGGGCTGACGCTGGTCGTCGCGGCCGGATACTGGCTGCTGCTGCGCCAGCCGCTGCAACTGGCGGCCACGCTAGTGCTCACCCTCTTGACGACCGGCACCCTGGTCGGCGCGGTGGGCCCGCAACCGGTCCCCGGTCCCGACGAGATGCTTTCATCGGCACCTGGTTTCGCGGTGTGGGCCGTCGCCCTGGCCTGGTTCGCTCTCGGGGTGCTGGGTCGGGTGCAGCCGCCCAAGGAGCTCGTCGTGGCCCTCGGCGGCGCCGGCATGATCTTGGGTGCGTTGATGGCGCTGGCCAGTTCCGAACATGCCTCGGGCCACCTGGGCGCGTGGCTGGCGGTAGCGACGCTCGTCGGGCTGCTGGCCGTGGCCCTGCTGCGCCGCGACTTCGTGCCGCTGGTCGTGATGGCGGTCGGCACCTTGATGATCGTCCCGCAGATCATCGCCATGTACTTCGGCGGCGGCCTGGGGGCGGCGGTCGTGCTCGTCATAGTCGGTGCGGCGCTCATCGGGGCGGCCGTGGCGATCGCCCGGCGCCGCCGGCCCCGAGCCACGCCTGCGCCGCCGCTCTAGGATCGGGTGCATGGGTGAGGCGATCATCGTCGGCGCCGGGATCGGTGGGCTCTCCGCCGCCCTGGCGCTGCAACGGGCCGGAATCAGCGTGCGCGTCCTCGAGCGGGCCGAGCAGTTGGCCCCCGTCGGCGCTGGCCTGACGATCCAGCCCAACGCCGTTATGGCGCTGCGTCGCCTGGGCGTCGGCTCGACCTTCGAGACGAAGGCGCAGCCGCTCTCGTCGGCCCAGATCCTGACGTCGCGGGGAAAGGTGCTGCAGAGCCTGGACCAGGCCGCAGCCACGCAGCTGCGCAACGATGTGGGGGCGCCCGGCTACGGCGTCCACCGGGCCACCCTGCAGTCGGTGCTGCTCGATGCCCTTGAGCCGGGGACCGTGGAACTCGGCGTTCCCGTGACCGACGTCGACCCCGCCGCGGGGCAGGTGACCATTGCCGGCGGCGAGGCTGCCACCGCCGCGCTGGTCATCGGTGCGGACGGACTGAACTCCGTGATCAGATCGCGGATCGTCGGCGACGGTCTGCCCCGGTATTCCGGCTACTACTGCTGGCGCGGCCTGGCACGCGCCGCACCCTTCCCGCCGGACTGGTCCGGCGAGTTCTGGGGCCGGGGCGCGCGGTTCGGCGGCTGCGGGATAGACGGCGGGTGGTTCTACTGGTTCGCCGTCGCGGACGGGCCGGCCGGCGGACGGGACACCGATGGCGCGCGCAACGCCGCACTCGCCGCCGTCGACGGTTTCGACGAGCGCGTGGTCGAGACCATTGCGACGACCTCGCCCGACGACGCCTTCCGCACCGACATCGCCGACCGCGACCCAGTGGCCACCTGGGGCCGGGACCGCGCCACGCTGCTGGGCGACGCGGCCCACCCCATGACGCCGAACCTGGGACAGGGCGCCTGTCAGGCGATCGAAGACGCCCTGGTGCTCGCTCGCCGCGATATCGCCGAATGTCATGAAGATCGCGTTGCTGGGG
>JBIRBF010000111.1:0-9235 GCA_044326505.1 Candidatus Nanopelagicales bacterium | reverse complement strand
CTCCCGGCCGATGCCCGAACCCTTGTATCCGCCGAACGCGGCGTGGGCGGGGTAGGCGTGGTAGCAGTTGGTCCACACGCGCCCGGCTTGGATGTCGCGACCGGCACGGTACGAGGTGTTGAGCCCGCGGCTCCACACGCCGGCGCCCAAGCCGTAGAGGGTGTCGTTGGCGATGTGGATGGCGTCGGAGTAGTCGTCGAACGATGTCACCGACACCACGGGGCCGAAGATCTCCTCCTGGAAGATGCGCATCGAGTTCTTGCCCTCGAAGATCGTCGGGGCGACGTAGTAGCCCTCGGAGAGGTCTCCGCCGAGGTCCACCCGCTCACCGCCGGTGACAAGCCGGGCACCCTCCTGCTGACCGATGTCGATGTAGCTGAGGATCTTCTCGAGCTGGTCGTTGCTGGCCTGGGCGCCGATCATGGTCTCGGAGTCCAGCGGGTTGCCCTGCACGACCCTCTTGGTGCGCTCGGTGGCGTCGGAGAGGAACTTGTCGTAGATCGACTTCTGGATCAGCGCGCGGCTGGGGCAGGTGCACACCTCACCCTGGTTGAGCGCGAACATGGTGAAGCCCTCGAGCGCCTTGTCGTAGAAGTCGTCGTCGGACTGGGCGATGTCCTCGAAGAAGATGTTCGGGCTCTTGCCGCCGAGCTCGAGGGTGACCGGGATGATGTTGGCACTGGCGTACTGCATGATCAGCCGACCCGTGGTCGTCTCGCCCGTGAAGGCGATCTTGCGGATGCGGTTGCTGGACGCGAGCGGCTTGCCCGCCTCGAGGCCGAATCCGTTGACGATATTGAGCACGCCGGGCGGCAGCAAGTCGCCGATGATGTCGATGAGCAGCATGATCGAGGCGGGCGTCTGCTCGGCTGGTTTCAGCACGATGGCGTTGCCCGCGGCGAGGGCGGGAGCGAGCTTCCAGACGGCCATCAGGATCGGGAAGTTCCAGGGGATGATCTGTCCCACGACCCCGAGCGGCTCGTGGAAGTGGTAGGCGATGGTGTCGTCGTCGAGCTCAGACAGAGCACCCTCCTGGGCTCGCAGAACCCCCGCGAAGTAGCGGAAGTGGTCGATCGCCAGCGGGATGTCGGCGGCGAGCGTCTCGCGCACGGGCTTGCCGTTCTCCCAGGTCTCGGCCACCGCGATCGCGTCGAGGTTCGCCTCCATCCGGTCGGCGATCTTGTTGAGGATGTTGGCGCGCTCGTTTGCGGCGACCTTGCCCCACGCCGGCGCGGCCGCATGAGCGGCGTCGAGGGCGAGTTCGATGTCCTCAGCGGTGGAACGGGCGACCTCGCAGAAGACCTTGCCGTTGACCGGCGAGACGTTCTCGAAGTACTGGCCCTGCACCGGTGCGACGCGCTCGCCGCCGATCCAGTTGTCGTAGCGGGGCTCGAAGTTGACGATGCTGCCCTCCGTGCCGGGCGCGGCATATACGACCATTGCGTGTCTCCTGTGTCCTGGGTCACATTCGGACCGAGTGCCAGGAACGTAGATCGTGCAACGTTGCAGCAACGTTGCACGAGCGCTTCGCCCGTTGTGGCCACCGCAGCGGTGTCGGAATGCTGACTTGAGTCGTTCGGGTTACGCTTTCGCGCATGGATATCGAGATCAGCGCCGGACCCGCATTCGCCTTTGGCGAGGTGACGCTGCCGCCGGGCGGCGCAGTACGCGTGGAAGCCGGCGGAATGGCGATGACCCGGGGCGACATCGAGATCAAGACCTCCACCCAAGGCGGCTTCATGAAGGGCCTCAAACGCTCGCTCGGGGGCGAGAGTTTCTTCGTCAACGACTTCACGAGCCAACGTGGCGGGGTGGTCGGCGTGTCAGCTGCCCTCCCGGGCGACCTCACCCACGTGCCGCTTAACCCGTCGGGTGCGTTGATGGTTGCCTCTGGCTCGTGGCTCGCCTCTGACCCGACCGTCGCCGTGGACTCCAAGTGGGGCGGCGCTAAGACTTTCTTCAGTGGTAAGGGACTGGTCTTGCTGCGCTGCAGCGGATCCGGCGACATCCTGATCTCCAGCTACGGCGCGATTCGCGGCTACACCTTGTCCGCTGGCGAGACCATGACGCTGGACACCGGTCACGTGGTGGCGTTCGACGACACCGTGCAGTTCCAGGTGCGCAAGGCCGGGAGCTGGAAGACGACCATCCTGGGCAACGAGGGCCTCGTGACGGACTTCACCGGACCGGGCCGTTTGTGGCTGCAGACGCGCAGCAGCACCGACTTCATCACGTGGATCGCAGAGAAACTGCCTCCCGCCAGTCGCCAGTGACCCGACGCACCACCTAGGCCCCACTCTCTCTCCAGCGTCCACCCAGGCGTCGCGCCGTGCTGCCACCGTCGGCTGACTGGACGCCCAAGACCTCAGCCGAACCGGCTGTTAAGCAACTCAAGGCGGGCTTCGAGCGCCGGACGCCGGCGCGAATCGCGCGGCAAACGCTGCAGGGCGGCTCCGACAACCGCGACGTCTTCGCCCCCCTCCTCGGTCCGGGCGTAGACGAGCAGCGCCTCTGCGTCGCGCGACGCCAGGGCGGCGCGGCGCAGCCTGGCACGCAGGTTCTCCCGCAGGTCGGACACCGCCGGGGACTCCGAGGACGGCATCAAAGGGCCGCCGTAGGCGTTCAGGGCCTCCACCACGCGCCCGCTGTCCAGCGACACCGCAACCTGTTCAAGGTCGGTCCGGATCGGCACGAGGAGGCGGTAGGGCCGCGAGCCGATTGTCTCGGGCCCCAGGATCCGCCGCAGCCGGTTGAGTTCCGCCCTGATCGTGACGGCCGCCACTTCGTACTCGTGCAGCAGGACCGCCATCCGGTCAGCGCTGAGCCCGCTGGGATGCGTGGCCAGCAGTAGCAGCAGCTCGGAATGGCGGACGCTGAGCTCGATGGGCGGTCCGCCCCTGTGCACGCGGGCGTGGTCGCGCCCGAGGAATTCGACGTGCCAGCCCTGCCCACCCCACTCAGCCGCCTGCCGCGCGCTCTCACCGAAGCCGGTCACCAGACGCAGCTGCGCGTGGGCAGCGGCAACCGCAGCCCGCACGAGAGCGAGCGCATGGGGCGCGGCCACCGAGGCATCCCCGGTGACATCCACCACGCCGATGACTTCGTCGGACGCCGGATCACGCAGCGGTACGGCGGCGCAACTCCACCGATGCGCCACGCCCAGGTAGTGCTCGGTAGCGAAGATCTGCACGGGCGCGCCGGGGGCCAGCGCGGTACCCGGGGCATTGGTACCGGCGGCCTCCTCGCTCCACAGAGAGCCCGCCGCGAAGCCCATCGACTCTGCCGTCTTGCGCATCGCAGGTTCACCCTCCACCCAGAGCAGCCGGCCGTGGGCATCGCCGATGGCCATGACGTGACCGGCCTCCCCGGCAGGCTCGGCGAGCAACTGACGCAGCAACGGCAGGACGGGAGCCATCGGGCTGCCTGTGCGCGCATCAGCCAGATCGTCCACCGAGAGCACCGCCGGGACCTCGGCCACTTCTGGATCCACCCCGGAGGATCGGCTCCGGTTCCACGAATCGGCGACCAGCGGCCGGATCCCCGCGAGCGAGCGGGCCCCCTGCAGGAACGCGTCCCGCGCCCAGGCCACGGACGTGGCACGGACCCGGGGATCCTGTCCGCGGGTGAGTGCGGGCTCGCCGGGGGACGGTGACGGCACACGAGCACGGTACGAACTAATCGGGTGTGAGGCCAGTCACGAACCAGGGCCGAGCGGGAATAGCATGAAGCGTGGACATGACCAACGCGCGGCTCCGCTGGCGCCGCGCGACCCCGCCGGCCCTGATTGTCGCCTCCCTGCTCGGAGGCGCTCTGGCTCTGGGGGGCGGTGCGCCACCCGCCATGGCAACGACCGCACCAGCGGCAGTTGCGGCCCAAGAGACTCCCCCGCAGCCCGGCCAGGTCACTCGTCGGGCCGCCGTCAAACAGGATGTCTCGGCACCCTTGCGCGACCTTCCGGTGGCACCGCTCGACACGTCCGGGTCTGCCCCGCTGACGCGCGAAGCACCGGATCGGCCGGGCGCCCCGAAGACCGCAGCGCCCGCCGCACCGCGCACGGCCCCGCGCACGCCGCTGCCGCCGATGCCCGCCACCGACGCCAATTTCTCGGGCATCGGCAACGTCAACGGCCTCTATCCGCCGGACCCCAACGGCGACATCGGCCCGAACGAGTACGTCCAGATGGTCAACTCGTCGCTGGCGATCTTCGACCGGTACGGCAACACCTTGTACGGCCCCGTGAATATCAACACCCTCTGGGGCGGCTTCGGCGGCGCGTGCCAGATCAACAACGACGGTGACCCGATCGTGCAGTACGACGGTCTGGCCAACCGCTGGGTCGTGTCGCAGTTCGCGGTCAGGGGACTCCCCGAGACGTTCGAGTGCGTCGCCGTCTCGGCGACCGCGGATCCGCTCGGCGCGTACTACCGCTACGCGTTCTCCTACGGCACCCTCTTCCCCGACTACCCCAAGCTCGGCGTCTGGCCAGACGGCTACTACGTCACCTACAACATGTACAGGAATTCCACCGCGGTAGGCGCCACTACCTGCGCGCTCGAGCGGCGCGCCATGCTGGTGGGCGCCCCCGCGGGGCAGCAGTGCTTCGACAGCAACCAGGACTGGTCGATGCTGCCCGCGGACTTGGACGGCCCGAACCCGCCCCCAGTCGGCTCGCCGAATTACGTCGTAGGGCTCGAACCCACCAGTAATGACGCGCTGGTGATGCGCCGTTTCCACGTCGACTGGGACGACCCGACCAAGACGACGTTCTCCGCTCCCATCACCATCGGCATCCAGCCGGTCACCCAGGCCTGCTACACCGTGTACCGCCAACGCTGCGTGCCACAGCCGGGGACCGCGGTGCTGCTCGAGACGCTGGCCGAGCGGACGATGTACCGGCTCGCCTATCGCAACTTCGGCGACCATGAGTCGCTGCTGACCAACCAATCGGTCGCCACCGACGGCGATCCGGGGCTGACCACCCAGGTGGGCATCGAGTGGTACGAGATCAGGTCGCCGGGAACAACTCCGGTGCTCTACCAGGAGGGGCTGGTCGCCAGCGGTGACCCGACCGAGTACCGCTGGATGGCCTCGGGTGCCATGGACGGACAGGGCAACGTCGGTATGGGCTATAGCAGCTCGAGCGCCACGCTGTTCCCCTCGATCAACTACATCGGCCGGCTCGCCAGCGATCCGCTGGGGACCATGCCCTACGAGCAGGGCTCGATCATGGCCGGCGGTGGTTCACAGACCGGGCCCTCCTCGCGGTGGGGCGATTACACCAGCACCAGCGTCGACCCACTGGACGACTGCACCTTCTGGCACACCAACGAGTACCTCAAGGCCACGAGCTTCAACGACTGGAGCACCCAGATCGCCAGCTTCAAGTTCCCCGGCTGCACCACAACGACGTCTGTGGCCACCGCACCGCAGAACGTGGCCACAGGGCGCGGCCTCGGCCAGATCCCGGTGTCCTGGACTGCTCCGACGTCCAACGGCGGCCTGCCGATCACGGGCTACACCGTGGTCGCCTCCCCTAGCGGCGCCAGCTGCGAGACCGTGGTGGGCGCGGACCCGGATCCGCTGACCTGCACCGTCCCCGGCCTGACCGACGGCCAGGGGTACGACTTCCAGGTGACAGCCCACAACGCGCTTGGCGACAGCCCGCCGGGAGTGACCGCATCCCCGGCCACGCCCGGACCTGCACTGATCACTGTGCCGCCGGTGCGCATCGCCGACACCCGTCCCGGTCCCGTCCTCTTCCCGATTACCAAGACCAAACTGCCGGCTGGAGCCACGCTCGAGGTGCCCGTCGCGGGATTTAACGGCGTGCCGGCAGATGCCCCGGCAAGCTCGCTGAATGTGGCAGCGGTGTCGCCCGACGGCGCCGGTCACCTGACTGTGTACCCCTGCGGCGCGAGTCGGCCCAACACGTCCGACGTGAACTTCACCGCGGGGCGTAGCTCTGCCTCAGGCGTGCTCTCACAGATCGGTGTCGGGGGCCGCGTCTGCGTCTACACGACCAACCTCACTGACGTTCTCGTCGACCTCAACGGTTGGTTCCCCAAGACGGCCGGCTACACCAGCCTGGATCCCGTCCGAGTGGCCGACACCCGGCCCGGCGAACCGGTGGCGCAACCTATCGACAAGCAGCCCGTTCCCGCGGGTGGCACGCTGCCGGTGACCATCGCCGGTTCCTTCTCGGTGCCCGCGGATGCCGCTGCCGTGGCGGTGACTGTCACGGCCGTGAAACCCCAGGGCGGTGGCCATGTCACCGTGTACCCCTGTGGCGAGGCCGTGCCGCTCGCATCGACGATCAACTTCGCCGACGGCCAGACCGCGCCGAACGCGGCCCTCGTACGGGTGGGCACCGGCGGCCAGATCTGCGTCTATTCCTCGTCCACCGCGGACATCCTGGTGGACCTCGACGGCTGGATGGCGCAGCCGCCGGGTTACGTCGCCCAATCACCCGTGCGCATCGCGGATTCACGGCCCAACCAGCCGGTGGCGTTCCCGTTCCCCAAGGGCGCCATCCCGGCCGGCACCACCGTCGAGATTCCATTGGGCGGGTACTTCGGCATACCTAGCGACGTCAGTGCGGCGACGCTGAACGTCACAGCGACGCAAGCGCAGGCAGCGGGACACCTGCGCGTGTTCCCCTGCGGCAGCCCTGTGCCGCCGACGTCGGCGCTGAACTTCAGCGCGGGGCAGACGGTGGCCAACGCCGCGCAGTCCGCCGTGGGGGCCGGCGCCAAGGTGTGCGTCTATACCAGCGCCACTACCCAGCTGATCGTGGACCTGAACGGGTGGTACCCGCACCGGACGGGGTGACCATCCTGGACGCGCCCTCAGGCGGGGCGGCCGTCAGGCTGTGCGTCGGCGCAGCGTCGCCGCACCCGCTACCAGCAGGCCGAGCACGAAGAGCCCGACGATGGCGAGATTGCCCCAGAATGAAGATGTCGGCGTGCTGTGCAACATGACCTCTCGCACTGCATTCATGGCATAGGTGAGCGGCAGTACATCGGCGATCCAACGCGCGAGCGTCGGCAGAGCGGCCACCGGCACGATGAGCCCGCACAGGAGCAACTGCGGGATGAGCACGGCTGGCATGAACTGCACCGCCTGGAACTCCGTGGCGGCAAAGGCGCTGACAAACAGCCCGAGCGCGGTGCCGAGAAGCGCCTGCACCACCGCCAGCAAACCCAGCTGCCAGCCCGGCCCAGCAGCGGAGAGCCCCAGCACCCAGAAGCTGAACCCCGCGACCACGATCGCCTGCACGGCGCCCAGCAGGCCGAACGCGAGCGCGTAGCCCCCGACGATGTCGGCCTTGGCCACCGGCATCGCCAGCAGCCGTTCCAGCGTCCCGCTGGAACGCTCGCGCAGTGTGGTGACTGAGGTGATGAGGAACATGATCAGAAGCGGAAAGATCCCGAGCAGCGGCGGACCGAAGGTGGCGAATCCGTGCGCGGGCAGGATCCACCGCATGATCGTCATGATCACCACGGGCACCACTACGAGCATGGCCATCGTGCGGCGATCATGACGAATCTGCCGCAGTACGCGCGCAGCCGTGGCGAACGTGCGGCGCGCGGTCATGACGCCGCCTCCCGCTCGATCAGGGCCAGGAAGGCCGACTCCGCGTCGCCGGCCCCGGTGTCGGCGAGCAGGCCGCTCGGCGTCGTATCGGCCAGCAACAGCCCGTCGCGCAGCAACAGCAGGCGATCGCACCGGGTCGCCTCGTCCATCACATGGCTCGAGATGAGCAGGGCAGCGCCCTGTGCCGCCAACTCCCGGAAGTCGTCCCAAAGGTCGCGCCGCAACACCGGATCGAGTCCCACCGTCGGCTCATCGAGGAGCAGCACGGGCGGATCGGCCAGGAGTGCGACGCCCAGCGACACGCGCGACAACTGGCCGCCGGAGAGCCGGCCGACCCGCTGGCTTGCGACGTCGTCGAGGCGCACCCGCGCGAGCGCACGTGCCACAGCATCGGGCTCGGCACCCAGGATCCGGGCGAAGTAGTCGAGGTTCTCGCGCACGGTCAGATCCGGGTACACCGAAGGCGCCTGGGTGACGTACCCGACACGCGCACGCAGGTCCGGCGAGCCCGCGGGCCGCCCGAGGACGTCCGCTCTCCCGGTGACATGGGCCTGAACGCCAGCCAACGCCCGGATCAGGGTCGTCTTGCCCGAGCCGGAGGGCCCGAGCAGCCCCACGACCTGACCGCGCTGTAGCTCGAACGTGATGCCCCGAACGACCTCCCGGCCACCCCGCGTCACCCGCACGTCGGCCACCGAAACTGCTGCGGCTGCGCCACCCGCGTCAGGGGTAATCGGACTCACCAGGCGAGTGTGGCAGAGTGCGCGCGGGCAGATGCAGTTCCTTGGGGCGAGCCCGGGACTTCGATCCGTGCCATCGGAGGGATTCGGGCAATAGCCTGGGGAAATGGACATTGCAGCGATCGGCGTGGGCGCGGCGGGAGACCTCGCGACCATGATCGGGGCCGCCTCGGCCGGCGGTAGCGACGGCCAGCCCGAGAACCTCCGGGAGCGGCTGCTCTTCAAGATCGAACTCATTCCCGTCACAAGCATCTGGTGGGTCGTAGGTTTCGGCGTCGCGGCGCTGTTCTTCCTGGCCCTGTGCGTTTACGTGCGTCCCAAGAAGTGGATGATCCTGTTCGTCCCGCTGGTCGTCCTCATGGCTTCCCTGGCAGTGGGATTCGGCGTGAACATCAAGTTCCGCGCCTACACCACGCTGGGACCCATGCTGGGCCTTGACCTCTACGAGACCGGCGACGGCGGGCTCATCGAAAAGCCCGAAGGCACCTATCCGCGCGGCGTGGTGGTGGATGCCAAGATCCCCGGTCGGGTGAGCGGCCTGGGCGAGCTGCCGGCGAAGGTGTGGCTGCCGCCGCAGTGGTTCTCCGAGCCTTCGCGCACGTTTCCGGTGATCTACCTGCTGCACGGGGTGCCCGGTTTCGCCGTCCCGGGCCTGGACCCGAACTCCGGCCCAGGCACCCTGTTCACCAGCGCCAACGCCGACAACGGCGCTCAGATCGCCGCCACCCAGCGAGATCAACCAGTGGTCCTGGTGGCGCCGGTCAACTCCCCTATGAACGCCGACACCGAGTGCGTTGACGGATCGCAGGGCAAGTGGCAGACCTATCTGGCCACAGACCTGACCAACTGGGTTGCGGCCCATCCGCGGATGCAGAAGGGCCCGGAGCACTCGGCCATCAGCG
>JBIRBF010000122.1:0-8370 GCA_044326505.1 Candidatus Nanopelagicales bacterium | reverse complement strand
CCGCCGAAACCGCCCCACAACGAGCTGATCGCCACGGGGCCGAAGAGGACCTGGCCAGTTTTGTCGAAGATCGCCAGGCTGGAGTTGATCATCTGCACGTATTCGTTGGGCCCCACGTCCCCGTTCGTGTCCGGCGGGTACAAGGCGTCGATGTTGTCCATGCCGGGGAAGTTCGCCGTCGTGGGGGGCATGGGCGTGGGCGACTGCGGGACGGGGCTGAGAGCTTGCGGCGCCGCGGCCGCGGCAGGTGCGGGTGGAACCGGGGCGGGCTGCTTGGGAGGCACTGAGCCATCCGCGGCCGGCGGCGCCGGGGGCAGATCGCGCAGCGGCGGCGAGGTGTCATGGTGGACCTCGCTGGTCGAGACCGGTGCCGCGGCCGCTGCCCGGTCAGCCGCTCCGGGCAGACCGGCGGACTGCGCCGCAGCGGCGGGTGGCGCGGCGAGGCCGATCGACGCACAGAGGACGGCGAGAGTCGCGACAATCCACGTGGTGGACACGCGATTGCTTCCGTTCATAAGTCGATGCTAGACCCGGCCTTCGTCCGGATGGAGGCCGCGCGGCACATGCTCGTGTACTCCCCTCTGAACACGCTCGGTAACGACCTAGAATCGGAGCGTGGAAGAGCAGTTCTACATGAGGGTCTTGGACCAGGTCACCGACGGTGTGTACTTCGTTACCCCGGAGCGGATCATCACTTATTGGAATGGCGGTGCCGAGCGCATCACGGGCTTCGACGCCGAGGAGGTGCTGGGGCGGTCCTGTTCAGATGGGTTGCTCCGCCATGTCAACGAAGCCGGTCGCCAGCTCTGCATCCACGGGTGCCCGTTGGCAGGTGTCATGCGCGATGGCCATCCCCGTTCCGCGGACGTCTTCCTGCATCACAAGGATGGCTACAGGGTTGCGGTGAGGGTTCAGGGCAGCCCGCTGCGTGACGTCACCGGGGCAATCACGGGGTCGGTCGAGGTGTTCTCGCAAAGGCGTCCCAATCCATACGCGGAGGCGTCTGCGGAAAGCTCCGACCCCAGCGCCGACCCGGTCACGGGAATCGTCACGCGACGATTGGGGGAGCGCTATCTGGAGCAGTTGTCCGAGGGGCAACAGGGGCGTGATGGTTTTGCGGTGATCTTCGCCGACGTTGATCGGTTCAAGTCGATCAACGACGCGTATGGGCACGCCGTTGGCGATCAGGCACTGCGCATGGTGGCCCGGTCGCTGTCGAACGCGTTGAGCCGATCCGATGTGCCGATCCGCTGGGGCGGGGACGAGTTCGTCGTTGTGCTGCCGGGTGCCGATGAGGCTTCGGCTGTGGCCACGGCGGAGCGCATCCGCATGCTGGTGGAGAACTCCTGGTTCTTCGTGGGCGACGACCAGGTGCGAGCCACGGTGTCCGTCGGGCTGACGGTGGCGCCAGTCAGCCTCGATGGGTTCGAGGCGGTCGGCCGGGCGGACAGGCAGATGTACGCCGCCAAGGCGGCGGGCGGGAATCGAGTGGCGGTTCACGGCACCTGCCTGCCGGTGGTCTCCGACCGGCCCTCCGCTCCGAACTGCGGCGCCTGGACGATGCTCGACATCGACGAGTGGTCGGATGCGCACGCGGGTCGCGGGGAAGTGGGCAACCCTGGCGCACTGCTCGGAGCTTTCGAGTAGGGCCAAGGTCAGAGCACTACCCACCCGACCAGACAGACCGTCACCAGCACGACCGCCACAAGCGGGATGCCAAAGCGGACGAACTGCCCCTGGGAGTATCCCCCCGGCTGCATCACCATCAGGTTGCTCTGGTGGCTGAACGGGTTGATGAACGTGAACGAGATGCAGGTACCGACGAGCGCCAGCAGCATCACCGGGTTGAGCGACAGCGTGCTGGCTATGCCCAGCGACACTGGCGTGAGGATGGAGGCCGCTGCGGCGTTGGTCGTGATGTTGGTGAGGACCGTGGTGGCCACGGCGATCACGACGACCACTCCGACCGTGCTGTCGCCGGCCAGGCCGGTCACCGCGTCCGAAATCTTCGCGGCGATGCCACTCTCGACCACGACGGCGCCGAGGCCGACCGATCCGGCCAGGATGGCCAGCGTGTTCAGATCCAGCGCGCGGGCGGCGGAGCGCGGCGTCAGCACCTTCGTGATGACCATCAGCAGTGCACCGGAGAACGCCGCGATCTCCACCGGAACCAAGCCGAAGCTCGCCGAGACGATGACCGCGAGCAGGATCAGCAGCGCCCAGCGCGTGCGGGTGGTCTGCGGTGCTTTGCCGGCAGCGTCCTGCCAGAGCGAGAGCTCCATGTGGTCGGCGAGCGCCGCACTGCTCTCGCAGGTGACGTAGATGGTCTCGCCAGGCTCGGCCATAGTGTCGCCCAGCAGTTCGTCGGACTGCGCGGCGATGACGGTGACGTCGGTGTCGGATTCTAGGTCGCGCATCGAGCCGTGCTCGCCGGGCGAGATCGACGCTGCGAATAGGTGCTGAGCGGAGAGGCCGAAGCGTGGACTCACCCAGAGAGCTGTAACGCCCTCCTCGGTCGCCTCGAACACCAGAGTGTCGCCGGGGGCGAGCGGCCAGTCCGGTTCCAGCATCTTGCGCTTGCGCCGGATATTGAGCAGCCGGTACTGCTGGGTGGACTCGATGCCCAGGTCGGCGGCCAGGCGCCCCACGCCGTTGGCGTTCGCCGCGACGGGGATCTCGACTCGCCAGTTCATCTCCGGCGTTTCCTCGTCGTCACCCGGCTTGAAGACCCGCGGCGCAAGCACCAGCAGCACCACCCAGCCGACCAGGCAGACCGGCAGCGCCACGATGGCGAACGAGAACATGCCGATGCTCACCCCGGCGCCGGCGGCGATGCCGGCGATGAGCAGGTTGGAGCTCGTGCCGATCAGCGTGGTCGAACCGGCCAACGTCGTCGCATGCGCCATCGGCAGCAGCACCTGGCGGGCCGGGATGCCCCGCGTCTGCTGCAACTCCTTGAACGCCGGGATGAGCATGGCGACGATCGGCGTGGTGTTGATCAAGGCCGACACCACGCCGACCGGCACGATGATCCGTAGGAGCGTCTGGGTGGCCGTCTGGACCGTCGACAGCAGTTTCCAGGTGACACGGGACACGACACCGGTGTAGATCACGCCCTTGGCGATGACGAGCATGGCGGCGACGGTGATGACGCCGCCGTTGCTGAAGCCCGAGAACAACTGCGAGGGGGTGGCGATGCCGGCGATGCCGGCGACGGCAAGTCCGCATGCAAGGGCGAAGGCCGGTGGTACCCGGCCGGAGGCCATTGCGACGAGGGTAGCCACGACGATCGCGGCCGCCAGGTAGATCACTGGGTCTCCTCCCGTGTCTCCGGTTGACGCGACGACGCTACAGAATGCATTCGGTTTCCTGAGCGTCCACTGGAAAGTCGCCGAACGTTTGCCCGGAGTACAGCAGGTGGCGACGTCCGTCGCATGCCGAGCGCTTCTGGCTCTACTCCGACCTCAGCCGTGTCGTCGGCCGGTCACTCGCCGCCCGAACGCCTAGCATGTGCTGCACTAGATGGGGGTCCGTGCGGGCCAGGGACAATGTTCGAGGACTAGGCGGGAAGGGAGGCCAGATGGTGATGGCACCGGCCAAACCACCGCTCCCGTCGGCCCCTGCCCCGCACGGCCCAGGGCAGGCTCGTCACGCGGGCGACCGCAAGACCCGAGATCGGCCGGCGGTCCGGGCCATGGCGGTCGGCGCTGCCACGGTTGCCGCCGTTGCGCTTGGCTATGCCGCGCTCTCCTCGCACACGTCCGCATCGTCGACCCTCGCGCGTATCGCTACCGGTCATCCCCAGCCGCACGCGACCGGCGAATGGCGCCGTACTGACATGGATCCTCTCGGCGGCACGGGCGGGCGGGCGGAAGCCGACGGTGTGGCATCGACCGCGGTCGCGGTGTCCGACGGCGAGCTCAGCAGAGCCCTGACGAGCAGTTTCCGCGCGACCTTCGGCGACGATGCCTCGGTGGCGGTGGCCAATCTCGGGGGCACGGTCATCTGGGAGTACGTCGGCCGGGGCGAGGCAAAGGCCTGGTCCACTTACAAGCCGTTGGTGGTCGCAGCGCTGCTGGCCCAGCGTGGCGGACCCGCCGGGCTCACGGATGAGGATCGGGAAAGCATCGAGGCTGCCCTGGAGTACTCAGACAACGATTCGGCCCGCCTGTTGCTGGATGAACTCGTATTCGCAGATGACTCGGGCGCCGGCGGCCTGCAGTTGGCGAAGCTCCTCGCGCAGGCCGGAGACACCCAGACGCGGCTGCCCGACGTCAGTTCGGGTGAGGACATCGCCGAGATGGAGTGGTCCAACTCCAACCAGGTCCGTTTCCTCAACATGTTGGGTGCAGGCTGCCTGCTGCCGCGGGACTCCACTGAGTACCTGTTGGGAACGATGTCGAAAGTGACTGACGAGCAGCGGTGGGGCCTCGGCTCGATCGGGGCGACGGCGTTCAAAGGGGGTTGGGATACGACTGACGAGGGTGACTACCTCGTGCGTCAGTTCGGCATTGTCCCGACGTCTCCCGGCGAGCAGTTGGTGGTGGCCCTGACGGTCAAGCCCGAGGACTCCGACCCAGAGTCGGCGAACGCCATGGCCTCGGATGTGGCCCGGTGGGTGGTCGCGCACTTCAAAGCTGACTCTGCTGACGCAGTCCTGCGATGTGGCCCAGAAACTCTGCCCGCGGCGGGTTAAGTGCCGCCGGCCCCTCCCTCCACCCCGCAGTGCTGACGCCGAGGCACTAGCCGACCTGAGAGGTCCAGATCCCGCGATCGCCGTTTGGCGGCACCGGGGCGTAGACCAGGGTGTAGTCACCGGCCCGCGTCGTGTCGGTACAGACGCGAGCTGTGGTCATTGCGCCACCATTGAGGTCGCGGTTGGTGAGCGTGCTGTTGAGGCTCTCGGTTGCCGCCTTCGGCGACGACTGGCCGGGTGCCTGAATGGCGAAGTGCTTGAGTTCCAGATTGAGCGTCTGTGGGACGGTACTGGCCAGGACCACGTTCGAGCACTGGGACGTACCCACGAATTTGTCCGAGTACGGCGACATGGAGCTGGCCTTGATCTTGAGGCCGGCCATGAAGAGCACGCCTGCGGGATCGGCGCAGACGTCAACGCCCTTGCCGCCCGCGGCGTAGGTGAAACCATCGCAGCCGGTGACCTGTGGCACTGATTCACGCTGGACCGAGGCGGCCGCAGCAGAGGTCGGTTCGGCTGACCGGGTCGTGACCCATCTGTAGGAGAGGGCGCCCACCGCAACGATGGCTGCGACGGCGATCGAGCCGAGGACGACGGCGGTCCGGCTCATCGCTGCTGATGTTCCGTGGCGAGTGTGAGGCTCCCGCTCCGGCGGTCGGGGTGGTCGCTGAGCAGTCGTCGGTCGAGGCGGCGGACGCTTGCGCGGGGCGTCCGACTCTGCCCCCGAAGCAGTGGCCCGATGACGTGCGGGAGCCTTCGGCGGCGCGGCGCGTGCGGGTCCCCGCTTGGGCCGGGCTGGGTCCGGCGCGTCGACGGCGGGTGTGCTTTCGGAGGAGGTTGCGTCCTGCGGGGCCCAACCCGAACCGTCCCATACCCAGCGGCCGTCGGCCGAACTCTCGCCGGGGCGCAAGGCTGCCACGTACGCCTCCCGGGTGACTGGGTTGGATGGGCGCAGTCACTGTAACCCGCAACCGCCCGACCGCGAGGGCCGCTCATCCGATCCGACCAACCCCCACCGATATGGCCTACCAGCGGTTGCTGACCTCCTCGGCCCAGCCGTGCACGCCGTCGACGCTGATCCGCCCCAAGCCGCTGACGTCGACCGTCCCGTGCCAGGTGCCGAAGCACTGGTGAGTGGTGTTGCTCACCACGCCCAGGTTGACCGAGCCGTTGCGGTCGTACTTGGGCCGAAGCGTCAGGTTCACCGACCCGTCGGCCGTGCGCACCTTCCAGGGCGACAACCAGGCGCCCGGCTCGTAGCTCCAGTCGAGGACCTCGCCGATCTTGTGGCTGCGCCCGTCGACGAAGATTGCGTTCTCGGTCATCGGCGTGCCGTCGGTCCACTTGCCGCCGAGCTGCAGCCCGATCGTGTGGTCGCCGCTCGTGCCCGCGCCGGATCCCCAGTTCCATACGACATTGCGCGGCCATCGGCCACGGCCGAAGTCCCACGTGGCCCACGCGTCGTCGAAGGTGTAGGTCGTGCTGCCGCGGACAACCGTGCCCCGGGCCGGTAGCGCGGTCTCCTTCAGCGTGTACTGGAACTGGTCGTCCGACCACGGCACGACGACTCCCATGGACTCATGCCCCGGCGGGCGCGCGACCTCGATGTCGGCGGCCAGGTCTTCGGCCATTGCGCGAAGTCGCACGCCCTGTGGCGAGGGGTCGATGCGCAGCGACACCTTTCGGGTGTGCACCGCGACTGCGCTCCCGCCGGGGACTTCGGGCATCTGCAGCCGCGGGCGTGGGGTCATCGCCTGCCACGCATGCTCGCGGCCGGCGGGGTCGAGGAACCAGGCCGAGTGCAGTCCGGCGTAGCCCAGGTCGGAGATGGTCATCGCGAACACCATGTCGGCCTGTTGGACCGCCCAGTACTCCCACCGCTTGTTGCGGCTGTTGCGGGTGAGGTTGGCGGTGATGACGGGGCTGCGGCACCAACCGACCGCTTGTGGGTTGAGGCGGCCGTCGGGGCGGCACAGGTCGACCGGTTCAGTCAGTTCCTTCTCGGACGGCATAGGTCCAGAGTAGGGCGCATGGTCGTTGAAGTCAGGCGCGCGAGTGGGCCATCGCGGTGGTGCTCGGCTACGCCGGTTTGCCGATCTTCAACGCGCACTCCCATGGGCCCCAGCCCGCGCGCAGCCAGTAGGTGTAGGCGACGAAGTCCTGCTGCGCCGGGCTGGCCTGGTGCGGGTACTCGGCAAACTGGCCACCGCCGTTGGCGTGCCAGCTCGGGTAGTCGAACTGCCAGGCGCCGTAGTACCCGTTGCCGGTGTTGATCGAGTAGTTGTTGGTGGACTCGCACATGCGGATGGCCAGTTGGTAGGCCCCTGACGCCCACGCTGAGGACGCGGCGAAGTCGCCCCCGCCGCTGCTGGCCTGAACAGGCGAGGGCGGCGTGTAGGTGCTCTGCGCCGGCGCCTGCTGGACGGGTGCTGCCGGCGGCGCGGCTGCCTGGGATTGCTGCTGCTGGAGTGCGCGCGCCAACTTGTCCAGCTGGGAGAGCGCGATGAGCACCTGGCGCTGCTCTTCTTGGGCCTGGGCCGCGGCTGCGTTGGCCTGCTCCGCCCGCGCAGCCTCTTGCGACGCGGCGGCCTGTCGGGCGGCCTCCGCAGCCGCGGCTTGAGCAGCCACTGCGGCGGCGTAGCGCTGCTGGGCGGCGCGCTCCTCGGCCGCGCGGGCCTCCTCTTCGGCCTTCCGAGCGGCTTCGGCTGCCGCAGCTTGGCGCGCGGCTTCCTCTGCGGCGGCCTTCTCGGCCGCGATGCGCGCCGCCTCACGCTGCCGCGCGAGTTCCTCCTCGACCCGCTTGCGCTCTTCTTCCCTCAGCGTTTCAAGCTCGGCCTGCGCCGACGCCATGGCGGACTGGGCCTGCTCCCGCTCGGCCTCGAGCTGGTCGGCCAGTTGAGTGAGTTCGTCGCGCCGTGCCGCCTTCTGCCGCTCGGCCTGGGCCACGGCCTCGGCAGCCTGACGGGCGCGCTTGAGCGTGGTGTTGTGGGCTTCACCTGCAGCCGCGAGTCGATCGAGGTCGTGCAGCATTTCGTTGCTGTCGCCGTCCAGGGCCCACGCGGTGACGGCTGAGTCCGATCCGCCCGAGACGTACATCTGACGCGCCACCTTGGCCAGGTCGCCGCGCTGATTCTGCAGGTGCTTCTGGGCCTCGGCGAGTTGCCGGTTGGAGTCGTCGTACTCGCGCTGCGCCATGCCGAGTTCGGCGCGGGTCTGGGTGGCGCGCTGGGAGGCTTCGGCGCTCACCCGCTCATACTCGGCGACTTTGGCCTGAGCGGCGGCGATCTGGCCGTTGTCCGCCTGGGCCGCGCCGGCCAGCGTCAGCGAGCCGGCCAGCCCGAGGCATGCGGCCAGGCCCACGCGCATGGTCATGCCCGCAGCCGAACCGGCCGTGGCGGCGGTGATCAGGGACGTGCGACTGCGACGAGGGGTCGTCATGACATCGCACGGTAGCGGCGTGTCGCCGATTGTCAGGGAACGCCGCGGGTCGGGCGTGTCGCTACTCGCGCCCGGCCGCGTGCTTCGCCTTGGCCCACTTCGGGGCCAGGGCAGCACCCGCGAACAGGGCGACGCCAAGGGCCAGTACCGCCCCTCCGAGCCACGCCACGCGGGCGGTCCCGCCAGCGCCGGTCTGCGCCAAAGAAGAGCTGGACGCCGTCGCTGAGTACGTGGAT
>JBIRBF010000140.1:0-7330 GCA_044326505.1 Candidatus Nanopelagicales bacterium | reverse complement strand
GGTGCTGGTGATCGTCGCCGGCTCGGTGCTGATCATTATCGGGCTGGCGCTCGTCGTACTACCGGGCCCCTTCACGCTCCCCCTCGTGATCGCCGGCGTGGCTGTGCTGTCCACCGAATTCGCCTGGGCCTCCGCCTTGCTGGAAGAGGGCCAGCGCCGCAGCAAGCAACTGATCAGGATGCTGTCGAACCCGTGGGCCCTCATGGCCGTCGTGATTCTCGTTGGCTTGGCGGCGCTGGCCGCCTACAGCTGGTGGCGACCAGGCTGGTGGCACACCGGGTGACCCCGCGCCCGTTGCGGCGACTGCGCCCGCTGGCACCAGGTGTCCTGCTGGCCACGGCAGGCACCGACTGCACCACCTCGACGGTCCTGCTGGACGGCGTCGGTGGCTACGTCCTGGTGGATCCTGCCTGGCATCCCCGGGAACTGGCAGACCTCGCTGCCGACCTGGCCGACCTCGAGCTCACTTGCGTCGCGGGAGTGGCCACCCACGAGCACTACGACCACGTGCTGTGGCACCCGGGCTTCGGCACACCCGATCGATGGGCGAGCGCGACGACGGTGCGGCGCTTCGACAACGATCGGTCCGAGCTGCTCGCCCCGGCCGCGGACTTCCTCACCCCCGCCCTTCTCGAGGTGGCGGGACGGCTGCGCGCGTTGCAGTCGGGGACCTTGCCCTGGCTCGGTCCCACAATCGAGGTGATCGAGCACGATGCCCATGCGCCGGGTCACCTGGCGCTCCTGTCCGAGACGGGGGTCCTGGTCGCCGGCGACATGCTCAGCGACCTCGAGCTGCCGATGCCGTCCGACGACGACGCCACCCTGGAGACTTACCAGCAGGGCCTGGACCGACTCGCCTCGGCGTTGGGGAGGGCCACCTGGCTCATCCCCGGCCACGGCACGCCGACGCAACGACCGCTGGAGCGCCTGGACGCAGACCGGCGCTACCTCGACGCCATCGCGTCTGGGAGAGACTCGGACGATCCTCGGATCGGCAGGCCGGGAATGGCCGAACTGCACGCTGCGAATCTGCGCAGGGCAGCAGCGCTGTAGCGCTGTAGCGCAGTCACGTTGGTCGCGCAGTCGGGTAACGTCGGACGCGCTGGCCTACGCTGGCGGCGCAGTGGCACTGAGCGGGAGGTCTCATGCAGTTCGACGACAGCAATCTGGACACCTCGCAGCTGGAGGATCGCCGCGGTGGTGGCGGGGGCATGGGCGGCATGGTCGGGGCCGGCGCCGGCGGCCTGGGGATCCTCGGAATCATCGTGGCGATCATCTACATGTTCATGGGCGGCGACCCGTCTACGGTGATGATCGGCGCCGACGGCACAACGACGAGCAATGGCAGTTCGCAGGTCACCCAGGACATCGCGGCGACGTGCAAGACCCAGCAGGACATCCTGAACAACGACGCCTGCTTCGTGCTGAAGACCTTCAACGAGACCAACGAGGTGTGGCAGCAGAACCTCAAGGGCTACCAGAACCCCACCCTGGTCTACTACTCCGGCGGTACTCAGACCGGCGGCTGCGGATCGGCGTCGTCGAACGCCGGGCCGTTCTACTGCCCGGCCGACCAGAAGGTCTACATCGACCTGAACTTCCTCAACCAACTGCAGCAGCAGTACGGACTGCCGGGGCGCAACGCGCAGGCCTACATCGTTGCGCACGAGGTCGGCCACCACATCCAGCAGCAGACCGGGATCGAGTCGCAGGTGCGCAAACTGCAGCAGCAGACCCCATCGCAGGCCAACGCGTTGAGCGTCAAGATGGAGCTCCAGGCGGACTGCTTGGCGGGCGTATGGGCCCGGAAGGCCAACGACAGCGGCAATGTCCGCATCACCCAGAACGAGTACAACCAGGCACTCGTCGCTGCTGCGGCGGTCGGTGACGATGCCATCATGTCCAGCGCCGGCATGAAGGTGAACCAGGAGAAGTTCACCCATGGCAGCTCCGCTCAGCGGCAGCAGTGGTTCACGACCGGCTTCAACAGCGGCGACCCCAACCAGTGCAACACGTTCGGCTGAGCCACCCCGTCCCGACGTTCAGGCGGCCGACCAGCCGCCGTCGGCGGCCACGACCGCACCGTTGACGTTGGCGGCCTCTGCGCATCCCAGCCACGAGACAACAGTCGCGATGTCGTCCGGCTGGGCGATCGGGCCCATGACGCCCATAGATGCCACAGCGCGCTCCAGCGCCCACTGAGCCACGGGGGTGGCCGACGCGGCGATACCCGTTGCCACTGGCCCCGGCAGCACCGCGTTGCACCGCACACCGGCGGGACCGTAGAAGTACGCCACGTGCTGGACCATGCCGATGAGCCCGTGCTTGGACGACGTGTAGGCCACACCGGCGCTGCCGCCGCGCAGCGACGCCTCTGAGCCGACCATCACCACCGCGCCGGACCCAGCCGCGCGCATCGCTGGCAGCACCGCCCGGGTGAGCCGCATCGGACCGTCGAGGTTGACCGCGAGCACCTTGGCCCAGAGTTCGTCCGTGACCTCGTCGAGCGGCGCGAAGTGATCCATGATCCCCGCCACGTTGGCGAGTAGATCCACCCGCTCGCCGGCACGCGCGACGAAGGCGTCGACATCGGCCTGCTCGGTGATGTCAGCGACCACAGCATCGAACGAGAGCCCGGCCTCGTCGAGCAGCCGGGAGGTCTCGGCGAGACCATCTGGGTTGACGTCGCAGCCGACCACCCGCGCACCTTCAGCGACGAGGCGCAGAACCGTGGCCCTGCCGATGCCCGAGCCGGCGCCTGTGACCAGCGCCGTCGTGCCTGCGTGCCGTTGCTTATCCATGGTGGCTCCCAATCCTTCGCGCGCGGTAGACCGCCAGCGGCGCGCAGGTGCGTCACTTCGCTCAACCCGACGCTACCGCTCCGGCATCCCCGGACGGAAGTGGCCGACGGGGCGGGCGCCGCTGAGCGGACCTATGCTCAGCGAACATGAGTACCTTCCACACAGGGCGTGACGACGCGCTCGGCGACCACGACCTCGTCAGCCTGCTGACCGCTCTGAAAGCCGGCGAGGTATCCCCTGCGGAGGTCCGCGTCGCCGCGATCGAGAGGGCACGCGCAGCCCAACCCGCCCTCAACGCGGTGGCGGCTTGGAGCTCTCCGGGCGACGGCCCCGCACCCGATCCCGAAGGACCGCTGGCCGGGGTCCCCACCTTCGTCAAGGACAACGAGGACGTCGAGGGCCTGCGGACCTCGTTCGGCTCCCGGGCAACCGCCGACCGACCGGCGGTCCGGTCGTCGGACTACGCCCGCACCCTCGCCGGTCTCGGCGCCGACGTGCTGGGGAAGACGACGATGCCCGAGTTCGGCCTCACCGCCACCACCGAGCCGCTTGCCTTCGGCCCCACCCGTAACCCGTGGCACCTGGATCGTGCGGTCGGCGGGTCGTCCGGCGGCTCCGCAGCGCTGGTCGCGGCCGGCGCGCTGCCCTACGCGAGCGCGAACGACGGCGGCGGCTCCATCCGGATTCCCGCTGCCTGCTGCGGTCTGGTGGGACTCAAACCGACGCGAGGCCGGCTGGTGTCCCCGGAGGGTTCGCGCGGCCTCCCGGTCCCCATCTCGACCGAGGGCGTCGTCACCCGCACCGTGCGCGACACGGCACTGTTCTATTCGCTCGCCGAGCAGATCGTGCGCCGCGAGGACCTCGTCGCGACGGTGGATACCTCGTTGACGCCGATTGGCCACGTGGAGGGCCCGCTGTCCCCGCGCCTGCGGATCGGGTACTTCGACGCCAGTCTCACAGGGGCGGCAGCGCCCGACGTGGCCGACGGAGTGCGCCGAACGGCGCTTGCCCTCGCCACCGCCGGCCATCACGTCGAGATGATCGAGTTCCCCTTCGACGACCAGTTCGGCAAGGACTTCCTGCGCTACTGGGCCATGCTCGCGTTCGCCATCCGCCATGGCGGCGAACGGGTGCACGGCGCCGGTTTCGACGTCGAGGCGCTGGAGCCGTTCACCAACGGCCTCGCCGCCTTGTTCACCAAAGTGGGTCCTGCTGCCCCGGCCAGCATCTGGCGGCTGCGCCACTTCGGCACTGCATATGCCCAGGCGTTCGAGCAGTTCGACGTCCTGCTGAGCCCCACGACCGCCCACACCGCCCCGCCCATCGGCCAGCTCGCCGGCGACTTCCGCGGCCACATCGTGCGGCTGCTGCGCTTCGCCGCCTACACCGCGATTCAGAACGTGGCCGGTGCACCGGCGATCTCGTTGCCGGTCGGGCTCGACGCCGACGGGCTCCCCATCGGAGTGCAGCTGGCCGGGCTGCCGGGCGCCGAGCGTGTGCTGCTGGGGCTTGCCTATGAGGTCGCCGAGGCCCTGCCCGCCCCTGTCCTCACCGCGACGCCCGCCGCTCCTGCGAGCTCCCCAGACCCCGCCTGATCCGACGGCCGGTCACCGAAAGGCGCCGCACCTGCCCGGAACCGGATAGTTTGGGCCGGGAACTCAACCGCAGCCGGAGGTGGCCGTGTCGGACCGCGCGCGCCGAGCGACGTCGTGGACCCTGCTCGTGCTCGGGACGTTGCTGCTCGCCTTCGGCGCGCTGGCCTGGTCGCTGAACAACGCCGTCGGCGACAGCGACCGCTTCGCTGCCCGCGTGAACGCGGTGCGCCACGACCCGGCTGTTGCCGCCCAGGCGGGTCGGGCTGCGGCCTCCGAACTGGTCGCGCTCAAACCCGATCTGATCGCCGTAAAGCCGCTGCTGGAGGGGGTGAGCACGTGGGTGGTCGGCAGTTCGGCGCTCGACGGCCCGTTCCAGACGGCCGTGCGCACCGCGCACCGGTCGATCACCTCCGCCGACGGCAACACCATCGCGCTGCGGCTCGTGGATCTGGGCGCCGCCGTGACCGGCGCACTCTCGGCGCTGAGTCCCGAGGTGGCCGAGCGCATCCCACCGGATCTCTCCCTCACCTTGTCCGAGATCGGCTCCGGCGACGCGCTGCAGCCGATCGTCCAACTCGTGGACACCGTCGCGCTACTGGCTTGGACGCTCCCCCTGGCTGCGGTCGTGCTGATCGTCGCCGGCGTCTTTGTGGCCCCGATCCGACGGCGCGGAGTGCTCCGCGCGGGAGGCAGCGCGCTGATAGCCGCCGGGGTAGTCGGGCTGGTCATCGTGCTCGTGGCGGTGACCTCGTACGTCCAGCCCACCACCAGTCTGACCGGTGCGTTCGCCCACGCCGCCTGGCTCGAGTTCCGGGGTTCGCTGCTGCTGCCCTTCCTCACGCTCGGCATCGTCGGACTTTTCCTGGTCGCGGCCGCCGGAGCGCTGCTGCCCCGGTTCCACGTGCAGGGGGCGCTGCGCAGCGGATGGCAGGCCGCGACCCGGCGCGAGTCGCGAGCAGGAGTCGCAATCGTGCGCGCGGTGCTGTTCGTGGCGCTCGGGATCGCCGCGATCATCTGGCCTGCCATCGCCGCCCAGGTGGTCCTGGTCGTGGCGGGCGTGGTCATGGTGCTGGTGGGGATGGCCGAGATATCGCGCATCTCCGACGCGCGCATGGCTGCCGAAGCCGAACTGGGCGAGAAGATCGAGGCCGTTCCGGTGCGCTGGCTGGTACCGGCCGGGATGGGGGCGGCGGCTGCCGCCCTGCTGGCCGGCGGCGTGGCCGTTGCCGCGCGCCCTGACACCACCGGCGTCTCCTTGGCTGCCGCAGCTGCCGCCAACGACCCCGACGGACCGTGCAACGGCCATCGCGAGCTCTGCAGTCGTTCGTTCAACGACGTCGCGTTCCCCGCCGCGCACAACGCGATGTCCGCTGCCGATCTGCCCGGCTGGTATCTGCCCGAGCAGCCGACCAGCCTGGTGGGAGCGCTGCAGGCGGGGGTTCGCGTCCTGCTGTTTGACACCTGGTACGGCCAACCGGCAGCTAAGGGAGTCATCACCGTGCCGGCCGATCACGACGCCGCCGAAGCCGAGGCCCGGGCCAAGTTCGGCGACGCGACGGTGGACTCTGCGCTACGCGTCGTGGGTTCGCTGCAGTCGACGCCCACCGGACCGGTGCGCCCCTACATGTGCCACACGCTCTGCGAGCTGGGGGCCACCGAACTGGCGCCTGCCATGGCCGCAGTCCGCTCCTGGATGGACGCCCACCCCCGAGAAGTCGTCACCTTCTTCATCCAAGACGTCGTGACCCCCGCCGATACCGCGGCGATCCTGCAGCGCACCGGGCTGGCGGACATGGCGTTCACCCCCACGGCGGGCCAACCTCTCCCGAGCTTGGGCGAGATGGTGGATTCCGGCAAGCGACTGCTCGTGCTGATGGAGAACCGCGGCGGTGGGCCCGAGCATCCGTACCTGCTGCAGGGATTCGACTGGGTGCAGGAGACTCCCTACACCTTCAAGACCGCAGACGACTTCACATGCGCGGCCAACCGGGGCACGCCCGAGGCGCCGCTCTTCGAACTCAACCATTGGCTCGCCGGCTTCGGCTCGCTCGTGTCTGACGCTGCAGCGGTCAATGCCCCCGGAGTCCTTGGCCCGCGGGCTCAGAAGTGCGAGGCTGAGCGGGGCCAGATCCCCAACTTCGTGGCCGTCAACTACTACAACCTCGGCGATGTCTTCGGCGTCGTGGATCAACTCAACGGTGTTACGGGAGCGCGACCATGACCGCCTGGCTGCTGCTCGTGCTCGCATTGCTACTCGTGGCGGCCTGCGGAATCTTCGTCGCGGCCGAGTTCTCGTTCGTCACGGTCGATCGGGCCAGCGTAGACCGACGCGCCGACGCCGGCGACGCAGCGGCGCAAGGCCTGCGGCAGGGGCTGACGACCCTGTCCACCCAACTCTCCGGCGCCCAGTTGGGGATCACCGTGACCAGCCTGGTCATCGGTTTCATCGCCGAACCGTCGATCGCCACCCTCCTGCGCGACCCGCTGGCGACGCTGGGGTGGTCAGAGTCGACGGTCAACGCCGTGGCCGTCGCGCTGGCGCTGATCATCGCCACGGTGCTCTCGATGGTGCTGGGCGAGCTCGTGCCGAAGAACTGGGCGATCTCCGAACCGGTGCGCGTCGGTCGCGCCGTGCAGGGGCCCATGCGCGCATTCACCCGTGTCACCAGCCCCATCATCACCCTGCTCAACGGATCGGCGAACCGGGTACTTGGCTGGTTCGGCATCGAGGCCAAGGAGGAACTGGCTTCGGCCCGATCGCCGGAGGAGCTGGCGTCGCTGGTGGAGCGCTCGGCCGAGCAGGGCACGCTGGACGAGGATACGGCCGATCTGGTCACCCGCTCCATCATCTTCAGCCGGCTCACCGCCGAAGACGTCATGACGGCTCGGCCCCGAGTCATATTCGCCGGCGCCGACCAGACCGCCGCCGAGCTG
>JBIRBF010000231.1:0-3121 GCA_044326505.1 Candidatus Nanopelagicales bacterium | reverse complement strand
CTTCCGCAACGGCGTGGCCGGCAACAACGGGGAGCCTGCGTTTCCGAGCCTCTACCAGAAGTTCACGCGGGCCTGCATGGATCGCACGGCGGGCGACCTGCTGCACCCGGTCCTCGGCGTCATCAAGGTCAAGTGCCAGACCTACAAGGCATCGATTGACGTGATGCGCCGGGACGGTGCCGATGTGCAGGTAGAGTTCATCGAATCGACCGACGAGGCCGACGAACTCGACGCGCTGCTCGGACAGAACAGCCCGATGGGCAACTGCATCACCGCGGCCCGCAACCTCGACGACGCGCTCGGCAAGATAAACCCGGACCCGCCGCTGCCGGAACTGCCGCAGTCGCTCAAGCCGAACCTGCTGGACAGCATCAAACAACTGAACGGCGCGGTGCAGCAGTACAAACTCGGCATCGGCAACATCGCCGGGCAGATCGATAGCTACGCCAGCGCCATCGACGACCTGACCAACACGCTGCAAGACCTCGACGACCCGAAGAACTACCGGGCGCTGGACGCCTGCGAGCGCATGTTCGCGTCGCTGCTGGCCCTGTCGGTCGAGGTCACCAAGAAGGCCAAGCCGACCATCCCGGCCATCGTCCCGTTCACCACGTCGCTGGCCGGCGCGGCCGGGTACTTCGGCATGACCGTCGGCGCCTTCGCCAAACTGAACCCCATCCTCGCCGGGCAGACCACCCTCCTCGTGGGCACGCCCGTCATGATCGCCGCGGTATGACCTCCCCCGACCTCGACCGCCTCACGCTGACCATCGAGGACGGGACGCAGTACGACCTGTGGACCGAGTGCGTCATCACCGACTCGTTCCTGGACCCGTGCCAGACGATGCAACTCTCCGTCGCCGCGGACGAGACCCGGTTTGGTCTGCTCGGTCGGCTGCGCAAGGGCGCGCAGTTCCTGCTGGAGATCAACGGCAACCCGGTGCTGGGCGGCTTTCTCGACAAGGTCGGGATGCGGTCGAGCCGGGGCGGGCGGCTGGTCACCATCACCGGGCGGGACGTGCTCTCGCCTGTGGTGGATTCCAACGTGGACCCGCGGCTGCCGGTCAAGAAGGGCATGTCCCTCATGGACCTGGCCAAGCTCCTGTTTGAAGAGCACTTCTTGCTGCCGGTGAAGGTCTCTGACTCGGACGCTGTGGTCATAGACGGCCGTAACCGCGCCGTCGGCAAGCCGGTCAAGGCCAAGCCCAAACTGGGACGGAGCAAGACCACCGACACGCTGAAAGAGATCTACCCGAAGGCGAACGAGGGCGGCTTTCAATACTTCACCCGCTTTGCCCACCGCGTCGGCTACCACGCCTGGGCATTGCCGGACGGGCAGGGCATCGTCATCGGTACCCCGACCTACGAGCAAGAACCGGCCGGGGAGTTGCGGCTGGTGCGCGGCGCCGCTGGCCTGTCGAACACCATCGAAGAGAGCAGCATCGACAGCGACAACACGCGGGTGCCGTCGCATGTGTTCGTGCGCGGCAAGGGCAGCAAGCCGGGCGACAAGTCCAACCCGATTGGCTGCGCCATCAACCCGGACGCCCCGTTCTTCAAGCCGTTCTACCTGACCGACGAGGAGAGCGCGACCAAGGACCATGCCGACGCCGTGGCGCGGTTCGTGATGGGCAAGGCGTTGCGCGAGGCGCTGCGCTACACGGTCAAGGTGCGCGGGTTCACCGACCCGACCTCGGGCCGGGTCTGGACCGTGGACACCGTCGTCAACGTCAAGGACGAGGACTGCGGCGTCGAGGGCCTGATGTGGGTGGAGCAGCGGACCTTTCGCAAGAGCCGCGCCGGCACCTTCACCGAGATGACGCTGATCCCGGCCGATAGCCTCTTGCTCGATTACTACGCCAGCGACAGCCCGCCGCCGCCGCCTGAAAACTACAAGGCCGCCGCCGGGCAACTGCCCAAGAAGCCCGTGACCGAGCGGCAGCCGGACGCCACGCAGCGCACCTACCTCGGGTGGTTCCCCATCGTCGTGGACAACGAGACCAACAAGGACCGCCCATGAGCACCTGGATCGATTGGGTGGACGTGACCGAGTCCACATTTTCCAAGGACGCCAGTGGTGGCGAGGCCCAGGTGGTCACCTGCGCCGTGCGCGACGCCGGGCAAGAGGACGGGCAGACGGGCCGAGATGTCGAGGTCTGGGGCCTCGGGTGCATTGTCTACCGCCCGGCCCCGCCGGACGATAAGGGCAAGTGCCAGGCGGCCGTCGCCACCGTCGGCGGCTCGCGCGTCATCGTCGCCACCCGGGACACCCGGGCCGCCACCGCGGTCGGTGACCTCGGGGAAGGGGACGCGGCCTTCTGCGCCCCGACCAGCCCCACCGCACTCATCGGCAAGGTCGACGGCAGCATGGCTATGCTGCAACAGGGCGACGAGGCCGACGCGATGATCGCGATGGAAAAGGACGGCGCCATCATCCTGCGCAACAAGTGGGGCCAGATCCAGCTCGATGAAAACGGGTTCGCCGTGGTGCTGACCTCGGGCGAGTCGTTTGAGCTGGCGCCGGCCAGCGCGCAGATCACCGCCGACGTGGTGAAGATCGCAGGCGGTGTGGTCTCCCTCGGCGCCGCCGCTGCCGTGCCGCTGACGTTTGCGCCCACGTCCGGCGTGGTGAAGCCCGCGCCCAACATCCTCGTGTGACCTCGCCATGACGCGCTGCAAGCTCCCCGGCTTTGACCTGAAGTTGCCGGGGCTGCCCAGCCTGCCGCCGGCCATTCCCTTTTCGCGCATCCCGATTCCGCGGCTGCCCACGTTCGGTCTGCGGCTGCCGGGCTTCAACCTGAAGCTCCCCGGCCTGCCCTCGCTGCCGCCGCCGATTCCGTTTCCACGGCTGCCCATCCCGAGGCTGCCGACCTTCGGCCTGCGCATCCCCGGCTTCAACCTGAAGCTCCCCGGTCTGCCGTCGTTGCCGCCGCCGATTCCGTTCCCGCGCATCCCGTTCCCTCGTCTGCCTGCCTGCCCCCTGGACGCACTCTGATGCCCGGATTTGGACTCACCTCCTTTGGCCTGACCGCCTCGGGTTTCGGCTCGACCGCGGGCCAGCCGTCGCCCGGGTCCGGCTACGCGCCGACCGTGGACAACGTGCTGGGCCGCAAGGTGGACTT
>JBIRBF010000047.1:0-15539 GCA_044326505.1 Candidatus Nanopelagicales bacterium | reverse complement strand
GCACCGTGGTCGGGATCAGTGGGCCACGGACGCCGCGACCGTGCCGGTCCCGCGACTGCCGCGCGACCGTCCGACCCGCCACGCGAGGTGGAGGCCCGCTGGCCCGCGCCGAACGGCGCGGGCGCCGGAATGGGCTCAGGCCGATTCCTTCTTGAGCCGGCGGCGCTCACGCTCGCTCAGCCCACCCCAGATACCGAAGCGCTCATCGTTGGCGAGCGCGTACTCCAGGCAGTCCATCCGCACGTCGCACGACTGGCACACCCGCTTCGCCTCCCGGGTGGAGCCGCCCTTCTCCGGGAAGAAAGCCTCGGGATCGGTCTGAGCGCACAGCGCGCGTTCTTGCCAGCCCATCTCCTCGGCGTCGTCCATGGGGAAGATGTCGATCTCGTTCATGCGGATCCTTCCGGTGTTGCACCCGGGGCCGCGGGGGAAGATCACCGCGGGTGGAATGACAGTGGTGTGATTACACAAGTGTAGGCAAGGCCGCGTCAAGCCCGGAATGGTAGGGCAAAGAATTCCTAACCATTGCATTGAGGCGCGTGCGCCGCGTCACTTTCAGACGTGACAAGGATCGGCCCCCGATTCCGGGCCGGGCGCCCGTATGTAGTCGTGCGCTCACGGGCGGGTCGACCCGCGCCGGCGGCCATCTGGCGCAGTTCCGCCGGCGACTTCGCGGATCCGAAATCCGATCCCGCCATCCGCGAGATCGTCTCTTCCATCAGGGTCCCCCCGACATCGTTCGCACCGGCGGCCAGCAGCCGCGCGGCCGCCTGCGGCCCCACCTTGACCCAGGACACCTGGATATTGTCGATCGCCCCGTGCAACAGCACTCGGGCCAGGGCGATCACGGCGACGTCGTCGTCCGGAGAGGGGCCGGGCCGAGCCACTCCGGCGAGGTACAGCGGGGCGTTGTGGTGCACGAAGGGCAGCGCGACGAACTCCGTGAAACCACCAGTCTGCTCCTGCAGCTGCCGCAGGGTCCGCAGATGCGCGACCCAGTGCCTCGGGGCGTCCACGTGGCCGTACATCATCGTCGCGCTCGACGGCAGGCCCACCTCGTGAGCGGTGCGGACCACCGAGAGCCACTCCGACGTCGGCAGCTTGCCTTTGGTGAGCACCCAGCGGATGTCGTCGTCGAGGATCTCCGCCGCCGTGCCGGGGATCGATCCGAGCCCGGCCTCGCGGGCCGCGACGAGCCAGTCGCGCACCGACATGCTCGCCTTGGCCGCGCCGTTGCTGATCTCCATCGGGCTGAAAGCGTGCACATGCACCGGCCGGGCGGCGACTTCCCGCAAGAGGTCGAAGTAGGCAGTGCCGGGCAGGCGCGGATGGATCCCGCCCTGCATGCAGATCTCGGTGGCGCCCGCCGCGACGGCGGAGTCCACCCGGCGACCGACCTCGGCCAGCGGCAGGGTGAAGGCATCCGGGTCGCCCTCCCGCTGGGCGAAGGCGCAGAACCGGCAGCCGGTGTAGCACACGTTCGTGAAGTTGATGTTCCGGTTGACCACGTAGGTGACGTCGTCGCCGACAGCGTCGCGGCGCAGCTCGTCGGCGAGGTCGGCAAGCGCGGTCAGCGCCGGTCCGCGGGCGCCCGCCAGCGCGATAGCTGCCGCCTCGTTGGCCGGATCGGCCAGCGCGGCAGGACGCTCAGCCGCGAGTCGCAGGGCAGCGGCCTCCTCGCCGGTGAGGCGATGGGGCGCGCGAGCGCGCCGCGGCGCCACCGGAGCCCGCGCACCAGCGATCCCGCCGAAGACCTCTCCCGCGTCCGAACGTTGCTGCGAGCGGCGGCCCTCGATGTCGATTGACGCCGCCAGATCGATCCGCCCGGCATCACCGGACGCGGCGAAACCCGCGTATCCGTCGGCCTCCTGCCATGGGCGTCCGACGGCCAGCGCCGCGCGCCGTGCATGACCATCACGCTCCGCCAGGGGGGCGACGTGACCCGCGAGGCGCGGATCGAGCCAGCGCTCCGCGCCCGCCAGGTACTCCGGGTACAGCGCCAAGCGGGCCTGCAGCTCCAAGCCGGCCGCGGTGCACACGTCGGCCAGCACGTCGATCGCGGGCCAGGGGCGTTCCGGGTTGACGTGATCCGGCGTGATGGGGCTGATCCCGCCCCAGTCATCGATACCGGCGGCCACCAGGCTCCGCAGCTCGGCCGGTTCGCTGAGGTTGGGCGGTGCCTGCACGTGGGCGCGTGGACCCAGCAGTACCCGCGCGGTCGCCACGGCCGCCAGGTGCTGCTCGTGCGCCGCATCGGGCCGGTCGTGTGCGGCGGTCCCCGGTTTGGCCCGGAAGTTCTGCACGATGACTTCCTGCAGGTGCCCGTACTCCCGGCCCACCGCACGCAGCGCCAGCAGTGACTCGGCCAGCTCCCTCGGCGTCTCGCCGATCCCGATCAGCACGCCCGAGGTCATCGGGATGGCCAAGCGGCCAGCATCGGCCAACGTCCGCAGCCGGACGGTCGGATCCTTGTCCGGCGAGCCGTAGTGGACACCTCCGGGCTCGCTGAACAACCGTCGCGCGGAGGACTCCAGCATCAGGCCCATGCTTGCCGCCACCGGGCGCAGGCGCTGCAGCTCGGCCCACGACATCACCCCCGGGTTGAGGTGGGGCAGCAATCCCGAGGTCTCGAGCACGCGAATGGCCGCCGCCCGGACGTAGTCCAGCGTCGAGTCGTAGCCGCGCTCGGACAACCAGTCCCGCGCGGCCGGCCAGCGCGCCTCGGGTCGGTCCCCCAGGGTGATCAGGGCCTCGGTGCAGCCCTGCGCGGCCCCCTCCAGGGCGATGCGCTCGACCTCGTCCAAACTCATGAATGGCTCGGCCCCCGCGCGGCGCAGCGTCGCCGGATCGGTGGCGAACGTGCAGTAGTGGCACCGGTCGCGGCACAAACGCGTCAGTGGCAGAAAGACTTTGGGCGAGTAGGTCATGACCGGCGCGGCCAGCCCGCGGTCGCGCAGGGCGGCGGCGATGGCCATGAGCTCGCCGAGCTCGGGACCACGAGCCACCAGCAGGACTGCCGACTCATCCACGTTGAGGGTGGCGCCGCGCGAGGCCCGTGCCAGCGCGCGGCGGAACTGGGCCGGAGTCGGCCGTTCGACGTTGCGCGCTGTCACCCCATCAGGGTAGGCGTTGCCGCACAGCGGCTGGGAGGATGACCGCATGCAGATCACTGTCCTGGCCGGCGGCGTGGGCGGAGCGCGCTTCGTGCGCGGCCTGCGCACGGCGGCGCCGGAGGCCCAGCTCACGGTCGTGGGCAACACCGGCGACGACATCCAGCTGTTCGGCTTGCACGTATCCCCGGACCTCGACACCGTCATGTACAACCTCGGCGGCGGATTCGACGACGAGCGCGGCTGGGGCCGCAGCAGCGAGACCTTCCACCTGTCCGAGGAACTCGCGGCCTACGGCGCTCAGCCGGAGTGGTTCAGCCTGGGCGACCGTGATCTGGCCACCCACATCGTGCGCACCCAGATGCTCGACGCCGGCTACCCGCTGAGTGCCGTGACGGCAGCCCTGTGCCGGCGATGGCAGCCCGGAGTCGAGTTGCTGCCGATGACCGACGATCGAGTCGAGACCCACGTCGTCGTCGAACTCGACGGCAAGCGTCGGGCCATCCATTTCCAGGAGTGGTGGGTCCGCCTGCGCGCGAGCGTTCCCGCACTGGACTTCGTCGTCGTGGGCGCGGAGGACGCGCGACCCGGGCCGGGTGTGCTGGCGGCGATCGAAGGGGCGGATGCGGTGCTACTTCCGCCATCGAACCCGGTCGTATCCATTGGCGCCATCCTGGCCGTGCCAGGCATCGCCGATGCGTTGCGGGCGACCCCGGCACCCGTGGTCGGGGTGAGCGGCATCGTGGGCGGCAAGCCGCTGCGCGGGATGGCGGACGCCTGCCTGGCGGGTATCGGCGTCCAGGCCACGGCCGCAGCGGTCGCAGCGCACTACGGGGCGCGGCCGGTGGGGATATTGGACGGCTGGGTCGTGGACCTCGCCGACGCTACGTCCGTGGCCGACGTGACAGCGGCCGGTATCGCCTGTCGGGCCGCCGACACGATCATGTCCGACGGTCTGCGCGCCGCCGACGTCGCACATGCGGTGCTGTCGCTGGCCGCCGATCTGCGCCAATGAGCAGCGGCGCGACCCTGATCGTCACCGCAGTCCCGGGCCTGCCCGAGTTCTCCCCCGGGGATGACATCGCGGCGATCTTGAGCCCCGCGCTGGCCGGGGTGGTGTGGCCGGACGGATCCGCGGGTCTGCGGTCCGGCGACATCGTCGCCGTGACGAGCAAGATCGTCTCCAAGGCCGAGGGCCGGCTCTTGCGGGACACGGAGCGCGAGGCCGCCATCGACGCCGAGGCCATCGCCGAAGTCGCGCGGCGCGAGCACGATGCGGGCACCACTCGAATCGTGCGGACCCGCCACGGGCTGGTGCTCGCCGCGGCCGGCGTGGACGCTTCCAATACCGAGCCCGGCACCGTGCTGCTGCTGCCCCTCGATCCGGACGCCTCGGCCCAGGAGCTGCGCCAGCGACTCACCAGCCTCATGGGCGTACCGGAACTGGGAGTGATGATCACCGATACCGCCGGGCGACCGTGGCGCGAGGGCGTCACCGACATCTGCATCGGCGCTGCCGGCATCGCAGTGCTCGAGGATATGCGCGGGACGCTCGACAGGCATGGAAACGTGCTGGACGCGACGGTGGTGGCTGCCGCCGACGAGTTGGCCGCGGCCGCCGACCTAGTCCGCCCCAAGGCGGCCGGCCTACCGGTGGCGGTGCTGCGCCATGATCCCGCGCGCGGCCCGGCTGGCGCCCCCCAGCCGGCCGCGGCACTGGTCCGACCGGCGGCGAACGACCTCTTCCGGCTCGGAACGGCCGAGGCCGAGCGGCAGGGCGCCGAGCGGGCGGTGTCGCAGCGCCGCACCGTGCGCCAGTTCGCCGACCGTGCGGTTCCGCGCGCCCTGATCGACGCGGGCCTGGCCGCGGCGATCACCGCCCCGAGCCCGCACCACACCACGCCCTGGCGCTTCGTCGTGCTGCGCACCGCCACCCGGACGACGCTGCTGGACGCGATGCGCGACCGGTGGGAGGCGGACCTGCGCGGCATCGACGGTTTCGATGATGCGGCAGTCGCGCGGCGCGTCGCCCGCGGCGAGGTGTTGCGGCGCGCACCGGAGGTGGTGTGCGCGTTCACCGATCTCGCCAGCGGCGCGCACGCCTATCCAGACGCACGACGGCTCGGGTTCGAGCGAGACCTCTTCCTGGTCGCCGGTGGCGCAGCTGTCGAGAACCTACTGATCGCCCTGGCTGCCCAGGGGCTGGGCGCCGCGTGGATCTCGTCCACGGTCTTCTGCCCCGACGTCGTGCGCGAGCATCTGCGCTTGCCCGACTCCTGGCAGCCGCTGGGAGCGCTGGCCGTCGGCTGGCCGGAGAGTCTCCCGGCGTCGCGCGCACCTCGCGAACTGGCAGACTTCGTCCTCGACCGCTGAGGCCGCGAGGCCAGCAAGCAGCTCAGATGTCCCGGTAGTCCCGACCGGCGAACCGAGGGCCGCGCCGTGGCGGGCCGAGCCCGCCGAGCTCAACGAGACGCTGAATCCGGAACCGATGCGGCGCGTAGGGGGCCACCAGCGCGAGCAAGTGCTCGTCCGTGCCGTTGCGCTCGCCGGTGAGGGCGAAGACCACCCCCTTGGCCATGTGGAAGTCGCCCACCGAGATCGCGTCGGCGTCCCCGAACACGCGCTGGGCCACCTCCGCGGCCGTCCACTGCCCGATACCCGGCAGCGACTGCAGCGCGCGCTGCGCGTCCGACGAGGGTCGCGCGCACAGCCGTTCCAGGGATGCGGCCCGACCGGCCGCGGTCACCACAGCACGCGAGCGCTCCGGCCCCACCCCGGCGCGGTGCCACTGCCAGGACGGCACATTTGCCCACACCCGCGGCTCCGGCGGCACGAGCAAGTTCGGCCAGGGGCCGAAGCCCACTGCCTCGCCGTAGCTGAGCATCAGGCGGCGGTAGGAGTCCGCGGCCTCCTTGCCAGTCACCTTCTGCGCGAGGATCACCGGCACCAGGGTCTCGAGCACCAGCCCGGTCGCCGGCACCCGCCAGCCCCGGTGCTTGCGCCAGACCTGCGCGAGCGGCGCCGGCGGCTCGAATCCGGTGTCGTCGTCGGTGCGGCCGATCAGAGCAGGCAGGCGCCGCGCGAGCCAGGCCGCTCCCGGTCCCCACCCGCGGTGGCGCAGCACCCCCTCACCCGGATCGAGGACGAGGGCCTCCACCCCAGGACCCGAGGGAGTGCGGCTCGCCTTGGCCCAGCCACCCGCGAGGCGCTGCCAACTGGGGTCGCGGCCGGTCCGGAGCGGCGCGAGGATCGCCTCCAGATCCAAACGCGTCGGCAGCCGCACGTCCTGCTGCTCCTGGGGCGACTCGGGCGTCACAGGTCGCGCAGGCGCCGGGCGAAGGCCCAGCTGAGCGCGAAGCCGAGCGCGTTGAGGGTGGCGTGCAGCGCGATGCTAGGCAAGAGCGAGTCCGACCAAATTCGCACCAGGCAGAATCCGACGCCCGCTGCGCCGGTGGCGACAACCTGCCCCGCCACGGTGATGAACTTGGCCCTGCGCCCGTCCCCGAACCGATCCGTGGTGGCGGACGCCTCATGGAACTCCAGGGCCGGCAGTACGTGCCAGAAGCCGAACAGCAGCGACGACACGGCCACGCCCCAGACGACGCCCCAGGCCGCGGTGAGGGCCGCAAGCAGCACGCCGCGGAAAGCGACCTCCTCCATCAGTGCCGTGCCCACGGGAATGCGCAGGAAGCAGTGATAGAGGAACTTGCCCACCCCCATCTGCGCGGTGCGAGCGTCGGCGAAGCCCTTGCGGGTCCAGGGCAGCGCCGCGGCGATGCCATACCCGACCGACACGATGCCGATCAGGGCCGCGGACCAGATCAGGCCCTTGGTCTGCGCGTGACCGCCGAACCCGAGGCCGAGTTCGGTCCACGTGATCCCGGCGAGCCAGGCGATGGCCAGCAGCACGCCGGTGGCCCAGAGCGAGATGACCAGATAGTGCTGTCGAGCCCAGAGGTTGGTAAGCAGGTTGACGACGACCATCACCGACGTCACCAGAGTCAACACCACAAGCAGCGTGGTCATGTGGGCACGCCTCCTCGCTCCTGTCGGCGCGCGTGGCGCCTACGTCAGCTCTGGTCTGACGAGAACCGTACGGCGCAGTCGGGCAGCTCGATACCGGGCCAGACCCGGGCGCCGGCCAGCAACTCGTTCTCGGCGCCGATCACGGCCCCGTCACCGATCACCGCGCCGCTGATCCGGCAGTGCTGGCCGATCACCGCGCCGCTGCCGATCACGCTGCCGGTGACGGTCGCGCCCACCCCAATGACGGCCCCGTCGAACACGACGCTGCCATCCACGGTCGCATAGCCCTGGACCTCGGCACCGGCGCCGATCGCTGAGCCGCCCGCGATGATCGCGTCCTGGCTGACGAGGGCGCCTGGCAGCACCAGAGCGCGACCCGGCTCGCCCGGCAGCGCGGGGGACGAGATGCGACCGGACACGATGTCCCTGGAGCCCTCGACGAACGCCATCGGGGTGCCCAGGTCGAGCCAGTAGGCAGGATCCACGACGCCGATAACACGCTCGTCGGCCGCCAGCAGCTGTGGGAAGGTCTCTCGCTCCACGGACACCACACGCCCCGGCGGGATCCGGTCGATGACCGACCGGCGGAAGACGTAGCAGCCGGCGTTGATCTGATCGGTGACGATCTCCTCTGGCGTCGTGGGCTTTTCCAGGAATGCCGTCACGCGACCGTTGTCGTCAGTGGGCACGAGCCCGAACGCGCGCGGATCGGGCACCCGAGTGAGGTACAGCGCTACCTGCGCGGAAGCGTCGCGCCATGCCTGGACCAGGCCCTCGATGTCCAGTCCGCTCAGCACGTCGCCGTTGAAGATCAGCACCGGGTCGTCCGGCCCGCTGCGGAGTTCTGTCGAGGCGTGCCGGATCGCGCCGCCCGTGCCGAGCGGGGAATCCTCGGTGACGTACACGATCTCGATCCCGTGCGCCCTGCCGTCGCCGAAGTACTCGCTGAAGACCTCGGCCCGGTACGACGTGCTGAGGATGATGCGGGTGACGCCGGCGGCCCGGGCACGGGCGATCTGATGGGCCGTGAACGGCACCCCGGCGACCGGGAGCATCGGCTTGGGCGTGTTGTTGGTCAGCGGGCGCAGGCGTGTACCGCGGCCGCCGACGAGCAGGATCGCTTCGAGCACGCCCCCAACCCTGCCAGATGAAGGGGTCCGGCAGCGCGATGATCGCTCGCAGCCGCGCGCCTGCGCCTTAGGCTGCTCCTGTGCAGCACCCTGATGCCCTCCGCCGAGCTGCCCTTGCGCGCAACCCGGGCGCCCCTTGGGTGACGTGGTACCGGCTGGCGCCTTCGGACACGGACGGCTGCGCCGTGGCAGCCCGGGTGGAGCTGTCCAACACGACCTTGGACAACTGGGTCGCCAAGACCGCGGGCTTGTTGTCTGAGGAGTTCGACGTCGGGCCTGGCACCACCGTGGGCTTATCGCTGCCCCTGCACTGGCTACTGCACGTGTGGAGCTACGGCGCGTGGGCGCTCGGTGCGACCGTCGCCCATGTGGGTCCCGAGGACGACCGCGACGGCCTGGCCGTGACAATCGCCGCCCCCGGGGCCGACGGGCAGCTGGCCCTGCAGCCCGCGGACGGCCCGCTGCTCGCCTGCGGCAACGACCCCATGGGGCTGCCCCTGGGTGCGGCCACCCCCGCGGGCGCGATCGATGCCCTGGCCGAGGTGCGCGGCTACCCGGACTTCTTCGCCTTCGACGATGTTGCGGCCGACGCTCCGGTGCTCAACTACGGCGCAACTGTGCTCACCCCGGCCTTGATCAGCGCCGCCCCGGATTCGCCGGACTCGCTGCTGGCGGCGCTGCTCGCCGGCCCGAGTCGCGGCGTGCCTGCGGTGCTGGTCGACATCGCCCCCGGCGCCGACCGCGATCCTGAGCGCTTGCGCGCCGCCCTGCACCTGATAGCGCAGCAGGAGGGCCTCGGTCCGCCTGTGGAGGCTGGAACCAACGCGGCGCCCTAGCCGTCTCACCGGCGCCGATTCCCTACCTCTGGCCCACAGGGTCGCGACGGCGACGTACCATCGCCGTATCGAACTTTGTTCCATGCCAGGCAGGCGCGGGACGCTGGCATAGAGGTCGTCGTTGCGCTGGGGCGTGTCGGCATGGAACACCTGGAGGATGAATGCGCTCACGACCACGGCGGTGGCCGCGGGTCCTGGCCGGCACGGTCAGCGCGTTCGTACTCGTCCTCACCGGCATGTCCGGGGTCGGTGCCGTGGTGTACCGCAACCTGGACAGCAACATCACGTCGAAGGAGATGACCAACGTCATCGCCACGGCCGACCCGTCGGGTTCGGCTAGTGCCTCGAGCACGCCCGACTCCTTCGAACCAGGCGAGCCGCTGAACATCCTCGTGCTCGGATCGGATACCCGCGCGGGCGTCCAGAACGCACAATACGGCAGCGAGCAGGAGATCGAGGGCGCGCGCAACGACACCACGATCCTGGTCCACATCGCCGCCGACCGGAAGAGCGCCATCGCTGTCAGCATCCCGCGCGACACAGAGGTCGACATCCCTGCCTGCCCGCGCTACCTGCTCGAGCCCTCCCCGGCGAAGACCGACCGCATCAACGAGGCGTTCCGCGTCGGCGGGCCGGCGTGCACCTCCAAGACCGTCGAGGCGCTCACCGGCATTCCGATGGACCACATGATCGTGGTGGACTTCGCAGGGTTCAAGGATGTCGTCGAGGCGCTCGGTGGCGTCGAGGTTTGCCTGAAGGAGCCGGTGGACGACCCGCTCTCGGGTCTGAAACTGCCGGCCGGCAACTCGGTGGTCAAGGGCGAGGACGCGCTGGCCTTCGTGCGTGCCCGCTACACCCTCGGCGATGGCTCGGACATCGGCCGGATCGAGCGGCAGCAGGCCTTCCTGGCGTCGGCGATTCGCAAGGCCACGAGCCTGGGCGTGCTCGGCAACCCGATCCAGACCTACCGCGTGCTCGACAACGTGACCAAGTCCCTGACGACGGACCCGGGGCTTTCTTCGCTGGACCGGCTCTCCGAGCTTGCCCTGAGCCTCAGTGACATGACGCCGAGCGACATCACGTTCCTGACCATGCCGTTCCGCTACAACGATGACGGCGCAACCGTGGCGCCCGACCCCAACCTGACCGCGGTTCTGTGGCAGACGATCGAGAGCGACGGCGCCTGGCCGCCGGCCGCGACCGTCCCCGAGGGCCAGACCACTGCGCTAACCGTCGCTCCCGCCGACATCAGCGTCACCGTCCTCAACGGCACCGGCCGCGACGGCGCTGCCACGAAGGCCTCCGAAGCCATGACCGAGATGGACTACAAGGTGGTCGAGACCGGCGACTACACGGGCACGACCCCGACGACGACGGAGGTCCGCTACCCGCCCGGCTACTCCGAGCAGGCGCGGACGGTCGCCTACGCCACGGGGGCGAAGAAGGTCATCGAGGACCCTGAGCTGGAGGGCACCACGTCGATCCAGCTCATCGCGGGCAGCGACTTCAGCACCGTCAAGCCCGTCATCGTCGCGCCGCCGGCCAGCGCGAGCCCGTCGGCGAGCACTGCGCCCGGCGGCACCGACTCGACCGACCCGAACAGCCAGAAGGTCGATGGCACCTCGGCCGACACCGTGGTTTGCTCTTAGCCGGCCGACGAGCGTCGCCCGCCGTGCAGCGTCGCCGCCCCTCGCGCCTCCGCCGCCTGGGCTGGGATTCCTGGTAGACACGGGTCCGTGACTGCCAGCGAGATCATCCTCGTCAGCGCGGCGCCGCTCGACGCCCACACCGCCGGACTCCTACGGGACTACACCTCCGACGAGGCCAGCTATGCCGTCGGGGAGGACGCCCCTGCGACCCTGCGCACCTGGTCCCAAGCGGCCCGCAGCGGCAATCGGCTGGTACTCGCCGACGCCGATCTACGAGCGGAGGCCAACGCGCTGGCCAACTTGCTCGACGATCCGAGCGTGCGCAGCGCGGTACTGCTCGCGCACAACGGAGCCGAAGAGAACCCTTCGGTCATAGTCCGCCGGGGGCTGGTCGCGGGCCTGGCAGACGGCCCGGCCAGTAGCCGGCGACATGCGGCCGACGATGCTCCCGAGGATGCCGGCCACGAGGCGCCGACGGCCGTCGCGAACCGACCCACCGCGGGGATCCTGGTGGTTGATCCGCATGAGTTGCCGGCCTTCGCGGAGGCACTCGAGCGCACTGCGGCTGCCGCCCGCCGCGCCGACGATCCATGGCTGCTGGCCCTGGCTGCACTGCTCGAGGTCACCGAGGTGCAGGCAGTGGAGGCTGCGCCCTTCTGCGCCAGCCGCCTGGCAATGGACCTACCGGCCCGCAGCGAAGACGACCGTCGGCTCAGGGCCGCGGCAAGTCGCTGGGACGACCCGGTCACCACCGCAGTCCTGCGCCCGATCTCCCGCCGACTCACCCGCTGGGCCGTGCGCACGGGTCGGTCGCCGCAGGTCCTTACCGCTGGAGGTCTGGCGGCCGGTTTGCTCGCTGCCCTGCTCGTGGGGCTCACCGGTCGGGCCGGGCTGCTGCTCGGAGCGCTGCTGCTCGTTTCAGCCGACGTGCTGCTGCTGGCAGATGCCGAACTGGCCCGCTACTGGCGCCGGCCCTCCACCCGCGGAGCCCGCAGCAATCGACTTGCAGCGCGGGCGGTGGAGGCATGCGTCCTGCTGGGCCTCGGCTTCTCCGCCGGGATGGCGACGTGGGCCTGGCTGGCCATCGCCGCACTCGGAGCGACCGCGACTGTGCTGTCGATGGTGGCCAGCAGGTCGGCCTGCACCGCCGCAGCGCACGGTCACCGCCCGGTGCGATGGCTGCTCGTGGCCGCCGCGATGATCGTGGCAGCGGCCAGTTCGCACTCCGCGGCCTGGGGATTGTGGGCGGCCCTGGCTGGTTCCGTGGCCACGGCGCTCTTCATCCTCGGCGCCGCCCAGCGCAAACCTCGACTTCCCGAGTTCGAGGCCACCGAGGCCTCGCGCTTCCTGGTCCCGCCGGGATCGTTGGTCGATGCGGGGTTGCCGGTGCGGCTGGCGTCCGCCGTCGTCCCGTTCCCCTCGTCGGTCCGAGCCGGCCTCGTGATGGTCGTGGGCTTGAGCGGCTTCATCAGTCTCTCGGCCCTCGGTTGGGGTGTAGGCAGCATCTTCCCGCTGGTCGCCGCGGTGGTGCTGGCGGCCGCTTTCGCTGCTGCGTTCGCCCGGCCTCTCGCCGGCGAGCGGGCCTGGGCGACCGCGCCAGCGGCACGTGCAGCAGAAGCTGTCGTGTACGCAGGCATCGCAGCGTGCCTGGCTCCTGGCGCTCGCTGGGCGCCTGCCCTCGTGGCAGCGGCGGTCGTGCTGTTCACGCCCGAGATCGGTGACCGCTGGCGCTACCTGCATCGCCCGCCGGCACCCTGGATGCCGCTGGTCGGCCTGGGCTTCGACGGCCGGGCGCTCGTTCTGGGTCTGGCGCTCTTGCTCGGGATGGGCTTCGGCGGCTCCCTGGTGGTCGGCGCGCTTGTGCTGGCCGCGTGGGTGGGCGGTCTTGCCACCAACCCGTGGCGCGCCGCGCGTCGATGACTGACCCGGGCGCCATGCGGGGCTCGGCTGACCGGCCGCGCATCGACGTCGTCATCCTCACCCGCGGCAACCGGCCGCATGAACTCGAGCGCGCAGTCGACTCCGCTCGCAGCCAGACCGGCGTCGAGGTGTCGGTGATCGTCGTCGGCAACGGCTGGCGGCCCACCGGCCTGCCAAGCACCGTCCGCACAGTGCACCTGCCGGAGAACGTCGGAGTCGGCGGGCGCAACGCGGGGGTTTCGCAGGGCGACTCAGACCTGCTGTTCTTCCTCGATGACGACGCCTGGCTACCCGAGCCGGACACCCTGGCCAGGATCGCCGCGATCTTCGCGGCGGACGCCGAGATCGGCATGGTCCAGACCAGGCTGGCCGACCCGGCCACGCCCGAGGCCCCTCGGTACTGGGTGCCCCGCCTGCGCAAGGGCGATCCGGGACGATCCAGCACTGCGATGTACGTGCTCGAAGCCGCAGTCGCCATACGGCGCGACGTGTTCGAGCTGATCGGCGGGTGGGCGGCGAACTTCCGCTACGCACACGAGGGCATCGAGATGGCGTGGCGGGTGTGGGACACCGGCCACAGCGTCTGGTACGTCGGCGACATCGTGACCAACCACCCAGCGATCCTGCCGACCCGCCACGCCGAGTACCAGCGGCTGAACGCACGCAACAGAGTGTGGCTCGCCCGTCGCAATCTGCCGTGGGTATTCGCGGCGCCCTACCTCGGCGTGTGGTCGGCGGTCGAGTGGCGGCGCACGCGCAGCGAGCCGGAGGCCTGGCGCGTCTGGCGCCTGGGGTGGGCCGACGGCTGGCGATCGGATCCGGGCCAGCGGCGACCCATCAGTTTCAAGACCGCTTGGCAGATGGCGCGGCACGGCCGTCCGCCGATCGTCTGAGCCGACACGGCACGCGTGGCGCGTACGGGACTTGGGGCTCTGCCGACCTAGCCTGAGGACCCGCGAGAGATCGCGACCAGTTCACCCGAGGACGAGGATCCCGTGCCACCATCCACGCCGGCACCCAGCCGGAAACCCAGCCGGTTCGGGGCACTTGCGTCGAAGGTCAAGCGCCGTCCGCTCCTGGTCGCCGCAGCCGTAGGCGCGGCGGGAGTACTCGTCACTTCCGGGATGTCGTACGCGGCCGTGGCCCACTACAGCGGCGCGGTGCAGCGGGAGGATGTTTTCAGCGGGGTGGTCGATCGGCCCGTCGACGATGGTGGGCAGAACATCCTGCTCGTAGGCTCCGACGACCGCAGCAGCATGACCGAGGAGCAGCGGCTTGCACTCCACTTGGGCCTCGCCGACTTCGGGCGCAACACCGACACGATCCTCGTCGTGCACATCGGCGACGCCGGCACCGTGGATGTGATCAGTGTCCCGCGCGACTCGGCCCTGACCATTCCAGCCCACAAGGATCCGGAGGGAACGCGGGTGGAAGCTGCCACCGGCAAGGTCAACGCCGCCTACGGGGCTGGCGGGCCGACGCTGCTGGTGCAGACGCTCGAGGATGCGACCGATGTCCGGATCGACCACTACGTGGAGGTGGACTTCGCTGGGTTCATGGCCATCGTCGATGCTCTGGGCGGCGTGGAAGTGTGCAGCCCGACGGCGATCTCCGACGAGAACTCCGGATTGGAACTCGCGGCTGGGCGCACGCGGTTGAACGGCGCACAGGGACTGTCGTATGTGCGCGCCCGCTACTTCGACCCCACCGCCGACGTGGGCCGGATGGGCCGACAGCAGGCATTCCTCGGGGCGATGTTCACCCAGGCCACCAGCCTCGGGACGCTCACGAACCCCCTTCGTCTCGATGCCGCCGCGCGAGCGGCGTTGGACAGCGTCACGACTGACACCGGCCTGGACGACGGCGCCGTTCGGAGCCTTGCCGCGAAGCTGCAAACCACGGACCCGCAGAAGGTGCGATTCGCGACCCTGCCGATCGCCGCTGATGTTCCGTTGCCCGATGGCGGCACCGCCGTGGGCTGGGACCGCGCGGGCACGTCTCGGATCTTCGAGGCGTTGCGCACGGGCAGCAGCGCCTTCGTGGCCGCGCCGGAGCCGGCGGGTGGCCAACCAGACGCGGCCGATGCCGATGTCCCGCCCGGCGAGATCACGATCAACGTCCTCAACGGCAGCGGCGTGGACGGCGTCGCGCGCACGGCTGCCGAGGCATTCGCAGCAGGCGGCTATGGCATCGGCGAACTCGGCGATGGCCTGCCCACTGACGTGGTGACGGTGGAGTACGACCCTGCCCAAGAGCGGGGAGTGAAGACTCTGCGCGCCGCCCTTCCCGGGGCCGTGTTCGATGCGGTGCCGGAGCACGGCGCGATCCCGACGGTGACGGTCCCCGCCGACTTCGACGGCCCGGTAGCAGTCACCATCGCAGCTGACGACGCGGAGCAGGTTGCGCGTACGGCCGCGGACGACGTCTGCAACTAGCTGCACTACTGCCCGCCGGTCCAGGCCTGGTTCCATCCTGCCCGCCCAGGGCGCTCAGCTGGTTGTTGACACCGACTCCGAGTCGCGAAGTGTTCCCTTGGAGGTCTGGAGGGTGACTTCAGCCGGCATCTGATGTGCCCTTCGGAGTCGCGGCGCGTTACTGATGCCCTTGTCCTCGCGCGCGGGGATCCCGCCCCCATCCCAAGCCACCCTCATGCGGCGAGAGCGAGAGCTCCGGTTGGTGCCGCCGCTCGGCGCACAGCGCCCATGGTGGAGCGTCTATGGGGCGGGAGGGGTGGGCCGGGTTGGTCGGTGTGGGTGAGGCCGGAGGGGAACGTCCAGGTCCTACCCGGGGGGTGCGGCACAGGGGTCCGAGGTTGCTACGTGGAGGGTTACGTAGACCCATTCGATAGGCGGGCCACGGGGTCAGGAT
>JBIRBF010000168.1:0-6135 GCA_044326505.1 Candidatus Nanopelagicales bacterium | reverse complement strand
TGCAAGAAGTCGATGCACGCCCTCGGGACCTGTGTGCACCCCTGCGAGCGGGGCCGAGCCGGCGTGCATCACGACAGGTGTACCGGCGTCAGCCAGAAGCGACCAGGCACCGTCGAGCAGTGGATCGTCCGCCGCAAAACCGCCGACCTCCAGATGCACCTTGAACAGCCGCGCGCCGGCCGCGAGGGCTGCCTCGGTGTACTCCCTGGCGTCGGGCTCCGGGAACACCGTGGCGGAGTGGACGGCGCTGGGAACCCGGTCGGCGAATTCTGCCGACCAGTCGTTGAGCCAACGCGCCATGCCGGGCTTGTGGGCGTAGTTGAGCGAGGGGATCGCCGCGACGCCGAGGCTGCGCAGCGTGGCGATCCTGGTGGGCTCGTCGTCGCGGTAGGCGACAGGCCACGGCATGCCGTATCGACTGCCAGCCTGATCGAAGTACGCCCACACTCGGCGCTGCATGGCGGGTGGCATGAAGTGCACGTGAATGTCGGCCAGCGCCGGAATCCCGAGCGCCGCGAGGTAGCCCGGGACCTGATCGTCGGTGCGCGGCCCACGTGCGCCCACCGGCGGCGCCCCGCTCGACGGTGCGGTGTCGAAGGGCGCTGATGGTTCCACGGCTCGATGCTACGGGCGCCTCGTCCGTGGCTGTGGCCTCTGTGGCCGAAGCGGCCTAGACTCCGCTAGCGGGCTCGCGGAGGGCGAGCCCCGATACGTGCGCCTATCCCGGCGCCCACGACAAGGAGCGCATATGGCACTCGGACCGGTGGACGTCTACATCATCGGGTTCCCTGGCAACAACTTCACCGGTCGCGTCGCGCCGGCGATCCTGGAGCAGGTGGAGAGCGGTACCATCCGCCTGCTGGATGTGCTGTTGGTGATCAAGAACGGTGAGGGAAACATCACGGCGTTCGAGCTGTCCGATCTGGGCGGCGAGGTCGGACCGGACATGACCGGCCTCGAACTCGGCCAGCCCGGGGCGCTTGGCAAGGATGATGCCGAGGTGGTCGCTGACGAGCTGCCCGACAACAGTTCGGCGCTGCTCATCGCCTTCGAGAATGTCTGGGCAGCCAAGCTGGTGGGCGCCCTCGCCGAGGCCAATGCCCAGGTCATCGACTACGTGCGCATCCCCGCCGACGTCGCCGAGGCCGTCATCACGAGCTAGCGCCGGCCGCCGCGATCCGACGCGGCACTCCACCCTGAGACACCCACCCGATCACGCCTCGACCAACTGACCAAGCACTTCACGAAAGGACTCACATGGGACTCCTCCGCATGGCAACCCGTACCGCCGTCGTGGCCGGAACCGCGACGGCCGTGTCCGGCCGCGTCGCCCACAGGCAGGCAAACAAGTACCAGCAGCAGGCCGACCAGCAGGCGGCCGCTCAGCAGCAGCAGGCCGCCGCACAACAACAGCAGCAGGGCTACCCGCCGCAGCAACAGCAGGGCTACGCCCCGCAGTCGCCGCAGGACGAGCAGACCGCTCAGCTCGAGAACCTCGCGAATCTGCACTCGCAGGGGATCCTGACCGACGAGGAGTTCTCGGCCGCGAAGGCGAAGGTGCTCGGCATCTGAGCGAGCTTCGCGAGCCGCCGCTGAGCACGGTGCAGCCCTACGAACTGTTGGCAGGGGTCTACGACCAGATGGTCGTGGACCCCTGCTACGCATCGTGGGCCACCTTCCTGGATCAGTTCTGGGGCGGTTCGGCCGTCGTGCCCCGCGTGCTCGATGTGTGCTGCGGGACGGGACTGCTCGCAGCTGAGCTGGTCGAACGCGGCTATCAACTGGTCGGAACGGACGCGTCCGCCGCGATGCTTGCGCGGGCGCGATCCCGGCTCGGCCCGAGCGTGCCACTGCACCGCGCCGAACTGCCCGAGGTGGGAACCGACGAGGTCTTCGACGCCGTCGTGTCCACTTTCGACGGTCTCAACTACGTGCCGCTGGACACATTCCCCACCATCGTCGCTCGCCTCGCCGATCGGCTGGGCCCAGGCGGCTGGCTGGTCTTCGACCTCCACACCGACGCGATGATGCATTTCACTCTGGACAACCCAGTGGTGACCGGCGAGGAGGGCGGACGCGGCTTCCGCATCACCAGCGAGGTGGATCCCGACCAGCGGACCTGCGCGACCACCATCGAGTTCCGCGAGCCCGACGGGCACGGCTTCCGGGAGACTCACCGGCAGTTCTTCCACTCCGACGCCCAGGTCACCGACGCGCTGCTCTCGGCCGGACTCGTCGACATCCAGGTCCTCGACGAGTACTCCTCACAGCCCGCCGATCAGGCCACGTTGCGCGCGACCTGGATCGCCCGGCGGCCGTCGCGGTCGGTCGACCCGGAGCCCCAGCGCCGATGCTAACGGTCGAGAATCTCACCCGGCGATACCGCCGCCTCGTCGCGGTCGACGGCCTGAGTTTCACCGCCGAGTCCGGTCAGATCACCGGCCTGCTGGGGCACAACGGCTGCGGCAAGTCCACGACCATGCGCATCCTGGCCGGTGCGATGGCAGCCACGTCGGGCAGCTACACCTTCGACGGCATCGTCGGCGGCGTGGACGTGGTGCAGCTCAAGCTGCGCACCGGGTACATCCCCGACATCGGCGGCATCTTCCCCCGGCTCACGGGCTGGGAGCACGTGGAGTTGTGCGCGGCACTGTTCGGGCTGGACAAGGCCACCTGGCCCGATCGGGCCCGCGCGATGCTCGAGGCCCTGCAGATCTCCGATGCTGCCGGCACCCTCGCCGGCACCTATAGCCATGGCATGGGCCGCAAACTCTCGGCGGTGGTGGCGCTGCTGCCCCAACCCGACCTGCTGCTGGCCGATGAGCCGTTCGACGGTGTCGACGCTGATGGGGTGGCGACGATCTCGGCACTGTTGCGCGAGCGCGCCGACGCCGGGGCCACAGTGGTCTTGTCGACGCACCTGCTCGCCGTGGCCGACGACTTGTGCGCCCGTACCTGGACGATGACCCGCGGCGCGGTTCGTTGACGAAGGGGGCGGCGGCGTGACCGTGCTGGCAGACGTGCGGACGGCCGTGTGGCTACGGCTGAGGCACCTGTCCCTGCCCCGGCACGTGGCCATCCTGGCGGGCTTGGTGGGCCTGGCGTATCTGGGTGCGTTGGCGTTCGTCGCCCAATGGGCGTACGTCCGAGCAGCCGTCGAGCCGCAGATGGTGCTGGCGTTCCTCACCCCGGTGTGGTTGCTCTGGGCCCTGCTCCCGGCATTCGGCGGTGGCGGCGAGATCGACTCGCCGCGGTACTTGGATCCCTATCCGCTTCGCCCGGCGTTCCTAGTGACCTCGTCGGTGACCTCGACGGCTGCCGACGTGCAGTACCTGTTCATCGCACCTGCTGCCACGGCAGCCTGTTATGCGGCCTGGGGCTGGCCGGGCGTCGCGGGGGCGGTGCTGTTCATCACCGGGGCCGCCGCAGTCGGACAGGTATGCGTGTGGACGGTCACGGCGTGGCCCACCCGGCAATGGCTGACGATCAGCGTGCTCAGCCTGGTCCTGGTGGGTACCGCTGCGCTGCTCAAGCGCTACCCCGAGGTCGGTCCGGCCGGTTGGCTGGTCACCGCGATGACCAGCGACGGCGCAGAGCGAGCAGCCGCGTTGGCGGCGCTGATGGCGCCCTTGGCGCTGTTCGCCGTGGCGATCGGCCCGCTGGCCCGGGCCACTCTGCGCAGCCGGGGCGAGCGGGCTGCTTCCGGGCGGGTGGTCTCGGGGCTGGTTGGGCCGCTTCCGGTGTACCGCGCGCACATGTACTCGATCTGGCGGTCCAACACGGCCAAAGTCACGCTGTTCAGCAGCCTGATCATCCCATTGGTGATCGATGCCGCGCTGCCCGGTGCAACGGCAGTCACCGTGCTCGCCTTCGTCGTGGGCGCTGGCGGGGCGATCATCGCCACGAACGCGTACTCGTACGACCACACCGGGACCCTCTGGCTGCTTGCCTTCCCCCGTCGGCGCTGGCAACTGCTGGCCGCCAAGGTCATGGCGATCGTCAGCTGGTTCGTCATCCTCACGGTTCCGGCCACCGTCGTTGCGGTGGGCATCGGCATGCCGCTCACCGACCGCGACGCCGACCTGGGCGGCTACGCGGTGGGCGCGCTCACCTTGATGGCGGCGGTGATGCTCGCCGGGATCGGTACGACGGTACGGCGGCCGTGCGAGGCCGACCACGACACTCTGCGTGTGCGCCCGGCTCCGGTCCCCAGCGTGATCGGTTACGGCCTGCGCTTGGGCCTGCTGCTGATGCTCTTGGCTCCCGTGCGCAACGTGGGCTACCCGAGCGGTGCGGCGGCTTTCGGTGCCGCGGCAGTCGCGGTCTATGCGGTGCTGGTGGTCTTCTTCGCGCTGCGGACCATGCGCGACGGAGCTGCACTGTCGGCAGCATTCAAAGTATGAGGGGGCAGGCGCGTGGGGCCCACGAACACGCAGCGGCATTGCCTGACGCGCACGGCTGGCCCAGCATTGCGCTGCGCTAGCATCCCCGTGTGCGACTGACCACCGGTGGAGCGGCGCGGCAGGTGCGCGCGGCCTCCCTCGGCGTTGCGGTCGGCGGGCTGACACTTGTCGGGCACGGGCTGGGTCACGGTCGTACGTCGGTGCCGGCGGCCCTGCTCGTCATGGGCCTTGCGATCGCCGTTGCCGCTGCATTGACATCGACGCGGCTGCGGTTGTCGGTGCTGGTTGCGTTCGTCGTCGGGTTCGAGTTCGCCGGGCACTGGTTGTTGGCCCGCCTCAGCGGCCACGTCGGCGTTGTCGCCGAATCTCACGCGGGGCACGTGCCGCCCTCCGGCGCAGTCGCCCATTCCGCCGCCACTGCGCCGCTCCCGCTGGTGGACGCGGATCCCGCGAGTGTGGCCATGAGCTTGCCCGATGGGCGCATGCTGCTCGGTCACGGACTCGCCGCTGCCTTGATCGTGGCGCTCGCCTGGTCGGCGGATTCCGCACTTCATCGGTTGGAGACCGCCCTCGACCGGTTGCTCGCGGTTGTGTTCGGGCCTCGTTTCTACATTCGAGTCAGCATCTTGGTGCCCTCGTTCGACGCCGGGATGAGCGCCGAGCGCGTCGTGCCAGCCCTCACGCCGACGGCGGCGCTGCCAGCGCTGACGCACCGCGGACCCCCGCTCCTCAAGTCTTGAGGCGCTGAACTCCCCTCCCACCTGCTCGCGGCGGCTCGTCGATTGCGATGACGCCGCTACTCGCGCACGACTCCACGAGCGTGCGTCTCCGGCGTCCGAGGCTGGGGCTGGCGACACGCCAGTCCTATCCCACGTCGCCCCCACGCCCCTCGCGGCGAGAACCCCTCATCTTCTGGAGTACCCACATGCACAAACTGCCCCTGACCATCGCCCTCGGAGCTGGGACGGTGACAGCTGTCCTCGCAGGCTGTTCCTCCGGCTCCACGACGTCCGCCGGCTCGACGACCCCGGCCGGCGCGGCCAGCGCATCCGGCTCGCCCAGCGTCAGCCGCTCCTCGTCGCCGAGCGCCAGCTCGACTGGCGGTGGCTGTCCGGTGAGCGTGAGCGACGCCTGGGTGAAAGCCGCGGACTCAGGCGTGTCCGCAGCCTTCGGCGTCGTCCGGAATGACTCGTCGGCCGAGGTGACGATCGTGTCCGCCTCGTCTCCGGTGTCGACCATGACCCAGCTGCATGAAACCACTGAGGTCGATGGCACCGCCAAGATGTCCGAGGTGGGCCAGCTGCAAGTGCCGGCCAACGGCGATCTGACGCTCGAGCCGGGCGGCAACCACATCATGTTCATGGCGCTGACTGGACCCGTCTCCGCTGGTCAGGACGTGCCGATCACCTTGACCTGCGTTGGCGGTGGAACGGCCGAGTTCAGGGCTCAGGCGCGCACCTTCCCCGGCGCCAACGAGAGCTACCAGCCCTCGGCGTCCGCATCCGCAACGTCCGGGATGTGACCATGGCTCATGCGACTCGGTTCGGCCGGCGTCGACTGCTCCTCGGTGGGGCGGCGATGGCGGCGGGTGCCGCTGCCACAGCCGTGCCCGGCGGCGCACGCGCGGCGGCCGATGCACCACCGAGGACGGACCTCGCAGCCGCTGCCGTGGAGTGCCACGGCGACCACCAGGCGGGCATTGAGACTCCGCTGCAGGCGCACGGCAGCTTTG
>JBIRBF010000165.1:0-6150 GCA_044326505.1 Candidatus Nanopelagicales bacterium | reverse complement strand
GCACTGTGCCCGCCCTGGTGGTTTCATTGCCCGCGTGCGGATGACCGAGTTCTGGCAGCGGATGGAGCGCGCCCTCGGCCCCGGCTACGCGCAGTACTGGGCCGATAACCATGTGCTCGCGCAGCTTGACGGGCGCACGGCCAGCCAGGCTCTGGCGCAGGGGACGGGCGCCAAGACCGTATGGCGAGCGGTGTGGCAGGAACTGGGACTGTCCCCGCGCGACCGCTAGTCCGGCGACGGACAGCGCAGTAGGCCGACGGGCGGGCACTCAGCCGCTACGCCGCGGCAATGCCGGGGAGTGTCTGACAGCCGGTCGTGGCAGGATTCGCCTATGGCGTTCCTTGATCAGCGGTCCCTCGACGCGCTCGACCACTCGGGGCGAGCTGCGCTCCTGCTGTCGGCGGTGGCGTCCGGCCGCTCCTACCAGCCCAACCTGCTCACCCGGAACACCGTCGATCAGGCGGTCATCACCGGCGTCTCGGCCGCAGCCGGGTACGGCCTGGGGATCTCGGCACATTCCATGCTCGCCTCGTCCGCGCGCCGCTTCAGCGGGGGCCAGGCCAACGCCAAGGCGCTTGCGGCCGTGGATGCGACCGCCGCCGTCGCCGGACTGGGCGTGGTCGCGGCGCTGAAGTGGCAGGAGCACGAGTCGGGCAAGCGCGCGTTCGGGCGGCTCGTCGCTGGGGGAATCGCGGCTGCCGGCACTGCGGGGCTGGCCTCGATTGGCCTGGGCATGGTCCTCAAGGGCCGGGGCATGGGCCTTCCGATGCTCGCGGCATCGGCTGTGGCTGGTGCCGGGTCCTGGCTGGCCACCCGGCCGCGTGGCCAAGCGCCCGGATCGCTAGTCGCACCCGGCACTTTCTTCGAGGACGACGTCCGCGAGGTTTCGCCGGTGAAGGCGGGCGCAATCGGCGTAGGCGTGACGTTGATGTCCTTCAGCCTGGCCCGCGGCGAGGCGGCCCTGAGCAAGGCCTTCGCGCGTAGTGCCAGCTTCGTCCTGGGCGGATCGCCGGCGGAGCATCGAACCCTGGGCCGCGTCGGCGCCACGGCGGCCACCTACGGCCTCGGCTGGTTGGCGGTCACGACCGTGGCGGCCAAACTGACCCGCGGCGGGGAGGGCATCGAGCCTGCCCACGCAACGCCGCCCGACACGCCCGAGGTCACCGGGAGCCCGGCCTCCGGGGTGCCGTGGGACACGCTGAGCCGCGAGGGCAGGCGCTGGCTGAGCATGGCTCTCACACCGGCCGGAATTGACGCCGTCATGGGGACGAGCGGTGCCAAGCAGCCGATTCGGGTCTACGCCTCGGAAGCCGGCTCCGCCAGCACCTATGAGCGGGCAGCGGCGCTGCTGGCAGAGATTGACCGGACCCACGCGCTGGACCGCAAGGTCTTCGCCCTCTTCTCGCCCACGGGATCCGGCTATGTCAACTATGTGGCCGATGAGACGCTGGAGTACCTGACCGGCGGAGACTGCGCGAGCGCGGCGATCCAGTACTCGGTCCTGCCATCCTCGCTTTCGCTGACCAAGGTCGGGGCAGGGACGGATCAGACCAGGATGGTGCTGGAGGGGTTGAGCAAGCGGCTGGCGGAGCGCGAGGCTCAGGATCGGCCGATCTTCCTGCTCTTCGGCGAATCGCTGGGCTCGCAGGTGAGTGAGGAGATGTTCCGCGGCACGTACACGTTCGGCCTGGAGGGCTCGGGGTTCGACTCGGCCATCTGGATCGGCACTCCGGACGCCACCGAGTGGCGCCGGGAGATCTGGGGCCAGCGCACCGTGGCGCAGGTGCCCGAGGTCGGCCCCGGGGCGATCTACCTGCCGCGCGCCATCAGGGATTGGAAGGCGTTGCCGGCCGAGGAGCGTGCCAAAGTGCGCTACCTGCTGCTGCAGAACGGCGACGACCCGATCCCGAAGTTCGGCGCGGAGGTCGTGTGGCGGCGTCCTGCGTGGCTCGGCCCGCAGGACCGGCGTCCGCCTGGATCGCCGAGAGGCACCAGCTGGACGCCGGTGACGACCTTCTTCGCCACGTTCCTGGACATGTTGAATGCGTTGACGCCGACGCCGGGTGTCTTCGCCGAGGGTGGACATGACTACCGCGATGTGCTGCCCGACGTGATCAGCGAGGTGTGGCAATTGCCCCGCACGGCCGACCAGCGCGAGCGCATGGAATGGGCGCTGCGCCTGCGCGAGCGCGCGTGGGAGATCAACCGACGCTGGGCCGCTGCCAACGCGAAGTCCGGCGACGACTGCGAGCAGGCCCGCCAGGAGGTCCTCACCACCCTGGGCAAGTGGCGCGGCGAGGGCCCGTCCTCCGAGGAGGACCTCGAGGAGCTGCTCAGGGTCGGGCTGCAGCCCGAGCCGCCGGCCACCGGGGAGCTGCCCGCCTACCCGCGGGGGGCGGCGCACGCGGGACACTTTCCTCACGACCACGCGGGGTAGCGCTCACCGCACAGCCATCCCGGCTGGGTGTGAGGGCGTTGCTGCGTTCAGCTTCGGCGCAGAACGACCCAGGTGAAGTTCTGGTCGGTTCCCCAGGGCGTCGTGTGGGTGTGCTGCTCGGTGGCCTCCAGGTGGAATCCGCCAGCGAAGACCTCCGCGAGTTCACCAGCCGCGTAGCGTGCGGTGGGTAGTCCCGAGCACTGGTCCGGCCCGTCGGGCGCGAAGGTGCCGAGCACGAGTGCGCCCCCAGGCGCGACGCCGGTGGTGGCGGCGCGGACGTAGGCGGACCGATCGTCGGCATCGACGAGGAAGTGGAACACCGCGCGGTCGTGCCACAGTTGTCGGGCCCGATCCGGCTGCCACGTGCGGATGTCGGCCTGCACGAACTCGACGGCAGCCGAGTCCGCGCGCGCCTCCCAGCCGCGGAGAGCCTCGGCCGACACGTCCAGCACGGTGACATCGGACCAACCGGCCGCGATGAGCCCCTGCGCCAAACCGGACCTGCCGCCCCCTACGTCGATCACAGAGCCTGGTCGGCGTGATGCCGCCCGCAGCAGCCGAAGCGAGGGCTCGGGCCGCTCCTGGAACCAGCTCACGGCATCGTCGGGCTTCTCTGCGTACAACTCGTTCCAGTGCTCGCCGGCGGGGCGCGCGGTCACGAGTCGAACACCAGCGTGGGCTGCAGCCTGGCCGCGTTGAGCCGCCGCTGTTTGCCGGCCACGATGGTGGTGATCGCGATGCACACCACTGTCACTCCCAGCAGCACCGCGGCGTCCGTCCACAGGTACGGCGTCAACGGTCCGCCCGCCATGCTGCGGCGCAGGCCGTCGACGGCGTACGTCATCGGCATGAAGGGGTGCAGCCACACGAAGATCTGCTGAAGGGATTGCACGGGGAAGGTGCCGGCCGCTGCCGTGGTCTGGAGGATGAACAGCAGGACCGCGACGACCACCCCGCCCGGGCCAAAGGCCGCCTTGAGCACCTGCACGATCGCCAGGAAGCAGGCAGCCGACAGCAGCAGGATGCCGATGAACGGCAGCCATGCGGCAACCTTCATGCCGAGCAGCAGCACGACCAGCGCCACCAACGCCACCTGGGCGATCGCGAGCACGAAGGGCGGCACCCAGCCGGACAGCGTTGCCTTGATCGGTGCGAAGCCGAAGTCGAGCAGCCGTCGGCTGATCGGCGCCATGAACAGGAAGAGCGCGACGGCGCCGACGAACAGTCCTACCGGGATGTACAGCGGGGCGAAGCCCTCACCCATGTACTGCACGGGGTTTTGCCGCTGATTCACGACGTCGATGGGCTGCGCCAGCACCTTGGTGAAGGTCGAGCGCTGGGCGTCCGAGATCGGCGGAACCTGCGCAGCGGCCGCAGTCAAGCCCTGGGCCAGGGCGGTGGACTGCGGCACGACCTGCGTATCGAGCGTGTTCTGCACGGCTGCCGCACTCCTCGCGGCATCTTGGGCGGGGGTCACGACCCCGGCGGTGGCGGATTGAGCGGCCGTGGCTTTGGTCGAGTACGCCTGTATGTCGGTGTCGAGCTTCTTCATGGCGGTGCCCACGCTCGCGCCCTTTGTTGCGGTCTGGGCCATGGGTGAGAGCACCACGGTGTTGTAGTTGGTACGGATCGCCGCGAGCTGGGCGGCCAGCTCCGGCTCGCCGTTCGCGGTTAGCTGCTGCTGCAAAGTCGCCAGGTTGCTGTCGATCGCCTTGGCGCCGTTGGACATGGCTGTGACCGATGTGGTCAGGTCCTGGATCGAGGCCGCGATCGCGGACACCTCCTGCGGCAGTACGCGGCCGGCCGTCACGGCCTCCGTGCCGGCCTTCGCGGCTGCCTCGATGCTGGCAGCCACCTGGGCGGTCTGCTGCGTCGTCGTGGCCGATTGCGCCTGTGCCTGCTTCGCCGACTCGTTGACCCCTTTGGCGCCTGTCACCGCGGTCTCACCCTGCTTCTTGGCCTGGGGCAGCGCGCCGTAGACGGTGTCGACGAAGCCAAGCGAGAGCCGTGCGCCGACTGCCTTCTCGACGCTCACCATGGCGTCAGCGGCCAAGTCGCCGGCCAGGTAGTTGGTCGCATCGTTGGTGTAGGCGTCGATGGAGGCCTGTTGCGGCTGCTCGGTGCGCAGACTGGCGACTTTGGCGCTGAAGTCCGAAGGGATGCGGAAGACCACGGCGAACCGTCCGCTGTCCAGCCCCTCCTGGGCGTCGTCCATCGTTGTCTCGGTCCACTGCAGCGCGGCTGACTGCACCATGTACTGGGCCAGTTCTTTGCCGGACTCGAGGGTGGGACCACCGCCGGCCGCAGCCGGGACGTCCTCGTTGACGAGCGCGGCCGGCAGGTCGGAGGTGTTGCCGGTTGGGTTCCACGCGGACCAGATGGTCAAGCCCGCGGTGAGCGCTGCGGTGAGCAGGAGCAGGATGAGGCCAGCGACGATGCGCGGTCCGCGGAACCATCGGGCCAGACTGTGGGAGATGCTGGTGCCGATCATCGCGCTGCCTCCACGGGAGCCGGAACGGGAATGACGAGGTGCATGGACTCGTGGCGCTCCGGCGCGGCAACGACGACCACGCGACCGCTGGCGGCGAGTTGGCGCAGCAGTACCCACAGCTCGCCGCTGGCGTTGTGGCCCGCCACCCGGGAAAGGTCCGTGACGATCAGCGAGGCACCTGAGGCCGCCCCCATCGCGATGGCCAGCCGGAAGCGTTCCTCAACTGACAGGTCGCGGATTCGGGCATCGACTCGACCGGTGAGCCCGGTGGCCATGAGCGACCAGTCGGCGGACTGCCGCGTCGAGCCGTCGGCGCTGGGCCGGCTCACCTCGGCCAAGGTCTCGTGCACGGTGAGCAGAGGGTCCAGGTGCTCCTCGTCGGGCACCCCGCCGAGGCTCACCGACTCCGGGGCGCCCTGGATCGACACGGAACCGGCCACCGGCCCGAAGCGGCCCGCGAGCGCCAGCAGCACGACGTCTACATCGGTTCCGGCCGCGCCCACGACACCCACGACCTGACCATCGAACGCGTTGGCCGTGAAGTCGCGCAGCAGGACGCGTCCCCGGTGGCTCACGGTCAACTGCGTCCACTCCGCCCGCGGCGCAGGTCCGACGGGAAGTCCAGGCGCCTGCCCCGGGTTCGGCGCGGGCTGCCCAGGGTTGCCTCCCACAGCCGGGGGGTTAACTGGGGGGCCCGGCGGCGGGGAGTTGGGTTCCATGCCCTCAGGCTAGGGCCGCGCGACCGATCTGCGCAGAGTCATTGGTCCAGTCGGAGGCGGGTGCCCACGCCGCCGACCCGCTCGTCCGCGAGCGCCAGGTGCAAGGCATCCGGCGGCGGCGCCGGACGGCCGAAGAGGTAGCCCTGACCGACCCGGAATCCGGCCGAAATCAGGGCATCCCGCTCCGACTCGGTCTCGACCCCCTCGACGATGAGCTGCAGGTCCAGCGCCGAGACCAGCTCCACGAGGGCGCTGAGGAAGACCTCGTGCCGGGTGCCGCCGTCGGCGAGCCGGACGACGAACTGCCGATCGACCTTGACCACGTCCACCGGAAGTCCCTCGAGTTGCGTCAACGACGAGTACCCGGTGCCGAAGTCGTCCAGCGCAAACCTCACACCCAGTTCCTGCTGGCAGGCCAGAATCAGTTTGCCGACATGCTGAATATCACCCAGCGCTGCAGACTCCACTATCTCCAGCTCTAGCATGTTGGGCGCCACCTCGGG
>JBIRBF010000050.1:0-15003 GCA_044326505.1 Candidatus Nanopelagicales bacterium | reverse complement strand
TGTACCGCAAGTTCGCCGAACTCAACATCGACCAGAGCGAGTTCACGCAGGCGGGCAGCGAAGAGCGCGCGATGCTCGGGCGAGACGACATCCACTGAGGCGGCGGCCCGGCCACCGCGCCCTGCCCCGGCCTCACCTGCCGAGCAGTTCCCGGATGGCCTGCAGGGCCGAGGGGTCCTCGATGGTGGTCAGGTCACCGGGGTCGCGGCCCTCGGCCACCGCCTGCAGCGCCCGGCGCAGCCAAAACTCGGCCTTGCGCGGCGTCGGAACCAGGATCACCACCCGGTGGTCCTCGGCGGCCAGCGCCACGGCCTGCTCAATCTTGGGCTCGACCGTCGATGGGGCGGACTCCACCGCCACGCCCGCAGCCGTCAACTCCTGCCCGAGCCCCTGATCACCCAGGACTATGGCCGAACCCACGAGTGCTGCGACGTCGGCGACGCGTTGGCGAGGGAAGAACCCCTCGTCCACGATGATCGCCCGAACCTTGCGAGTGCGCTCAATAATTGGATCAACCACGAATTCTCCCCTAGGTCCGTTGCGGAGCCCATTTCGGCTGGCACCGGCCGGATTCGGCCGGTGCCGCAGACCTCAGTCCGCACCCAGCGTGGACCTCGCAGCCTCCAGCCGAGCCACGGGCACCCGGAAGGGCGAGCAGGACACGTAGTCCAGGCCGACCTTGTCGAAGAAGTGCACCGACTGCGGGTCGCCGCCGTGCTCGCCGCAGACGCCGCAGTGCAGATCGGGCCGCGTCTCGTGGCCGGCTTGAACCGCCATCTCGATCAGCTTGCCGACGCCCTCGGCGTCGATCGACTCGAACGGCGAGACGCCGAACACGCCCTTCTCCAGGTAGGCCGAGAAGAACGCCGCCTCGACGTCGTCGCGGCTGAAGCCCCAGGTGGTCTGCGTGAGGTCGTTGGTGCCGAACGAGAAGAACTCCGCAGCCTGGGCGATCTGGCCGGCGGTGAGTGCCGCGCGCGGCAGCTCGATCATGGTGCCGATCGGGAACCGCAGCGAGCAGCCGTGGGTCTCGGACACGTCGGCCAGCACCTCCTGGGCCTCGGTGATGACCAGCTCGAGCTCCTGGATGGAACCCACCAGCGGAATCATGATCTCGGCCTGGGGGTTGCCACCCATCTTCTGCCGGAAACAGGCCGCCTCGGCGATCGCCCGTACCTGCAGCGCGAAGAGGCCCGGCTGCACCAGGCCGAGCCGCACGCCGCGCAGCCCCAGCATCGGGTTCTGCTCGTGCATGCGGATGACCTCGCTGAGCAGCGCCAGGTCCGCCTCGACGTCCTCGCCGCGCTCCTGCGCCCGAGCCACCTTGACGCTGAGCTCAGTCATGTCCGGCAGGAACTCGTGCAGCGGCGGGTCGATCAGCCGGATGGTGACCGGCATGCCGTCCATGGCCTCGAGGATGCGCTCGAAGTCCTTGCGCTGCAGCGGCAGCAGAGCGGCCAGCGCAGCCTCCCGCTCGGCGGTGTTGGTCGCCAGGATGAGCTTCTCGACGTAGGCGCGCCGCTCGCCGAGGAACATGTGCTCGGTGCGCAGCAGGCCCACACCCTCCGCCCCCATGCGTCGGGCGCGCGCAGCGTCCTTGGGAGTGTCGGCGTTCGCCCGCACCCGCAACCGGCGCACCGTGTCGGAGTGGGACATGATCCGGTCCACCGCCCGCACCAGCGCCGCGGTGGCCTCGTCGGCGTTGTCCAGCGCGGCGTCGATGCCCTCGTCGAAGTACACGGCCACGGGACTGGGGACGACGGCGACCTCGCCGTAGAACACCTCGCCGGTGGCGCCGTCGATCGACACGACGTCGCCCTCCTCGATCACCGTGCCGTCAGTCGTCGTCATGCGGCGATTCGCGGTGTCGACCTCGAGCGACTCAGCGCCGCAGACGGCCGTCTTGCCCATCCCACGGGCGACGACAGCCGCATGCGAGGTCTTGCCGCCGCGACTGGTGAGGACGCCCTCGGCCGCCACCATGCCCTGCAAGTCGTCGGGGTTGGTCTCGCGCCGCACGAGGATGACCTGTCGGCCCTCAGCGGCCCGCTCCGCGGCCGTGAGAGAGTCGAAGACGACCTCGCCGACCGCCGCTCCCGGCGATGCGCCCATGCCCACCGCCGCCAGTGACGCCCCCGCGGTGGAACCGAACCTGGGGAACATCAGCTGCCCGAGCTGGGCGCCCTTCACCCGGCGCACGGCCTCGTCCATGTCGATGATTCCCTCATCGACGAGCTGCACCGCGATCCGGAAGGCCGCCCCAGCCGTGCGCTTGCCGACACGGGTCTGCAGCATCCAGAGCTTGCGCCGCTCGACGGTGAACTCGATGTCACACAGGTCCTTGTAGTGCTTCTCGAGCTGATCCATGATCGCCAGCAACTCGTCGTGGGCGGCCTGGTCGGTTTCACCGAGAGCGGACAAGGGAAGCGTGTTGCGGATACCTGCGACCACGTCCTCGCCCTGGGCGTCCGGCAGGTAGTCGCCGTAGACGCCTGAGTGTCCCGTGGCCGGGTCGCGGGTGAACGCGACACCCGTCCCGGAGCCTTCGCCAACGTTGCCGAAGACCATTGTCTGCACGTTCACTGCGGTGCCGAGGTCCGTCGGGATCCGCTCCTGCCGGCGGTAGATGATGGCGCGCTCGGTGTTCCAGGAGTCGAAGACCGAGCGGATCGACATGCGCAACTGGGTCATCGGGTCCTGCGGGAACGCCTCGCCGGTCTCCTCCAGCACGATGGCCTTGTACCTATCGACTAGCGCGTGCAGCGACGGCACGTCCAAGTCGTAGTCGAGCTCGACGCCGGCGGCATCCTTCGTCTCCTCCAGCGCGGTCTCGAACACGTGGGAGTCGATGCCCATGACCGTGGAGCCGAACATCTGGATTAGACGGCGGTAGGAGTCCCACGCGAAGCTGTCGTTGCCCGAGGTCTCGGCCAAGCCGCGGACCGACTTGTCGTTCAGGCCGATGTCCAGCACCGTCTCCATCATCCCCGGCATCGAGAAGCGTGCCCCCGAGCGCACCGACAGCAGCAGCGGGTCGCCCGGATCGCCGAGTGTGCGGCCGACCTGGCCCTCGACGTGCTGCACGGCCTTGTCCACCTCGGCGTCAAGCTCTGCGGGCTCCTGCCCGTGCTTGAGGTAGTACCGACACGCCTCGGTCGAGATGGTAAAGCCGGGCGGAACCGGAATACCCAGCCGAGTCATCTCGGCCAGGTTGGCGCCCTTGCCGCCGAGGAGGTCGAACATCGAGCGGTCGCCCTCGGCGAATTGGAAGACGTACATGTCACCTCATGTTCCTGGACCCGGCGACACCGGGCGCATCGGCTGTCAGTTGTCGGACGTGTCGGCGCTCCGCCGACACGTCATCGGGGAGCCCCTCTGACCTTGCTGCGGCACGACTGCGGTGTCAACCGCGCGGGCATACTCCGCGCGGTCGACGGCCGGACTCGCCGTCCGAGGCCGCCCGCCGCGCAGCCGGAATGGCCCCCCGAGTGGATTAACAACGTGTGAACCAACACTCTGGGGCCATGTCCTACGTCGGCTCCGTGGCGCGCAGCGTCCTCGCGACCGACTGGAGCAAGCGGCGGGGCTGGTCGGCGTTCCGCCGCGGTGTCGTCGTCGTGGCATCGATGCTGGTCTTCGGGGGGCTATACGGGCCGGATATCGGCGCGCTCGCCTCCGTGGCCGCGCTCTACGTGGGGCTGCAGGATCGGGCGGCCGACCCGCCGAGCTTCACGGTCCGGATCATGTTCGTCCAGTCGCTCGTCCTCGGCGGAGTCGTGTTCCTTGCCGGGGTGTCCTCCCGATCCTTCGTCCCGGCGGTGCTGCTCGTCGCCTGCGCGGCGATGTCCGGCCTGACGGCTCGACACGACAAGGCCGTCAGCCGCATGTTCGCCGATGTCATCGCGGTGGAGGCCTTCCTCGGCCTGTCTCGGATCACCAACGAGTACGCGCTGCATGCCTTCATCGCAGTCCTCGCCGCCTCGCTGACCCAGACGCTCTTCACGCGGCTATCCGCCCGGTTCCAGTCCGACCTGCCCGAGCGACGTCCAGTGGCGGCGGCCCTGCTTGCCGTGGCGACCCACATCGACGATGCCCAGACCCGCAATGTCCGCGGGACGGGTCAGGCCGCCACCGCCGCGCTCAACGCCGCTGACGCCAGCGTGTCGCGATCGGACCTTTCGCATAAGCGGCGGCGCGCCCTGCGCAAGCTCCTGGGCGACGCCGAGGCGCTGCGTGAGGAGGCGTCGTCCATGCGCGCCCGACGCGCCTTCGACACCGCGGTGATCGTCGATCAGAACGTCGATGACGCGGCACGCGTGGCGTCCGAGACGCTGCGGGCGACTGCCCGCGCCCTGACGGCCATCCAGACTCCAGGGGTCCCGGTGGACCGCGTGTCGAGCGCCCTGCTGCAGGTCGATACCTGCGCCGCCGAGGCTGCCCAGATCGCCGAACGGCCCGATCTGCGCGGCACTGCCATTGCCATGGCGAACCAGTCCCAGCGCCTCGCCACCCACCTGAACAACCTGCTTCGTGCGCCGGACGGACGCGAAGGCGACCGCGGCCGGCACATGCGCAGCGCGCTGGGCAACGAGCCGTTCCACCCGCGCCCAATCGACATCAAGACCGGCGCTCGGCTGGCGCTCGCCGCCGTGCTGGGGATGTGGCTGGCCCACGTGCTCCACCTGGGGCACGGCGGCTGGGTGGCAGCAACGACGGTGGCCCTCATGCGGCCGGATCACCGGGCGCTGACCTCTGACACCATCGCGCGAGCCCTGGGCACCGCGATCGGCGCGGCCGCCGTGATCCCCCTCGTGGCGCTCACCACCCATACGCCGGTGTCGAACCTCATCATGGTCTGGTTCCTCGCCACGCTCACCTTCGCGATCACCTCGGCGAACGAGGGCCTCTACATCATCGTGATCACGATCGAGACCGTCTTCACCCGCGCGGTGGTGGGAGAGGATCCCGTGTCCGTGGCCATCGACCGGGTGCAAGACGTCACGCTTGGGTGCGCAATCGCCATCGTGCTGCTCATCGCGCTGCCGCTGCGTCATGGCCGTCGCCTGCGCAGCGAGATGGCCGACTACGCCAACGCAACCGCGGACTGGCTCGATGCCGTCGCCAAGCTGTGCAAGAGCGGCAAGGAGAAGCGCCACAAAGCGCTGCACCGGCAGATGACTTCAGCCCGGGCAAACGTCCAGCACGGGCTCGACCTGCGGCAGGTGGAGCCGTTGGGGCCGGGCATGCCGCCCTGGCTGGGCCAGAACCTGTTCACCCTCATCCACGATGCCGAGCGGGCGAGCGTCGCGGCCGAAGTCTCCCTGCGGCACGGGGCAAAGGGGTCCAAGGGGGCTCGCAAGGCTGCCACGAGGGCGGCGCAGGACCTCCGGGAAGCGGCGATCGCCCTCAAGACACACGCCAGCGACGAGGATCTGGCTCGTTGGGAGGCCGAGCGCAGCGCAAGCGCAGCGGAATTGATGGCAGCCGCGGAACTGGACGCCGCATCGGACTCCACCCCGGTATCGCAGCAGGCGCCCGGGGCAGATGCGCCAACCGGCACCCAGACCGACATCGAGCGACTCCTGCGACTCGCGGCGCGCGAGGCGCGTGGCGCGAAGATCCTGGCCCGTACCCGCCATCGCGACCCAGAGGCTGCGGCAACACGACACAATGACCCGACGGCAGCCACCACCGCGGACCACGCGGCGGCCGCCGCCCAGGGCGCCGCACCCGCGCCGTCCCGCGAGAAAGACGTCGACAAGGATCGCAATGACTGATTCGGAGGAACCGACCGACGACGCGACCGATCCGCCACGTCCGCACCAGGGCGAGACGGCGGGCACGGAGACCGGCCAACCCCCGGCCCGCTTCAATACCCGTGACGCTGCCGCCACGATTGCTGTGGCCCTCGCGCGGGCCATCATCACTGTCGCAGCAGTGCTCCTCTTCTACGCCTGGCTACCCTCGGACGTCATCGAGGACAGCCAAGGCGTCCTGATCGTGGCCACCGTCGGCATGATCCTCTGGACCATCGTGGTCGCGGTCCTGCTGTTCCGAATCGGCAACAAGCCCAACGCCCTGCTCCGACTGGTGAGCGGTTTGATGACCATCATCGTGCTGCTCGTGGCCGTATTCGCGCAGCTCGACCTGCTGCTCTACAGCGGCGACCCCGGCGCCTACAGCGAGCCGCTGAACAAGACCGCGGCGCTCTACTTCTCGATGACCGTCACCGCCACCGTGGGCTTCGGCGACATCGTGGCCGTGTCCGAAACGGCACGGTACCTGGTCACCTTCCAGATGCTGATCAACATGGTGTTCCTGGCCGCCGCGATCAAGGGCATCCTCGGCGCCGCCCAGATCTCGCACAAGTCCCACCCGGACGAGCGGCCGCGGATCATCAGGAAACATGCCGAGCGCCAGGCGGCGGCCCAGGACAGTTCACCACCGCAGTAAGGTCGGCATCACGCTGACCCTCCGACCCTCGGGAGACCCTCATGAAGCGTTCCGCCCTCGCCGCATCGGCGCTCTTGGCCTGTGTCGGCCTCACAGCCTGCGGAAACGGATCGACCGCCTCTGACGCCATCAATTCCGCCCAGGGCCAGGCGTCCTCGGCGGTGGCCGCCGCGCAGGGGGCGGCATCCTCGGCGGCCGCCGCCGCATCGTCGGCCGTGGCGCAGGCGACCTCGGGTGTGTGCCAGGCGCTCAGCGGCGTGAAGGCTGACGTGCAGGCCCAGTCGAACGACCAGGCCACCGTCGGTCAAGTCAAAGCGGCAGCGCAGAAGAGCATCACCAGCCTCAACCAGGCCAAGGCCGATGCAGGGGCCGTCAAAGGGGCCGTCATCTCGGCGATGGTCTCGGCCGAGCAGACACTGATCGATCAACTTCAGGGCCTGCCCGACGACCAGACCGTCGCCCAGGCCTCGCCAAAGGCGCAGGCTGCCGTCACAGCCGTCCAGGGCGCCTACACGACGGTGACGACGACGTTCAACTGCTGAGGGCTCAACTACCCAGACCGCCACAGTCGGCCAGGAAGCGCTGACAGCGCTCGGCCTCCGCCTCCTCACCGATGGCGTCGGCGGCACGGGCCAGGGCGGCCAGGCAACGCAGGAAGCCCAAGTTTCCCTCATGGCTCGCCGGCACCGGCCCCTGGCCTCGCCAACCGTTGCGCCGCAAACTGTCCAGGCCGCGGTGATAGCCGACCCGGGCGTACGCGTAGCTGTCCAACTCCCGGCCCTGGGACCAGGCGGACTCGGCGAGCAGGGACCACGCGAGCGAGGACTCGGGGTGCCGGCGGGCCAGCGCCTCGGCCGCAACACCGTCCTCGAGCTCTGCCACCACGTCATCTTCGACGGGCAACAGCGTGGGCTCAGGTCCGCCAAACAGATTCTCATGCTCCATGCCGAGCCACAGTAGCCCCGCAGGGTCGATAATGACCCCGTGAACATGTCCTCCCAGGACGCTCTGTGGCTCACCATGGACCGGCCGAACAACCTGATGGTGATCGATTCGCTCATGTGGTTCGAGGCGCCGCTGGCCCTGCCGGAGGTGCAGGCGGTGGTGCAGGAACGGCTCATCGAGCGTTTCTCCGCCTTCAGCTGCCTGGCAGTCGACGACGGGGGCTGGCGCTGGGTGCCCGACGAGGACTTCGACCTCTCGGCGCACGTCACGCAGGTCGAACTGCCGTCGCAGGGCGACATGGTGGCGCTTCAGGAATTCGTCGCCGCTCAGCGCAGCCTGCCGCTGGACCGAGCCCGTCCGCTGTGGTCGCTCACGGTGCTCCAGGGCTTCCGACCCGCACCGGACGTACTCGGCTCGGCAGTCCTCATCCGCTCCCACCACGCGATCGCCGACGGCATCCGGCTGACACAGGTCATGTTCAGCCTGTGTGACGCCGACGGTCAGCCGCCGAGTGTGGGCAAACCGATGCGCCGACCCACTCCGCTGGCCGTCGCCGCATCGACCGTCGGCGAGCTGGCGTCCTCGGCCGCCGACGTCGTGACGTCGACCGCCAGGACCACCGGACGCGTGGCCGCGGCGCCCGTGCGCGGCATCGCAGCTGCAGCGGCCGACCCCTCGACCCTGCTGTCGGCTCCGGGCACAGTCGCGACCGGTCTGCGCGACATCGCCGGCCGCGCCGCTGCGGCGGTCCGCAACCCGGCCCGCCTGACCGATGCGGCGACCCTTGTCAGCTCGCGCGACAACCGGCCCGTAAACGACGTGTCGAGTGCGGCCAAATTGCTCCTGGCGTCGCCGAGTGGGCAGGCAGTGTGGGGCGGCACCCCGGGTGTTCCCAAGAGCGTGGGGTGGACCCCCGAACTCGACCTCGACCAGGTCAAGAAGATCGGCAAGGCCACCGGTACGACGGTCAACGACGTCCTGCTCGGGGTGATTTCCGGGACGCTCACGAGTTATCTGCGCCAGCACGACGACGAGGGGGTCGACGAAGTGGTGTGGATGATCCCCGTGAGCGTGCGCCCCTTCGATCCCGAACTCAGCGACGACCTGGGCAACCACTTCTCGCTCGTGGCGTACCGTCTCCCGCTCGGCATCGACGACGTGACCGAGCGCCTGGCCGAGATCCAGCGGCGGATGGAACGCATCAAGGCCAGCGACGAGCCGCTGCTGACTTACGGCGTCCAGCTCGTGATCTCGCAGGCACCGACGCCGGTCGCCACCGGACTGACCAACTTCTTCGCGAACAAAGCCGTGGGCGTCCTCACCAACGTGCCGGGGCCCCGCGGCCCGATCAGCTTCGCCGGGCAGCGGGTGGCGGGGGTGCTGGGCTGGGCGCCGTGTTCGGGCGACCAGATCATGACTATCTGCATCTTCAGCTACAACGGCCGCGTGTCCATCGGCATCGCCACGGATACCGCGCACATCCCCGACGCCCAGCAGCTCGGGGAGCTCTTCGCCACGGAGTTCGCCGACATGATCAGCAGATTCGGCTGATCGTCGGCGCCGCTGGCCTAGAGCTTGGAGTCCGCCAGCCACTGCCGGACCACGCGGGCGAAGCGCTCGGGGTCACGGCGGTGCGGCTCGTGGCCAGCATCGTCGAAGACGACTAGTCGGCTCTGCGGCAGCAGGGAGTGGGCGTTCTCGCCATGCTCGACCGGAATGATGGCGTCCTTGCGCCCCCAGACGATGAGCACCGGCAGAGAGTGCGTGAGGTGCAATTTGTCCAGCGCCGACACCCGCTGGCCGCGGTGATCCACGACGCTGCGCAGAGTCGCGAGGAATGATGTGCGGCTGTCCTCCGACGCTAAGCGGTCAATGCGGTCCATGACCTGATCGGGGATCAGATCGGGTTTGCGCAACACGTTGCGAGCCCGCTCGCGCAGGCCGTGGGCGGCGCTCATCGTGCGCTCGTTCAGCGCGAGCCGGATCGCCATGCCGCTACCGGGCAGGGCCGCAAGCCGCAGGATCATGTTCGTTTCGCGGCCCAGCCCCCCGCTGGACACCAGCACCAGCCCCGCCATGCGGCTCGGGTACTGGTACTGGAACTGCAGGGCCACCCCGCCGCCCAGCGAATGCCCGACCAGGACGACCCGGTCCAGGCCGAGGTGGTCCAGCAGGTCCCGTACGGCGCTGGCCATGGACCCGAGGGAGAAGTCGCCGCCGCTATCGTCGGAATCGCCGTGCCCGGGCAGATCGATCGACACCACCGTCCGACCGGTCTCGGCCAGCGCGGCGGCGGCGTCCTGCCAGTTCCGAGCCGACGAACCCACCCCGTGCAGCAACACCAGCGGGACCCCGACTCCGGAGTACTCCTCGTACGCGAGCCCGGCGCCGTGGATCGTCGCCCGGCGCCTGCGGGGACCAGCGGCTTCAGCCGTGCGCGTCATGAAAAACCTCTCCGTGGAAACGACTAACCTACGTTAGCGTAACTTACGTCTCCGTAGGTTTCCAGTGCCGATTCGTCGCAGCACTTTGGCCACTGGCCCACCATCACCCCTCAGACGTGGCTACTGTGCCCGCATGAGCGACAAGCACAAGGCCGAAAACGCCGCAGACAGCCAGCCCAAGGCCAAGAAGGGCAAGACGAACAAGAAGGGCAAGAAGGCCAAGAACACCTCCCCCACCAAGAGTGGGCGCATGAACAAGGCGCTGTACGAGGAGGAGTTGTTCCGGCTGCAGGCCGAGCTGGTCGAGATGCAGGAGTGGGTGAAGACCACCGGTGCGCGCCTCGTAGTGATCTTCGAGGGCCGCGACGCCGCCGGCAAGGGCGGCACGATCAAGCGAGTCGCGCAGTACCTCAACCCCCGCATCGCCCGCATCGTCGCGCTGCCCGCCCCGACAGATCGGGAGAAGGGCCAGTGGTACTTCCAGCGGTACGTGCCGCACCTGCCCGCCGCCGGCGAGATCGTGCTGTTCGACCGCTCCTGGTACAACCGGGCCGGCGTCGAGCACGTCATGGGCTTCTGCAGCGCAGAGGACTACCAGCAGTTCCTGCGCCAGGCGCCGATCTTCGAGCGGATGCTCGTTGAGGACGGGATCCTGCTGCGCAAGTACTGGTTCTCGGTGTCCGACCAGGAGCAGGAGGCCCGATTCCGCTCCCGACTGACCGACCCCATGCGGCGCTGGAAGCTGTCGCCCATGGACTTCGAGTCCATCACCCGCTGGGAGGACTACTCGCGCGCCAAGGACGCCATGTTCGTGCACACCGATGTGGAGCCGGCGCCGTGGTACGTCGTCGAGAGCGACGACAAGCGGCGGGCCCGAATCAACACGATCAGCCACCTGCTGTCCACGATCCCGTTCACCAAAGTCGAGCCGCTCGAGCTGGACCTGCCCGCCCGCCCGCCGTCGAGCGGCTATCAGCGCCCCCCGCGGGACACGCAGCGCTATGTGCCGGACCACTCGCGCGACGTCGAGCGCGACGGCATCGACCCGGCCTGACACTCCCCCGCCGCACCCCAGACCGAGCACGTTCGCCAGCTAACCTGGCGGCCGTGCTTGCTGTCTGTAGCGTGAACGTCAACGGGATCCGCGCCGCCGAGCGGCGCGGCGGCGTGGGGTGGCTGGCGCGCACCGGCCACGACATCGTGCTGCTGCAGGAAGTCCGCGCCTCGCCGGGTCAGCTGCGCACGGCGACGGCGGAGCTGGGCGACCTGCACGTCGCCCACGCCGAAGCGCAGGCGGCGGGTCGGTCCGGTGTGGCCATCCTCAGCCGCACGCCGATGCTCGAGGTGCGGGAGTCGGTGGACGCCCGTTTCACGGGTTCGGGCCGCTGGGTCGAGGCCGTCGCGGACACCGCGCTGGGTCCGGTCAGGCTGGTGAGCGTCTATGTCCATACGGGACAGGCCGATTCGCCCAGACAGGACGAGAAGTACGGCTTCCTGGACGCGATGACGGCGCGCCTGGCAGAACTCGCCACGGACGACACACCGACGCTGATGGCCGGCGACTTGAACATCGCCCACACGCCGCTGGACATCCGCAACGCCAAGGGCAACGTCGGCAAGGCAGGGTTCCTGCCAGCAGAGCAGGCGTACCTGAGCCGGTGGTTGGCCGCTGGCTGGGTCGATCTGGGTCGGGCGCACGCCGGCGACGTGGACGGCCCGTACACCTGGTGGACCTGGCGCGGGCAGGCGTTCGACCGCGACGTCGGCTGGCGCATCGACTACGCCTTCGCCACGCCCGACCTGGCCAGCCGCCTGCAGGGTGTCGAGGTCGGCCGGGCGCCCAGTTACGCCGAGCGCTGGAGCGACCATGCACCGCTCACGGTGCGTTTCGGCTAGCTGATCTGCGGCGGCCAGCCCCCGGCCGCCAGCACCACTATCAACTCCAACCGGCCCTGCGGATCGTCCAGCGACTCGCCAAGCAGTTCGCGCAGCCGTGCGACGCGGTAGGTGACGGTCTGCGGGTGCACGCCCAGCACCCGGGCGGCAGCGCTGCGGTCCCCTCCCGTGACGAGCCACACCTGCAACGTCGCGAGGAGGCTCGTTCGTTTGGCCTCGGAGATGTCCGCGAAAGGGCCAAGGCTGCGGGCCCGCAGCGCCGCAACGACGGCGGAGTCCGCACCGGCCGCAAGCTGCGGCAGGGCATCGTCGGCCCACAGCACCGCCGTCCGCGCCTCCTCGGGCGACGCGGGCGTCCTGGCCGTCCGGAACAGCCGGCGGGCCGTGCCCAGCGAGGCCGCCGCCCGCGGCAGCGGGGTGCTGATACCGACGCAGACGATCCCTCCGACCAGCGCCAGCGCCGACTCGGCCGTCCGACGATTCTCGAGTGCACGGGCTGGCATCACCGCGAGTCGCTCCGCCCCCGCTTCGCGGATCAGCGCCTCGACCGCCAGTCCGGGCCACGACTCCTCTGGGGCGCCGGCGGCCAGCGCCACTGCGATCCGCGCGGGCAGCGGCCAGGCCGCCTCCTCTGCGAGCACCCGGGCGGCATCCGAGTCACCACCGCCGTCGAGGATGACGGCGGCGAGCTCGGCGCGCACGGCCTCGCGGCGTCCCGCATCGGCGCTTTGGGCCTGCGCATAGCCCGCGGCACTGGCTGCGGAAAGCTCATCGATGTACACGAAGATCGCCTCGGCCAGGGCCACCAGGTCAGTTGTCGGCGTTCCCGCCGCCACCGCCGCGGCTGACATCCGCTCCCAGGACACTCGAGCACCGGTCCGATAGGCGGTGAGGAGCGCCTCCAGAGTGCGGCCGTTGCGCCATTCCCCTGCCCCGATGCGGGCATAGACGTTGTGCGCTCCGGCGTCCAGCGCGGGGTCGTCGGTCCCGAAGAGACTCACCAGGCGACCCAGCGCCACCTCCACACCACGGCGCACCGTCGCCGCCAACGGCCCCGAGCCGAAGTCGCGATAGGACGGCACCTGCATCCGGATCGCCTCGATGGTGGCGTCGATCGTCGGCTGCAGGTGATCGGCGACGCTGGTGCCGGCCACCGGACCCACCCGCGCCCACGGTCGCATCTCGCCGACAGTCGATTCCACCCACGCAGGATAGCGAAACTATTAGGAACGAACAAAGTTGTCTGGATTGCTGCTCACCAACAACCCTAGTTTGGCTAACCAGCATGTATCAGACTTAGGGCATGACAGATTCTTCCACCGATCCCGGCCGACCAGCCGCGTTCTTCGACCTCGACGGCACACTCATCCCCGGCTCAGCCAACATCCCACTAGCCAAGACCGCCTTCAAGGCTGGCATGGTTGGCAAGCGCGAACTGCTGCGCGACCTGCGCAACGGCGCGAGCTTCCTGCTCAGCGGGGCCAGTGATGCCCGTTCCGCACAGGTGCGCGACCGCATCCTGTTTGCCGTGCAGGGCCACCCGGCCAGCCAGGTGGAGGCCCTCGGCGATGTCTTCCTGCCCGACCTCGTCGCTTCGCTGCGGCCGCAACTCGAGCCCGTCCTCGCCGAGCATGCCGCCCGCGGCGAGGATCGGATCGTGCTCTCGGCGAGTCCGACCGAAATCGTGTCCCGGTTCGCCGAAGGCGCCGGCTTGACCTATGGGCGTGGAACGACCGCCGGTCGGGACGCCGATGGTGTGTACGACGGCACGCTGGTCGGCCCCTTCTGCTACCAGGACGGCAAGGTCGAGATCATGGCCGAAATGGCTGCGGAACACGGCTACGACCTGTCCCGCAGCTATGCCTACACCGACTCGGCGAGCGACCTTCCGATGCTGGAGGCCGTGGGCAACCCGGTGGTCGTCCATCCCGAACCGGAACTGCGCGCAATCGCCGAGGAGCGCGGCTGGCCCATCATCGAGACCTCCTCGGTGCCCCGCACCTCGCTGCGGTCGTTCCGCGGCATCACCGGATTGGCCGGAAACGCCATCAGCGCCGTTGCGACGAAGGCCAGCGGTGCGGCCAAGTTCGCGGTCAGTCGGGCTCGGCGCCGGTCAGCTCCCCACAGCGCCACATGAGGTAGTCCACCGCTGGTCCCATCTGCTTGAACGCCGGATTGCTCGTCTGGCCCGCGGTGTAGCGGTACCAGATCTGGGCCGCGATCACTGCGAGGCGGAATAGTCCGAAGACTTCGTAGAAGCGCCAGTCCTGGCAGACCAACCCCGTGCGCTCCAGGTAGCGTTCCACGATCTGGTCACGCGTGGGCATGCCCGCCGCGTTGGACGGCTGCCGACGGAAAGCTGCGAACACGGGATCGTCGTCAGCCTGCACCCAGTAGGCCAGCGACGAACCCAAGTCCATGAGCGGGTCGCCCACCGTGGCCAACTCCCAGTCCAGCACCGCCACAGGGGCCAGCGACTCGGGGTCGAGCACCACGTTGTCGAAGCGCCAGTCGCCGTGGATCAGCCGTCGCCCGACGTCCGGCGGCTGCTCGGCCGCAAGCCACGCCATCACGGCGTCACCATCGGGCAAGTCCTCCGTACGGGCATCGCGATAGCGCCGCGACCAGCCTTCCACTTGCCGCCTCACGTAGCCGGGACCGCGGTCGAACTCGGCCAGGCCGGCAGCCGCGTAGTCGACCTCATGCAGGTCGGCGAGCAAATCGAAGAGTTCGGCACCGAGCCGGCGCGCCGCGGGACGCGCGGACACATCGCCGGGCAGGTCCGCGCGCAGGATGATGCCTCGGGCTCGGTCCATGGCGTAGAGCTCCGCGCCCACGGGGCTCTCGGACGCCGAAGCGTAGGCGAGCACGTTCGGGACCGTCGGGAACTGCGCGCGCACCCGCCGCTGCAACTCGTACTCACGGTGCATGTTGTGCGCCGAGGCCGCCTTGGTCCCGCGCGGCGGCATGCGCAGCACCAGATCGCGGTCATCGGCATAGCGCACCAGGTAGGTGAGGTTCGACGCCCCACCGGGGAACTGTCGGACCTCGGGCAGCACCCCCGGCAGCTCGTCACCACCCGGGATGGAACGGCGCAGCCACGTGTCCAATGCCCGCACGTCCAGGGCATCCTCGTCGCGCATCGCGCGGGCTTCTGCCGCTGTGTCCAGGGCGAACTCGGCAACCGTTCCCATCAGTGGACCTCCGCCTCGATCAGGTGTTCGCGCAGCTCGAGCCGCGCGATATCGCGCAGGTGAACCTCGTC
>JBIRBF010000022.1:0-21037 GCA_044326505.1 Candidatus Nanopelagicales bacterium | reverse complement strand
CCGGGCGCACCTGCTGCGTCGTCGCCGTGGGTATGAACAGATACCCGACCTGCTCGGAGGTCTCAGGCGCGATCGTCGCCAGCGCCGCACTGGCGGTCACCGAGCTCCCGACCCCCGGGCCCACCGACACCACCGTCCCCGCGATCGGCGACACCACCGTGGCGCGAACCGTCGCCGCAGCGGGTCCGGACTCGCTCTCGACCACCGCCATGGCATCACCCGCGGCGACCCGAGTCCCCACCGGCGGCGGGGCCTGATCCAGTCGCCCCGCGTGCTGAGTGGTCACCACCACGTTGGCCGGAACGTTGTCGATGACGCCGATGCCCTTGGTCGTGAGGGTGACGGTGCCGGCGAATAGCCACACGCCGAGGAGGGACAACAGGATGAGTGCCAGCGCCAGCGCGGCCCAGGCCGGAGCGCTCGCCACCCGCACGGGCCGATCAGTCACCTCGCTGGCGGCACTACCGGCCACAGCGCGATCCCGGAACAGGGTCGCCATGGGTCACCGCCTCGGTCGTCGATGCACGTCTTGGCCAGTATGCCGATTAGCCACGGATGCCGGCAGCCACAATGCCCAGTCCCGATTCGGTGAGCCAGACGGGTACCTCCCGCGGGTGGGGATAGGTATGGTGAAACGTCAGGCACCAGCACCACCGAGGAGGATTCAGATGTCCGCTGACAAGGCAAACACGAACGAGCCACAGGACGAGGCGCTGTCCGAGGACGACCTCAAGGCAGTGGCCGGCGGCCTGGACGAGGGCAACGTCGGCGTTCCGGGCGAGGCCGCTGCCGGCGGAGCACCGGGCGAGGCCTGGTAACCGCTCCAACACCGTTGCGCGGCAACACAAGTAGGCCGCGCCCAAGCGCCGATCCGGACGTCCCGGTGCCCCCGCACGGGTAGACTTAGCCGCACTGCGTGATTCCACCCGTGACGTCGACCACCATCCAGGGAGGTGCAACCGTGGGCATTCTGGACCGCTTCGAACAGAGCCTGGACAAACTCGTGAACGGCGCCTTCGCCAAAGCGTTCAAATCCGAGCTTCAGCCGGTTGAGATCGCCGCCGCCCTGCAGCAGGAGATGGACGAGCGCGCGGCAATCGTGTCGCGCAACCGCACCCTGGTGCCCAACGAGTTCACTGTGGCCATCTCGCCCGAAGACTCCGAGCGCCTGTCCAACTACGCCGACGCAGTCACGAGCGAACTCGCCACCCTCGTTGCCGAGCACGCCAACGAGCAGCGCTACACGTTCCTGGGCCCCATCGTCGTGCGACTGCGGCCCGACCCCGACCTCCGCACCGGGATGTGCCGGGTCACCAGCCAAACGGCGAACGGTCCGGCAGTCGCCGAGCCCAGCGCGCGGTCGGCCAGTGCCGCCGCCGGAAGCCGGCCGGCCGCCGGCCGCGAGCCGCGTCGCGGCCGGTCCACTCAGGAACCGCCGACCAAGACGACGCCCGCAGTCAAGGCCGTCGGAGCGACGGTGCCAGCGCGGCTGCTGGCCGCCGGTGCCGAGTTCCCGCTGCGCGGTACCACGGTGCTGGGCCGAGGCACCGAGCACGTGGACATCCGACTCGAGGACCCCGCGGTGTCGCGGCGCCATGCCCGCATCACCCTCACCGGCCAGCCCATCATCGAGGACCTGGGCTCGACCAACGGCACCATCGTGGACGGAGTGCGCATCACCCGCAGGGCGCTGGCCGATGGTTCGGTCATCCGGATGGGCTCGACCGACATCACTTTCCGGAGCCCGTGATGAGCGAGCTCGCGCTCACGCTGCTGCGCCTGGGCTTCCTGGTCCTGCTGTGGCTGTTCGTCTTCTTCGTGGTATCGGCGCTTCGCCGTGACCTGGCTGCACCGACCGATGCGCCGATCGCCGGGACAAAGACCGCCGCCCCAGCAGAGTCTCGCCGGCGCCGGTCCAAGAACACCGCCCGCAAGCTGATGGTCGTGGAAGGCAGCCTGGTGGGGACGGTGGTTCCGCTGGGCACCGCACCGGTCACGATCGGGCGGGCGCAGGATTGCACCTTGGTGCTGGACGACGACTACGCCAGCAGTCACCACACGCAGCTCTCGCCGCACGACGGCGCCTGGGTGGTGGAGGATCTGGGCTCCACCAACGGCACCTGGCTCGATCGCACGCGGGTAGCGACTCCCACGGTGCTGCCGGTCGGCCAGCAACTGCGCGTGGGCCGCACGGTGATCGAGCTGCGGGCCTGACGCCGATGGTGCTTGATCTGCGCTCCGCAGCGCGCTCAGACGTAGGTCTCGTGCGTGCGGAGAACGAGGACTCCGGTTACGCCGGCGCCCGCATCCTGGTGGTCGCCGACGGCATGGGCGGTCACGCCGCCGGGGAGCTGGCGAGCTCGGCTGCGGTCGCCACCCTTGCGGCAGTCGAGGAGGATGGCGAACTCGAACTCGACGAGTCCGACGCCGTGGGAGTCCTTGAGGCCGCACTGGAGGAGGCCCACCTCGCCCTCGCCCAGCATGTGGCGGCGTCGCCGGAGTCCGCAGGTCTGGGGACCACGCTCACCGCCCTCGCCTGGCTGGACGACGAGATCGCCATCGTGCACGTCGGCGACTCCCGGGCCTATCTGCTGCGCGACGGCGCCCTGGCACAGCTGACCAAAGACGACACCTACGTCCAGACGCTCGTGGACTCCGGCCGGATCACGGCCGATGAGGCCTTCACCCATGAGCGGCGCAACCTGCTCACCCAGGCCCTCGACGGCGTGCACTCGGTGGAACCGGAGTTCTCGGTGCGGCCGGCGCACGCCGGGGACCGCTACATGGTTTGCAGCGACGGCCTCTGCGGTGTGGTGCCGGAAGATCGGTTGCGGGAAATCCTCAGCCTGCAGGCCGACCCGACCGGGATCGTCGACGCTTTGGTCGAGGAGGCCCTGGCGCACGGCGCTCCCGACAACGTGACGGTCGTGGTGGCCGATGTGATCGAGGTGGACCCCGCAGACGCGGCCTCCCATCCGCGGCCGACCGTTGTGGGGGCTGCCTTCGAGCAGCGCAACCGGGAGCGCCTGCCCGAGGTGGCCTTTCCCGCGGATCGGCAGCCCGAGTTGCTCGGCGCCAGCGCCGGCGAGTCCCCCACGATGGCGGCCGACGGGCTCGCGCTCCCACCGCGCAACGCGCCGCTCGGCACCATGCCGCAGGCCCCCGCGGGGAGCGGCGACGATTCCGGAGGTCGTCGCGGCGGGCCCCGGCACGCCGCTCCCTCGCGCTCGCTGTGGCCCCGCATCGCGGCGGTCGCTGCAATCCTCGCGGTGGCCCTGGGCGCCTTCCTCGGCTGGCAGTGGATGCGCGGCCAGTATTTCGTCGGCGACCTCAACGGCAACGTAGCCGTCTTCCAGGGAATCCCACTGGGCTTCGGCGACCACGGCTTCTCGACGGTCGAACAGGAGTCGGCCACCAAGACGGCAGCGCTGCCCGAGTACGAGCGCTCCCGCGTCGACCAGACGATCCCCGCTGCGACCGCCGCCGAGGCGCTGAGCATCATGAACAAACTCGAGGCCGCGGCACAATCGTGCTCCTCGGCCAAGCCCCCCACCGGGTGCCCTCAGCAGCCCACCCCGAGTGCCAGTCCCCCGGCCACGGCCAGCGCGACTCCGGCCAGCAGCTCACCCGCCGCACCGTCCGCCGCTGCACCTGCCCCGGCGGCGACCGCAGCCCCAGCAGCGGCCGGCACGCCATGAGCGTGCCCACGACCGTCCCCGCAGCGGAACTCACCGCGCCCAAGCGCCGCGGCGTCGAGGCGACCCTGCTAGTGGCGGCGCTCGTTGTGGGCGCCTTCGCCTACGCCAGCGTCGATCTGTCCCTCAACGGCGCTCTACCCGTCAATTTCTGGGCCGAGGTGGGCGCCTTCGCGGGCCTGCTCGCGGTGGCGCACATAGGTGTGCGGATTCTTGCGCCCTACGCCGATCCCTATCTGCTGCCCATAGTCGCGATGCTCAACATGCTTGGCCTCGCGATGATCCACCGCCTCGACCTCGCCGACGAAATCGCCGCGCGGCGCAACGGTACCGAGTTGCCCCGGGCCGACGCCGATGTCCAGTTCACCTGGATGGTGCTGGCCGTCGCCATGTTCATCCTCACTCTGCTGATCGTGCGCGATCATCGGCGCCTGCAGCGGTTCACGTACACAGCGATGTTCCTGGGTGTGGCGCTCCTACTGCTCCCGCTAGTGCCCGGCCTGGGCGCGAACATCAACGGCGCGACGCTCTGGATCCGGCTTGGGCCGTTCTCGTTCCAGCCCTCGGAGTTCGCGAAGATCCTGCTGACCATCTTCTTCGCCGGTTACCTGGTACTCAAGCGCGATTCGATGGCGGTGGTGCGCACGAAGATCCTGGGCATCGGCATTCCGAGGCCGCGGGACCTCGGTCCGCTGCTCGTCGCGTGGGCGGCGGCGCTGGTCGTGCTGGCGGTGCAAAGGGACCTGGGTACCGCGCTGATGTTCTTCGGCGTCTTCGTGGTGATGGTCTACGTCGCGACCGGGCGACGTTCATGGCTGGTCATCGGCGCCCTGCTGCTGGTGACCGGGGCGTTGATCGCGTGGTCGCTCTTCAGTCACGTGCAGCTGCGCGTGAATATCTGGCTGGACACCTGGACCTACGCCACCGACGAGTCCTTCCAGCTGGCCCAGGGCCTGATGGGACTGGCCAACGGTGGGCTCTTCGGCTCCGGGTTGGGCAACGGCTACCCGCAGTTCGTACCCTTCGCCAAGTCCGACTTCATCGCCGACGCCCTCGGCGAGGAAGTTGGACTGACGGGCATGTTTGCCATCCTGCTGCTCTACGCGATGGCCATCGAGCGCGGACTCCGCACCGCAATCGCCGTGCGGGACAACTTCGGCAAACTGCTGGCCGTGGGCCTGTCGACGGTGTTGGCCCTGCAGCTGTTCGTGGTCGTCGGCGGCGTCACACGGCTCATCCCCCTCACGGGGTTGACCACGCCCTTCCTGGCCTACGGCGGATCCGCACTGCTCGCCAACTGGGTCATGGTTGCGCTGCTGCTGCGGATCTCGCATCGGGCCCGCGAACCCATCGGCCAGGTGCCGCTGGCATCCCCGAGCGGGGCGGCGGCGGTGACGCCATGAACCGCCAGATCCGCATGCTGGCACTCGTCCTCGGCGTGCTCATGGGAGCCTTGCTGGTCAACCTGTCGTTCCAGCAGGTCATCCTGGCGAAGGCGACCAAGGACCGTCCGGGCAACTCCCGCGTGCTGCTCGCCGAGTACGACCGCGAGCGCGGCCCCATGATCGTCCAGTCGGCCCAGGTCGCCAAGTCAGTCACCACGGACGACACCTTGAAGTACCTGCGGGTCTACCCCGAAGGTCCCTCGTACGCCCCCGCCACCGGCTTCTACTCGATGGTCTACGGGGCCACCGGCCTGGAGCGAACCGAGAACGCGGTGCTCAACGGCAGCGGACCGCAGTTCATCGTCGATCGCCTTGGCCAGCTCTTCGGTGGCCGTGAGGTCCAGGGCGGCGTCGTGTCGCTGACCATCAACCCAGCCGCACAGCAGGCGGCCTTCGACGGGATGGCGGGCTCCATCGGATCGGTCACCGCCATCGATCCGCGCACGGGTGCGATCCTGGCGCTCGTCCAGTCCCCGTCGTACGACCCGAACCAGTTGAGCAGCCACGACCCGACCGAGATCAGCAAGTACTACGAGTCCCTCGAGGCCGATCCCGACCAACCCCTGCTCAACCGCCCGCTCGTCAGCCTGCAGCCGCCCGGCAGCACCTTCAAACTCGTCACTTCCGCGGCAGCTCTCGCAGCTGGCTACGAGCCGAACTCCCAGCTGCCCGGCCCGGCGGAGTATCCGCTGGCCGGGTCGACCTCATCCATCCCCAACGCTTGGGGCGGTTCCTGCGGCCCAGACAACACCGTCACGCTGGAGCGCTCACTGGCGATGTCGTGCAATACCTCGTTCGCCTACCTGGGCAACCAGTTGGGCAACGACGCCCTCAACGCCCAGGCCGAGAAGTTCGGCTTCAACGCCAGCTTCGACATCCCGCTCACCGCGGCAACGTCGCGCTACCCCACGGGGTTGGACCCGGCACAGACAGCGCAGAGCGCCATCGGCCAGTTCAACGTCGCCAGCACCAGCCTGCAGATGGCCATGGTGGGGGCGAGCATCGCGAACCGGGGCGTGACCATGAAGCCGTACCTGGTGGCCGACACCCGCAGCTCGGACCTGCAGGTGCTCAGTACGACTGCGCCGCAGGAGTTCGCCACGGCGATGACTGCGGCCAATGCCACGAAGCTGCTCGGAATGATGGAGTCGGTGGTCAACCAGGGCACCGGCCGAGCTGCCCAGATCCCCGGTGTGCGCGTTGGCGGCAAGACTGGGACTGCCGAGACCGGCGACGGTCGGCAAGACGTGTCGTGGTTCGTGGGCGTGGCGCCCCTCGGAGACCCTAAGGTCGCAGTAGCGGTGACTATCGAGCGCTCCGACGGAGGAGACTCCGGACTTGTGGCCATGACAGTCGCCAAACAGGTGATGGAGGCAGTGATCCAATGAGTTCGCTGATGTGTGCGCAGACAGGTGGTCCCCACGCCACCATCCGGCGGATCCTCGCGCCCTGGGACGGCAGTCGAGCGGAGGTCGTGAAGTGACCGAGCAGAGGCTGCTGGGCGATCGATACGAGATCGGCGCGGAGATTGGCCGCGGAGGGATGGCCGAGGTCGTCGAGGCGCAGGACCTCCGGCTGGGACGCCGGGTGGCCATCAAGCTGCTGCGCCCCGACCTCGCCCGCGACCCGCAGTTCATCGCCCGGTTCCGCCGAGAGGCCCAATCCGCAGCCGCCCTCAACAACCCGAACATCGTCGCGGTATACGACACTGGCGAGGACGTTCTGCACGATGGGGCGGACGCCATTCGAGTGCCCTACATCGTGATGGAGTACATCGACGGCGTGACACTGCGGCAACTGCTGAGCAGCGGCCGGCGCCTGCTGCCGGAGCGAGCGCTCGAGATCACGGCCGGCATCCTGGGCGCCCTGGACTACTCCCACCGCCACGGCATCGTGCACCGCGACATCAAACCCGCCAACGTCATGCTCACCAAGACCGGCGACGTGAAGGTCATGGACTTCGGCATCGCCCGGGCCATGGCGGACTCCAGTAGCGACCTCACCTCCGCGTCCACCGTGATGGGGACGGCGCAGTACCTGTCGCCCGAGCAGGCCCGCGGGGAGGTGGTGGACGCGCGCAGCGACCTCTACTCCACCGGGTGCGTGCTCTTCGAGCTGCTGACCGACCGCCCGCCCTTCATCGGCGAGTCGCCGGTGTCCGTCGCCTACCAACACGTCGGCGAAGAGCCGCCGGTGCCGAGTTCGATGGACCCGCAGATCCCGCCCGCAGTCGACGCGATCGTCGCCAAGTCGCTGAGCAAGTCACGGGAAGATCGCTACCAGACGGCCGCGGAATTCCGCAACGACGTTCAGCGGGCCATCGCCGGCATGCCGGTCACCGCTGCCCAGGGCATGACCGCCGTCATCGCCACTGCGGCAGCGGAACCGCCGAGTCTGAGCACCGCCGTTGTGGAGCCGATCGCGCCCACTGCCAATGTCATGCCGCCGCCGGCTGACAGCGAGTCGAAGAAGCGCAACCCCTGGATCTGGGTTGCCGTCGCAGCGATCGTGCTGCTGCTCGGGCTCGGGGCGGTGTTCGCCTTCAACCAACTGAAGTCCGACTCGGGCGGCGCCAAGGTGGCTGTGCCGAGCGTCGTCGGGCTGACCCCCGACCAGGCCACCGCGGAGCTGTCCAAGGTCGGCCTGAAGCTGGGTTCGCAGACAACCAAGGTGTCCGACCAGCAGCCCAACACGATCATCCAGCAGGACCCGATCGCCGGCGGCCAACTGCAGCAGGGCCAAGGGGTCGCGGTGGTCATCTCGGCCGGCAAGGCCAAGGTGACGGTGCCCAACCTCATCGGGATGACGAGCAGTGAGGACGCCCGTTCCGCACTCGGCGACGCGGGCCTGAACCTAGGCAGCGTGACCGAGGAGGACAGCGACGCCCCGCAGGGCTCGGTCACCAAGCAGAGCCCGACCTTCAACACCAGCGTGGATGCCGGGACGCGCGTGAACATCACGGTGTCGAACGGTAAGGTTCCGGTGCCGTCAGTGGTGGGCAAGAGCCTGGCCCAGGCCAAGAGCGACCTGGCCAACTATGGCTTCAACGTCAATGTGGTCGAGCAGGTGGACGGCAGCAAGGACCCCGGGACCGTACTGGCGCAATCGCCCGAAGGCGGCACCACGGCGCTCAAGGGAACGCTGGTGACGATCACGGTGGCGACGGCACCGCCCTTCACGCCCACGCCCACGCCCACGCCTACTCCAACGCCTACCCCGACGCCGACGCCCACGCCCACGCCGACGCCCACACCGACGCCGACTGCCACGGCCAGTGCGACGGACATCCCGACCGGCCAGGCCACCTCGGTCCAGCCGACCCCCTAGCCGTTGACCACTACCGGGGCGAGACCGGAGCCAGGCCGACGGCTGCGGCGACGGCATCTGGGTCGCCGCAGCGCACCAGCCAGTTGGCCAGCATGCGGTGACCACCCTCGGTCAGAACGGACTCGGGATGAAACTGCACGCCCTCGATGTCCAGGCTGCGGTGCCGCAGCGCCATGATGATGCCGCTCTCAGTCCTGGCCGTGACCTCGAGCACCTCGGGAAGGGAGTGCTCCGCGACTGCCAAGGAGTGGTAGCGGGTCGCAGTGAAGGGGTCCGGCAGTCCGGCGAGCACGCCGACGCCGTCGTGGAACACCTGCGAGGTCTTGCCATGCAGCAATTCCGGCGCCCGGACCACATCGCCGCCGAAGGCCTCGGCGATTGCCTGGTGCCCAAGGCAGACCCCTAGGATCGGCACGCGACCAGCATCCGCGCGGAGCAGTTCCAGGCAGACGCCAGCCTCCGCTGGAGCCCCAGGACCGGGTGAGAGCAGGACCCCGTCGTACTCGAGCGCCTCGCGCGGATCCACGTCGTCGTTGCGCTTCACGGTGCACTCGGCGCCGAGCTGCGCCAGGTACTGCACCAGGTTGAACACGAAGCTGTCGTAGTTGTCCACCACCAGAATCTGCGCGCCCACGCGCTCATGATGACCCATCCGCACCCGGGACCGCCGTGCGGGTACAGTCGCACCAAACACAGGAGGGCACACATGGCCAAAGAACCCGACGCATCGCCGAGCACCTCGACGACCCCCTCAACGCCTAAAGCTGCGCCGTCGTCCTACCACCAGGCCAAGAACGCTACAGAGCGCAAGCGCTTCCGCCGCAACCGGCAGAAGCCGGTCCGGCTGGACTCTCCGCGCTGGTTGGTCCCCACCATGATTGCGATGTTCATCCTCGGGCTCGTGGTCATCGTCACCTACTACATCGCGCCGGAGGCGCCCGTCGTGAGCACTCTGGGCTGGTGGAGCGTGCTCATCGGATTCGGCTTCTTCGGCGTGGGTTTCGTCCTCGCCACCAGGTGGAAGTAGCCCGAATCACATATTGCTTACACGTGTGTGATTCATCCCCAGCCTGTGGAAAACATGGGGATTACCCGAGCAGCCCCTGGAGCTGACCGGTCCGCAGGGCAGTCGCGGCGATGAGCAGCAGCAGCACTGCGGCGATTCCGCCGTACTCGACCGCCTTGCGCGGCCGGCCGGCCGGCGACACCATCACGGCGGCGAGCGCGGCGCCTGTCACCAAGCCGCCCAGATGCGCCCGCCAATCGATGCCACCGACCACGAAGCCGATCGCCAGGTTGATGCCGACGAGCACCAGAATGGTCTTGATGTCGAACCGGAGCCGCTGGCCCGCGACCAGCAACGCACCCATCAGACCGAAGATCGCCCCGCTTGCTCCGACCGACACGGTCATCGGCGACGAGAACGCATAGGACGCGACCGCGCCGCCCAGGCCTGCGACGAGGTAGAGAACGAGGAAGCGCACATGCCCGAGGATCCGCTCCAACGTCGGTCCGAGCACGATAAGCACGTACATGTTGAACAGCAGGTGCAAGATCGAGCCGTGCAGGAACATCGAGGCCGGGAGTCGGAACCATTCGCCGCCCAGCCCGACCGCCACTGGGTACATGCCGTACTGCCCGGCGACGGTATTGACGCCGAGCAGCAGTTCAACGACGAAGACGGCCACGCAGATTCCGACGATGGTCCAGGTCACGTATGGCTTGGCGGCCGCGGCGCCCACCGGGCTGCCGGGTCGGATCACCGTCACGTTGGATTTCTGCTGGCCGGCGTGCACACACTCGGGACACTGGAAACCCACCGGGGCGGGCGTCATGCACTCCGGGCAGATCGGTCGGGCACAGCGGCTGCACGAGATGTACGTCTCGCGATCCGGGTGCCGGTAGCAGTACGGGATGGCGGCGGGAGTCGCACCGGTCCCCGCAGCGGGAGGCTGCTCGCCGCTCAGTCGGCCACCGGCTCGATGTCGATGCTGGAGATCACCACGTCGTTGACGGGACGGTCGCCGCGGCCGGTCGGGGTGGTCGCGATGGCATCAACCACGTCGCGCGACTGCTGGTCGGCGACCTCGCCGAAGATGGTGTGCCGACGGTTGAGGTGCGGCGTCGGTCCCACTGTGATGAAGAACTGCGAGCCGTTGGTGCCGGGGCCGGCGTTGGCCATGGCCAGCAGGTACGGCCGATCGAACTGCAGCTCGGGGTGGAACTCGTCGCCGAAGCGGTAGCCCGGCCCGCCAGTACCGGTGCCCAGCGGGTCGCCGCCCTGGATCATGAAGCCGTCAATGACGCGGTGGAACACCACGTCGGAGTAGAGGGGCCCTTCGCCTGGCTTGCCAGTCTTCGGGTCCACCCACTCCTGGGTGCCATCGGACAGGCCGATGAAGTTGCGCACGGTCTTGGGCGCGTGGTTGCCGAACAGGTTCACCCGGATGTCGCCCAGGTTCGTGTGCAGAACGGCGACGTCGGTGCCTGCGGTCATACGTACCTCACGCTCTCCGCGGACGCACGTCCGCGATCGTTGAATCAGGACAGGGGTGGAGGCGAAGGGACTCGAACCCTCAACCCCCGCCTTGCAAAGGCGGTGCTCTGCCAGTTGAGCTACGCCCCCGGCACCGACCTCAGCGAAGGTCGGGAGCTGTGGTGGCCTCGGTCCACAGGTCCTGCTCAGCCTGATTGGCCGAGACCTGCCGGTAGATGGTGTAGCCGACGCCGAGCAGTGCGATGACAAGCAACAGTTTCTTCATGTGGGCCTAAGTGGACTTGAACCACTGACCTCTTCCTTATCAGGGAAGCGCTCTAACCGTCTGAGCTATAGGCCCGCGTGCGCCCGATACCTGCGACCGGCGCGCGCGTACAGACTACCCCACCAACTGGGCTCAGCCCTCGCTGAGGGTGACTTCGATCCCCCGCGTGAAGGGCACCGTCAAGTTGTACATAAAGGCGAACAGAGTGGCGAGAACTGTGAGCAGCACCGCGTTCAGTGCGGCCAGCACAACAGCAGTCCCGACAACCCGTCCGAGGCTGAAGAACTGCTCGACGTTGAACACCGAACTACTCGCGCCGGCGACACTCTCGATGGTGTCGTTCACCGAGCTGAAGACGCCGAGCGCGGCGAGTACGCCCCACACCAGCACCACGGCGATGATCGTCACGATGGCCAAGCCGATGGAGAGCACGAAGGCCGTCTTCATCACCGACCACGGATCCAACCGAGAGACCTTCAGCCGGGCCTGACGAGGGCCGTCGTACTCCTCGTCGATCTCCCCGTCCTCATACTCGGTGTACTCGACGTCGTAGTCGACGTCCTCCGTCTCATCCACTGTCACGGCTCTCCTCCTCCGCCCTCATCGGGCTCCCTGACGGATCGCCGCCTCGGTTGTGCCTATTGTCCCTATCGGAGCCCTCGGCGTCGGCATCGGCATCGGCCGTGTCGCGCTGGGAGTCGGCTTCGTCCGGCTCGTCGTCATCGGCGTCTGGGTCGAAGTCCGCCCGAGCGACGGCCACGATCGAATCGCCGTCGGCCAGATCCATCAGGGCCACGCCCATGGTGGCACGACCCGTGGCCCGGACCTGGTTCACCCGGGTCCGGATGACGATGCCATTGCTCGCGATGGCGTAGATCTCGTCGTCGTCCTCGCAGATCATCGCCCCGACCAGGCTTCCGCGCTCCTCGACCAGCTTCATCGCGACCACGCCCTGAATGCCGCGGCCCTTCGCCGCCCACTCGTCGACGGTGGTGCGCTTGGCGTAGCCGCCGTCGGTCACCGTCACCAGCGACGCACCTTCGCGCACCACATCGAAGGCCAGCAGGCTGTCCTTGGGCCGGAAGCGCATCCCGATCACACCCGCCGTGCTGCGCGCCATCGGCCGCAACACGTCGTCGCTGGCCGTGAAGCGCACCGACATGCCCTTGCGGCTGATGAGCATCAGGTCGTCGGCGGGTCCGACGAGTCGGGCCCCGATGACTTCGTCGGAGTCCTTCAAGTTGATGCCGATGAGCCCGCCGGTGCGGTTGGTGTCGTAGTCCGACAGGCGCGACTTCTTGACCATGCCCGAGCGAGTGGCGAGCACCAGGTACTCGTCGGTGGTGAAGTCCGAGACCTGCAGGACGGTGGCGATGGTCTCGTCCGGCTGGAACGCCAGGGTGTTGGCCACGTGCTGGCCGCGGGCGTCGCGGCCGTATTCGGGGATCGTGTAGACCTTCGTCCGGTACGCCCGGCCCTTGTTGGTGATAATGAGCGCCCAGTCGTGGGTAGAGCCCACGAAGAAGTGCTCGACGACGTCATCGCGCTTGAGCTGGGCGCCCTTGATGCCCTTGCCGCCGCGGCGCTGGGATCGGTACTCCTCGGTGCCCGTGCGCTTGGCGTAGCCGTCCGCGGTGATGGTCACGACCATCTCCCGTACGGGGATCAGATCCTCGTCGCTCGACAGTCCCTCGCCCGGGATGATCTCGGTACGGCGCTCGTCGCCGAACTTCGTCACGATCTCACCCAACTCGTCGGCGACGATGGACCGCTGCCGGGGTTCGTTGGCCAGGATGTCCTGGTAGTCGGCGATCAGGCGCATGAGCTCGTTGTATTCGTCGATGATCTTCTGCCGCTCGAGGGCGGCCAGGCGGCGCAGCTGCATGTCCAGAATCGCGGTCGCCTGCAGGTCGTCGATCTCCAGCAGTTCCTTGAGGCCCTCGCGGGCGAGGTCGACCGTGGCGCTGCGGCGGATGAGGGCAATGACCTCGTCCAGCGCGTCGAGGGCCTTGAGGAGCCCGCGCAGGATGTGGGCGCGCTCCTCGGCTTTGCGCAGCCGGAACTGGGTGCGCCGCTGGATGACCTCGAGCTGGTGGCGGATCCAGTGGGTGACGAACTTGTCCAGCGACAGGGTCCGCGGCACCCCGTCCACCAGCGCGAGCATGTTGCAGCCGAACGTGTCCTGCAGCTGCGTGTGCTTGTACAGCTGGTTGAGCACCACTCGCGGCTGTGCATCGCGCTTGAGGATGACGACGAGCCGCTGACCGGTGCGATCCGAGGAATCGTCGCGGAGGTCGGCGATACCGGTGATCTTCCCGCCGTCCGCGAGCTCGGCGATCTTCAGCGCCAGGTTGTCCGGGTTCACCTGGTACGGCAACTGCGTGATCACCAGACAGGTGCGCCCGCGGGAGTCCTCCTCGATGTCCACAATGGCCCGCATGATCACCGAGCCGCGGCCGGTCCGATAGGCCTCCTTGATGCCCCGGCCGCCGACGATCAGTGCACCCGTGGGGAAGTCCGGCCCGGGAATCCGCTCCATCAGCGCCTCGAGCAGCTCGTCCGCGCCGGCCTCCGGGTGGGCCAGCGCCCACTGGAAGCCCTCGTTAAGCTCGCGCAGGTTGTGCGGCGGGATATTCGTTGCCATGCCGACGGCGATGCCCGCCGAACCGTTGGCGAGCAGGTTCGGGAAGCGTGCCGGCAGCAACTCCGGCTCCATCGTGCGGCCGTCGTAGTTGGGCGTGAAGTCGACGGTCTCCTCGTCGATGTCGCGGACCATTTCCATGGCCAGCGGGGACATGCGGCACTCGGTGTAGCGGTGGGCAGCCGCTGGGTCGTTGCCGGGCGAGCCGAAGTTGCCCTGCCCGTCCACCAGGGGGTAGCGCATGGACCACGGCTGCACGAGCCGGACGAGGGCGTCATAGACCGACGAGTCGCCGTGCGGGTGGTAATTACCGAGCACGTCGCCGATCACTCGCGTGCACTTGAAGTAGCCGCGATCGGGCCGGTAGCCGCCGTCGTACATGGCGTAGAGCACCCGTCGGTGCACCGGCTTGAGTCCGTCTGTGACGTCGGGCAGGGCCCGGCCCACGATGACGCTCATCGCGTAGTCCAGGTAGGACTTCTGCATCTCGGCCTGGATCTCGACCGGCTCGATGCGGCCGTGCGGGCCGACGGCCTCCGGCTCGACTGTGGCGGTGTCGTCAGCCAAGGCTGATCATCCCTTTCGGCGACTGCGGCGCGAGGTACATTCGGCCGACGTGAAACCTGGTCAGCGGCCGGGTGCTGAAGCTCGAGAAACTAGACATCGAGGAAGCGGACATCCTTGGCGTTGCGGGTGATGAACCGTCGGCGCTGTTCGACGTCGTCACCCATGAGCATCGAGAAGAGTTCGTCGGCCTGAGCCGCGTCGTCCACCGTCACCTGCAGCAGCACCCGGTGGGCCGGGTCCATCGTGGTCTCCCAGAGTTCGGAGGCGTTCATCTCGCCCAAACCCTTGTAGCGCTGGATGGAGTCTTTGGGGAGCTTCTTGCCCGCAGCCAGGCCGTCCTCCAGCAGGACGTCGCGCTCACGATCGGAGAACGCGTAGTCCGGCGTGGCCTTTGACCACTTGATCTTGTAGAGCGGCGGCTGTGCCAGGTACACGTGCCCCTGCTCCAGCAGCGGACGCATGTAGCGGAAAAGCAGGGTGAGCAGCAGAGTGCGGATGTGCTGGCCGTCGACGTCGGCATCGGCCATGAGCACGAGCTTGTAGTAGCGCAGCTTGTTGAGGTCGAACTCCTCCTGGATACCCGTTCCCAGGGCCGAGATCATGGCCTGCACCTCGTTGTTGCCGAGCACCTTGTCGATGCGAGCCCGCTCGACGTTGAGGATCTTCCCGCGGATCGGCAGAATCGCCTGGGTCGCCGGGTCGCGGCCGCTGCGGGCCGACCCTCCCGCGGAGTCCCCCTCCACGATGAAGATCTCGCAGTCCTCCGGGTCGTGCGAGGAGCAGTCGATCAGCTTGCCGGGCAAGCCGGAGCCGCCCAAGAGCCCCTTCTTGTTGCGCGCCAGGTCGCGCGCCCGCCGCGCTGCGACGCGCGCCACGGAGGCCTGATGCGCCTTGCGGGCGATTTCCTTGCCCTCGGCCGGGTTGCGGTCGAACCACTCCCCCAGGCACTCGTAGGTCACCTTCTGCACGAAGGCCTTGGCCTCGGTGTTGCCCAGCTTGGTCTTGGTCTGGCCCTCGAACTGCGGCTCGCGGAGCTTCACCGACACGATCGCGGTCAGGCCCTCGCGAATGTCGTCGCCGGAGAGGTTCGTGTCCTTCTCTTTGAGCACCCCCCACTCCCGGGCGTACTTGTTCACCATCGAGGTGAGCGCCGCGCGGAAACCCTCCTCGTGGGTTCCGCCCTCAGTCGTGTTGATGGTGTTGGCGAAGGTGTAGACCGACTCGGCGAAGCTGTTGTTCCACTGCAGCGCGACCTCGGCGCTGATGCCCTGCTCGGTGTTCTCGCCGCCGAACTCGATGATGTTCGGGTGCGCCGGTCCGCGCGAGGAATTGAGGTGCCGCACGAAATCCGCGATGCCGCCCGCGTAGTGGTAGGTGACGGTCCGCATCTCGGCATCCTCGGGATCCTCGATGTCGTCCTCAGGCACCCGCTCGTCCGTGAGCGTGATGGTGAGGCCGCGGTTGAGGAAGGCCATTTCCTGAAATCTGCGGGCCAGGATGTCGAAGTCGAACCGCGTGGTCTCGAAGATGTCGTCGTTGGGCTGAAACGTGACCGTGGTGCCGGTGCGTTCGGCGGCCTCGCCCTTGGCGAGCCGAGCCCGAGGGACGCCGCTGTCGTAGGACTGCGACCAACGGAAGCCATCCCGGTCGACCTCGACGGTGAGCTCGGTGGAGAGAGCGTTCACCACCGAGACGCCCACCCCGTGCAGGCCGCCGGACACCGAGTAGCCGGACCCGCCGAACTTCCCACCGGCGTGCAGCACCGTGAGCACGACCTCGACGGCCGGCTTCTTCTCGACCGGATGCTCGTCGACGGGGATGCCGCGACCGTTGTCGATCACCCGTACCCGCGCTTCGGGCAGCAGCTCCACGGTGATGGTGTCCGCGTATCCCGCCATGGCCTCGTCGACGGCGTTGTCGACGACCTCGTACACCAGGTGGTGCAGGCCCCGCTCGCCGGTCGAGCCGATGTACATTCCGGGGCGCTTGCGAACGGCGTCGAGACCTTCGAGGACGGTGATGTCGCTTGCGTCATAGGACACTGGGCGGAAACTCCTTGCCGGTGGTGCCGGAGTGCGGGTGGCTGAACGGCCGAGGTGCGGCTGCCGGTGTCGAACCGCCGCGATTGGCTTGCTTTGAGTGGTGGACCGCGGATGGTCTATTCCGGTGCTCAGTCTACCTAACGGCGCCGAAGTCCCCCGCATGCGTCCACATCACGGCGGGAGTGTCGCGCGACTGCGCACCGATGTCAGCCGTAGGTGTCCCGAGGCCCGCGACCAGGCACCCGGAGACGCCCGCGTCCGCGCGGTGCTGACGGGCCCCGAACGTTGATGTCGGCCACGACCCCGCGGCCGATCGCGGCGTCGATTCGGGTGCGGATGGTCGGGAGCAGCAGGCGCATCTGAGTGGCCCACGCAGTGGAATCCGCGCGGAGGACGAGCACCCCGTCGTCGAACGACTCCGCGACCACATGCGCCGCCACGTCCGGACCCGCGATGTCCGCCCATCGGGCCAAAGCGGCGGCCAGCCGAGTGCGCTCCTGCCAATTCTGCTGATTGATCAATTGCGCGACGGCGTCGGTGAGCGCCATGGGGTCGCGCTGGTCCGGCCGCGGTCCGGAGTAGGTCGCCTCGTCATTGCGGGGGACGCCGCCGACCGGGGCGACCGTCAATCCGGGCGTGCGGCTGGCGCGCGAGGACCGTCGGGCGGGTCGCGTCGAGGAACTTCCCGCGGTGCGCGCAAGCAGCTCGGCGGCCAAGTCTCCAGCCGGGTCCTCCAGCGGTTCGACCGGTCCGGTCCCGTCGGGGGCGCTCATGCGACGTGGCTCACGCCGTCGCGGGTGACCTGGAGCGTGCGCCCGACCAGCAGGTCGGGCACGTCGTCGGCAACCGCAGCCGTGACTATCACCTGCTCAGCATCCACCACGAGCTCGGCCAGGCGCTGGCGGCGCTCGGCGTCGAGCTCGGCGAACACGTCGTCGAGAATCAGGACTGGGTCGCCACCGGTGTCGAAACTGGCCCTCATCAGCTCGAACGTCGCCAGCCGCAGGCTCAACGCCAGCGACCAGGACTCGCCGTGGGACGCGTATCCCTTAGCTGGCAGCTCGCCGATAGCCAACGCCACGTCGTCGCGCTGCGGACCGACAAGCGTCAGGCCGCGCTCCAGCTCGGCACGCTGCCGATCGGCCAACGCCTTGCGCAGCGACTGCTGCAGATCGGCCACGGTAGGCGTCGCGCCGGACCACCAAGAGGAGTCATAGGCGCATCCTGCTGCCCCACCACCGGGGGCCACAGCGGAGTAGGCGTCGCGCAGCGGACTCGCGAGGGCATCAAGCGCCCGCAAGCGCGCCATCGCCACCTCGGACCCCACCGATATGAGCTGCTCGTCCCACACGTCCAGCGTGGAATGGAAGGAATCGTCACGGCGCCACGTGCCGCTCACCGACTTGAGTAGGGCGGAGCGCTGGCGGACGATGCGCTCATAGTCGGCGAGCACGCCCGCCATGCGTGGCGCGAGCGCCACAACCAGGTCGTCCAGGAACGCGCGCCGGACCGCCGGGTCGCCCTTGACCAAGGCGAGGTCCTCGGGAGCGAAAACAACTGCCCGCAAGATGCCCAGAGCCTCGCGGGGCCGGCGTGCGGCGCCGGCCACCCGAGCGCGCTTGGGACGCCCGGCGTTGAGCTCCAACTCCACGGCCTGCTCTCGATCGTGCCAACGCACGCGCACCGAGATGATCGCCTGCTCAGTTCCAGCTCGGATAAGCGGAGCGTCCTTGGCCACCCGGTGGGAACCCTGCCGCGCGATGTAGACCAAGGCCTCCACCAGGTTGGTCTTACCGTGCCCGTTTCGCCCGATCAGCAGGGTGACGCCCGGGAGCAGTTCGATATCAGCACTGGCGTAGCTGCGGAAGTCCCGCAGGCCCAGCCGGGCCACGTACACCGGTAGCTAGGCGATGCGGATGGGCATCAGCAGGTAGCGGTAATCCCGATCCGGTTCGGCATCGGCGTCGGCTCCGAGCAACACGACCGGCGTCGAGGGCTGGTTGAAGCTGAGGACCACTTGTGCCCGGTCGAGGCTGTGCAGGCCATCCAGCAGGAACTGCGGATTGAAGGCGATGGCGTTGGGGCTGCCGGCGAGCTCGGCCTCCACAGCCTCCTCGGCGCCCTCCTCCGGACCGCCGACCGAGAGCGTGACCTCGCCTTCGTCGATGTTCAGCTGCACCGCCATGTTCCGAGCCGACTTGGCCAGCAGGGAGACCCGCTTGATGGCATCGGAGAGCTCGGCCACATCAATGCGCACAGTGGACTCGAACTGCGATGGGATCAACGACCGGAACGCGGGGAACTTGCCGTCAATGAGGCGCGTGGTGAAACTGCGGTTCTCGCCCTGCAGGCCCAGCAAGCGGTGCTCGATGCCCGCGCCGCCGTCGAGGCCCACCTGCACAAGGGGGTCGCCGGCCAGTGCCTTGGCCACATCCGAGAGGCTCCGTCCGGGCACGATGACCTCGGGTACCTCGTCGGAGAACGACTCTGAGACCCAGGCGATGTCTCGCACTGCCAAGCGATAGCGATCCGTGGCGGCGAAGGTGAGTTGGTCCGCCCCCAGCTCAAGCTTGATGCCGTTCATGTAGTTGTACGAGTCGTTGCGGGCCGTGGCGACGTAGGTCTGAGCCACGGCTTTCGCGAACAGGTCGCCGCGGGCGCGGCCCAGGCCGCGCGGCTGGTTCGGCAGGTGTGGATGGTCCGCCTCGGGCAGCACCGGGATCGAGAACTTGGCTCGGCCGCAACTGATCGTCGCGCGGCTGCTGTCAGCCACTAGCCGAACCGGAGCCTCGGGCAAGCTCCGGGCGATGTCGGACAACAGCCGTCCCGAGACCATCACCCGTCCAGCAGCTTCGATGACGGCGTTCTCGGCCACGGCCTCGCCGGAGACCTCGAGGTCGGTGCTGGACAGGCTCACCCGGCCGTCGCTGGCATCGATGACGATGCCGCTGGTCGCAGTGCCCGTCCTCGGCAGAGTGCGAGCGGTCCACGCGACGACGTCGGCGAACTCCGCCCGGTCCATCTTCAGAGCGAGTTGCCCTGCGTCGGGTCCCGCCCCGTCGGCCTCCATGCGGCTGCCCTGACGTACCTGCACCTGACTACCTCCATCAACGCGCGCGGTGCGCGCACTTCGGGCACACACTAGTCGGACAGACACGCGCGCATCATGCGAGGGCAGACCTCGCTGTGGATGATTCACAACTCCGGGGATGACGTCGTGGGCTGGCCTCGGATCTGGTGCGGGTCGGGCCTGTGATGCCTTTCCGAATCTCTACTTAGTGATGTTCGTAGTAGTAGTAGGGCCGGTGGATTGTGTGGATAAGTCGAGTTTCCGCTGGTCAGGGAGTCTTTTGGCGTGCGGATGGAGCTGTGGAGGGGGACAGCGGCCTTGTGTCCGGCCTGTGGGCGGGCCCGCGCCGATCCCCAGCCGGCGCACAGGTGTGGGGCGCCGGCTCCCCAGGAATTGTGATTACTCCACCGAGTCGTTCCAAGTAACCCACAGGTTATCCACAGCCTGTGGAATGACCCCGCATCAGCCGAAAAGATGATTGACGACCCTGCGCTGGCGACCTGGGGGCGCGCGGGAGTAGGGGAAGCGTGCTCATTACGGCGCCCTAGGGCAGTGCGGTGGGTCAGCGGCGGGGGTCTGACTTGATGATGTTCGTTAGCTCGTGGACCTGGTTATAGACCAGCCGGCGCTCTTGCATCTGGTCACGGATCTTTCGGTCGGCGTGCATGACCGTCGTGTGGTCGCGGCCTCCGAAGATCTGGCCAATGCGCGGCAGCGACATCTGGGTGAGCTCGCGGCAGAGGTACATGGCGACCTGGCGGGCGTTCACGAGTGTGCGGGTGCGCGACGGTCCCGTCAGGTCGTCCAGAGTCACCCCGAAGTAGGTGGCCGTGCGATCCATGATCGCCTCGGAGGTGATCTCGGGGCCCGTCGACTCGGGCAGCAACCCGTCGATGACGTGCTTGGTGATCGAGAGGTCGACAGCCTGTTGGTTGAGGCTCGCGAATGCCTTGACGCGTATCAGGGCCCCCTCGAGTTCGCGAATGTTCGAGTCGATTCGGCTGGCGATGTACTCCAGGGCGGTCTCGGGCACCTCGAAGTTCTCGATCTGCTTCTTCTTGCGCAGGATCGCGATGCGGGTCTCGAGGTCGGGCGGCTGGATGTCGGTGGTCAGCCCCCACTCGAAGCGGGACCGCAGGCGATCCTCAAGGCCGGGCAGCTGCTTGGGCGGAACGTCCGAGGTGATCACGATCTGCTTGTTCGCGTTGTGCAGCGTGTTGAAGGTGTGGAAGAACTCCTCCTGGGTCTGTACTTTCCCGCCCAGGAACTGGATGTCGTCGACCAGCAGTACATCCACATTGCGGTAGCGGCTCTGGAACGAGCTGTTCCGGTTCTCCTGGATGGAGTTGATGAAGTCGTTGGTGAACTCTTCGCTGGAGATGTAGCGCACACGAGCCGACGGATAGAGCGTCCGGTTGTAGTGCCCGATCGCGTGCAAGAGATGTGTCTTGCCCAAGCCGGAGTCGCCATAGATGAACAGCGGGTTGT
>JBIRBF010000238.1:0-2826 GCA_044326505.1 Candidatus Nanopelagicales bacterium | reverse complement strand
CGACGGGGGCGGCCCGTCGGGCCAGGCCGGCGCCCTGCGCCACGGCATCTCCCGCTCGCTCATCGAGCTCGACCCCGAGCTGCGCACCGAGCTGAAGCGGGCCGGCTTCCTCACCCGCGACGATCGCAAGAAGGAATCCAAGAAGTACGGCCTCAAGAAGGCTCGCAAGGCGCCGCAGTACTCCAAGCGCTAACCATGGCGGGACGGCTGTTCGGCACCGATGGGGTGCGGGGCGTCGCGAACGTGGACCTCACGGCCGAGTTGGCCGTCGACCTGGCCGTTGCGGCCGCCCACGTGCTCGGCGACGTCGGTGCCTTCACTCATGATGACCGGCCGCGACCGCTGGCGGTCGTGGGCTGCGACACCCGCGTGAGCGGCGAGTTCCTGCAGTACGCGGTTGTGGCGGGTCTGGCCAGCGCCGGGGTCGATGTGCTCGTCGTGGACGTGCTGCCGACGCCTGGTGTGGCCTATCTGACGGCCGCCCTGGATGCGGACCTGGGCGTGATGCTGTCTGCATCGCACAACCCCATGCCCGATAACGGCATCAAGTTCTTCGCCAGTGGCGGGGTCAAGCTCGCCGACGAGATCGAGGCGGCTATCGAGGATCGCCTAGGCGAGGAGTGGGACCGCCCGACGGGGGCGGCGGTCGGGCGCATCCGTCCTGCTGCGGAACTGGCGGAGCGGTACCTCGAGCACCTGGTCGCGGCGGTGCCGACCTCGTTGGCCGGCATCACCTGTGTGGTGGACGGCGCGAATGGCGCTGCGAGCGGGATCGGCCCGGCCGCCTATCGCCGGCTGGGCGCAGAGGTGATCGAGATCCACACCGCGCCGGATGGCTACAACATCAATGAGGACTGCGGATCCACCCACCTGGGTGACCTGCAGCGCGCAGTCGTCGAGCACGGCGCCCACCTAGGTATCGCCCACGACGGCGACGCCGATCGCTGCCTCGCCGTGGATGCCACTGGCGCCATCGTGGACGGGGACCAAATCATGGCCGTCCTGGCGATTCGGATGGCGGAGCGCGGCGAGCTCGTCGACAACACAGTGGTCGCCACCGTGATGAGCAACCTGGGCTTCCAGCTGGCCATGGCCGAGCATGGGATCAACCTGGTCACGACCGCGGTCGGGGACCGGTACGTGCTCGAGGAGATGCGCGCTGGGGGCTACTCCCTGGGCGGTGAGCAGTCCGGCCACGTGGTCCTGAGCGACTACGCGACGACTGGCGACGGGGTGCTGACGGCGCTGATGCTCATGGCGGCAATGGCCGACTCGGGGCGCTCTTTGGCGGACCTGGCCGGTGCCATGTCCGTTCTGCCGCAGGAACTGATCAACGTCCGCGGGGTCGACCGGGACGCGCTCGATGGCAACGCGGCCATCGCAGCCGAGGTGGCCGCGGTGGAGCAGGAGCTGGGCCAGACGGGCCGAGTGCTGCTGCGCAAGTCGGGCACCGAGCCGCTGGTGCGGGTCATGGTCGAAGCGAGCACGTCGGAGGACGCGCGGCACGCCGCCGAGCGGCTGGCGAGCATCGTCAGGGAGCAGCTGAGCCTGGGCTAGGCTGGCGCCCATGTGTGGAATCGTCGGATACGTGGGCGCGAAGCAGGCGCTTGAGGTCGTTGTCGAGGGCTTGCGCCGCCTGGAGTATCGGGGGTACGACTCAGCTGGCGTCGCGGTCCTGTCACACGGCGAACTGCTCACCCGCAAGCGGGCCGGCAAGTTGGCCAACCTTGAGGCACTGCTGGGCGAGGACCCGCTGCCGGACAGCACGACCGGCATAGGCCACACGCGCTGGGCCACGCACGGCGCGCCCAACGACGTCAACGCCCACCCGCACGTGAGCAACAACTCCCGGGTCGCGATCATCCACAACGGGATCATCGAGAATTTTGCCGAGTTGCGCCAGGAGCTCGCAGACGGTGATGTGACGCTGTCCAGCGAGACCGACTCCGAGGTCGTCGCCCACCTGCTCGCCGCTGCACTGCCCGCCTGCGACGGTGATCTGCCGGAAGCCATGCGCGCCGTGTGCCGGCGCCTCGACGGGGCCTTCACCCTCGTGGCCATCGATGCCGATCAGCCCGACCTGCTCGTCGGCGCCCGGCGCAACTCACCGCTGGTCGTGGGATTGGGTGAGGGCGAGAACTTCCTGGCCTCCGACGTCGCGGCCTTCATCGCCCACACTCGCCGGGCGCTCGAACTGGGCCAGGACCAGGTCGTCGTGCTCACCCGAGAGGGCGTCGAGGTCACCGATTTCGACGGGGCGCCAGCCGAGGTCACCGAGTTCGAGGTCACCTGGGACGCCTCGGCCGCCGAGAAGGGCGGCTACGACCTGTTCATGCTCAAGGAGATCGCCGAGCAGCCGCGGGCGGTCGCTGACACCTTGCTCGGCCGAATCAACAGGCAGGGCGAGCTGCAGCTGGACGACATGCGGCTGACCGACGAGCAGCTGCGCGACATCACCAAGGTCATCATCATTGCCTGCGGCACGGCGTATCACGCCGGCATGGTGGCCAAGTACGCCATCGAGCACTGGACCCGGATCCCGTGCGAGGTCGAGTTGGCAAGCGAGTTCCGCTACCGCGATCCGGTGCTGGACCGGTCCACCCTGGTGGTGGCGATCTCCCAGTCCGGCGAGACGATGGACACCCTGATGGCGCTGCGCCACGCCAAGGAGCAGAAGGCCCGGGTGCTCGCCATCTGCAACACCAACGGCTCCACCATCCCGCGCGAGTCCGACGCGGTGCTCTACACCCACGGCGGCCCGGAGATCGCGGTCGCCTCCACCAAGGCGTTCCTCACCCAGCTGGTCGCCTGTTACCTGATCGGCCT